>JAKFES010000290.1:0-9861 GCA_036675585.1 Burkholderiaceae bacterium
GATCGCGGCAGCCGTCGCGGAAGTTGCCTACGAGCAGGGACTTGCGCGCCGCAGCCGGCCGGACGATCTCGCTGCGTACATCGAATCGCGGATGTACGACCCGCGCTACCGCAGCTACGTCTGAGGCCGTAACTCGTGAAGGGTCAGTGGTGAATGGCGGGTGGCAACGCGCCCGCCGTCGCTGCGCCTATCCCCTTCACTTCTCGCCGCGTCGCCTGTCCACCGCATCGGGCGGCCTGGTATAGAATCGAATCTCGCCTCACCCACCCGGGGCATCCACGGCCGCCGCCATGAATCTACATCGCCTGCTCCAGCAGCGCGCCGCCGAGCGGCGCCCTTTGCGCGTCGCCCTCATCGGCGCGGGCAAATTCGGCTCGATGTTCCTCTCCCAGGTGCCGCGCACCCCGGGTATACACCTCGTGGCGGTCGCCGATCTGAACGTTCATCGCGCCTGGGAAAGCCTGGCTCGCGTGGGTTGGGCGGCTGATCGCTACGGCGCGCCGTCGCCGAAGGAGGCTGCGCGCACCGGCGCCACGTTCGTCACCGAAGACGTCACCGCCGTGATCTCGAGCCCGGAGGTCGAGATCGTCATCGATGCGACCGGCAATCCCGCCGCCGGCATACGCCACGTCCTCGCCTGCTGCCGCGAAGGCAAGCACATCGTGATGGTGAACGTCGAGGCCGATGCCCTTGCGGGACCGCTGCTCGCGCAGCGCGCGCGCGAAGCCGGGATCGTCTACACGCTTGCATACGGAGACCAACCCGCTCTGATCTGCGAAATGGTGGATTGGGCGCGCGCCGCAGGGTTCGAGGTCGTCGCTGCGGGCAAGGGCACCAAATATCTGCCGGCTTATCACGAGTCCACACCCGACACGGTGTGGGGCCACTACGGCTTCACGCGCGAAATGCTCGCGGAAGGCGATTTCAACGCGCAGATGTTCAACTCCTTCCTCGACGGCACGAAATCGGCGATCGAGATGGCCGCAGTGGCGAATGCGACGGGGCTTGCGCCCGCGCCCGGCGGACTGGAGTTCCCGCCTTGCGGCGCCGACGACCTGCCGCGGCTGCTGCGTCCGCGCAGCGAAGGCGGCGCGCTCCATCACCGAGGTCAGGTGGAAGTCGTCTCCAGCGTCGAGCGCGATGGCCGCCCGGTACATCGCGACTTGCGCTGGGGGGTGTACGTCACGTTCGCCGCGGACAGCGACTATGTGCAGCGCTGCTTTCGCGAATACGGCCTGCTCACCGATCCCGGCGGCAACTACGCGGCGATGTACAAACCCTACCACCTCATCGGCCTGGAGCTCGGCATATCGGTTGCGAGCGTCGGCCTGCGGCGCGAGCCGACCGGCGCCGCGACCGGCTTTCGGGCGGACGCCGTGGCCGTCGCGAAGCGCGCGCTCAAGGCCGGTGAGACGCTCGACGGCGAAGGCGGCTACACCGTGTACGGGCGCCTGATGCCCGCACAGGCGTCGCGCGCGATCGAAGGCCTCCCGCTCGGGCTGGCCAACGGCGTCGTGCTCGTTCGCGACGTCGCCGAGGGCGCGCCGCTGCGCTGGAGCGACGTGCGCTTCGACGCGGACGACGAGGCGGTGCGGATCCGGCGCGAGATGGAGCGCTCGGCGGATCGCGCGCGCTGAGCGCGCGGCGCTTCAAGTCTCGTTGTACTGCTGGCACTCGTAGAAGATCCGCGCGCTGCAGCGCCGGCAGATCGCGGGGTCGAGCCGCGAGAACAGGTCGGCGATCGCGACGTGCTTGGCCGAATAGATCCGGTCGGCGCCGATCTCTTCGATCGCGTGCCCGCGCGCGAGGAAGGCCTCGACCGGAGGGCGCAACCCGTGCAGGTACAGCGCGCCGCCCGCCTCGCGGCGCCGGCGCGCTTCGGCGATCAGCAGGTCGACGCCGGCGACGTCGACGAAGTTCACGTTGCGCATCAGCAGCAGCAGGTGTTTCTGCCCGGGCGTGAACTCGCGCAAGGTCTCGAAATGCCCCTCGATGTGCGCGACCGCGCCGAAGTAGATCGAGCCTTCGATGCTGAGCAGCTTCGCCTGCGGGCACTCGCGACGCGTGGCTTCGAGCGGCACGAAGGGCCGCTCGGGCGAAAGCGCATCGGGGACGAGGCTGCGGATCGTCGGCCGCGAAGTGCGGTTCAGGTACAGCACGAGCGAGACGGCGACGCCGGTCAGGACGGCGACCTCGAGGCGCATCAGCAGCGTCGCGATCAGCGTGGCGAGCAGCACGCCGCCCTCGGGCCGGCTGATCCGCAGCGTCGAGCGGATCCGCTCGACGTCGATCAGCGACACCGCGGCCAGGCACAGCACGCCGGCGACCGCGGGTCGCGGCAGCCAGGCGACCCATGGCGCGAACAGCAGGACGATCGCCGCGAGAAACACGCCGGCGAACAGCGCCGACATCGGCGTCACCGCGCCCGCGTCGAGATTCGGCCCCGACCGGTTCGCCGAGGCGCCGACCGGAAACGCCGAGAACAGGCCGGCGGCGACGTTCGCCAGCCCCTGTCCGACGAACTCCTGGTTGCCGTCGATGCGCTGGCCGGTGCGCAGCGCGAGCGCGCGCGCGATCGACACCGATTGCGTGAGCGAGACGATCGCCACGGCGACCGCGACACCGCTCAGCTCACCCATTGCCTGCGAACCGAATTCGGGCAGCGCGAACGGCGGCAGCGAACGCGGCACCGCGTCGAGCCACGCGATGCCGGTCGCGGCCTCGCCGAGCGCGAGATTCGCCGCATGCGCGAGCAGCGTGCCGACGAGCATCGCGACGACGACGCCCGGCCACTGCGGGCGCAGCCGACGCACGACGAGTCCGGCGACGATCGTCGCCCCGGCGACGACGAGCACCCACGGTCGCCATTGCCCGGGGTTCGAGAACGCGAGCCCGAGCGCATCGGGCAGCGAAGCGTGCGCCGGGATCGGCACGCCGGTGAGCGGGCCGATCTGGCTCACGAAAATGAGCAGCCCGGCGCCGGCGGTGAAACCGACGATCACCGGCTGCGAGATGAAGTTCACCAGCAGGCCGAGCCGCAACGCACCGAGCGCGAGCATGCACGCGCCGGTGAGCAGCGCGAGCGTCGCGGCCAGGCGCACGTATTCTTCGGAGCCGGGCACGGCGAGCGGCGCCAGCGCGGCGAAGGTCATCAGCGACAGCGCGTTGGTCGGGCCGGTCACCGTGTGCAGCGACGAGCCGAACAGCGCCGCGACGATCGTGGGAACGATCGCGCAGTACAGCCCGTATTGCGGCGGAAGACCGGCGAGCGTCGCGAAGGCGACCGCCTGCGGCAATACGATCGACGCCCCGACGAGCCCGGCGAGCGCATCGGCGCGCAGCGTCTCGCCGCGCACGCGCGGCCACCAGCGCAACGCCGGCAGCGCGCGCAGTGCGACGTGCCGCGAAATCATCGCGGCGAGTCCGCGCTGGCCGGCATCCGGCCGGCCAGGCGCTGCGCGAGGCGGCCGCGTCGCTCGGTGCGCGTGACGGCCGCCTCGTCGACCGTTTCGCGCTCGGCCCACACGACGAGCCGGTTGCGCGCGCGCGTGACGCCGGTGTAGACGAGCTCGCGCGTATTGAGCCGATGGCCGCGCGGGGCGAGCACGAGCGAAACCGAGTCGAATTCCGAACCCTGCGACTTGTGCACGGTGATCGCCCATGCATCCTCGCAGGCGGGCATCTGCAGCACCGGGAACAGGCGTGCGTCGATTGTGCCGTCGAACGCGACGACGAGCGCGTCATCGCCGTTCGCATCGGGCCGGCGCACGCACACGCCGACGTCGCCGTTGAACAGCCCGAGCGCCGGCCGGTTCGCCGTGACCAGGACGATCCGGCCCGGATACCACTGCGCCCGGCGTGCGCGCTCGCCGGCCGCACTCGCTGCGCGCCGCCGCGCGAGCGCGGCGATCGAGCGGTTCAGCGCGTCGCTGCCCAGCGGCCCCTCGCGCAATGCGGTGAGCACGCGGTGCCGGTCGCACGCGGCGAGCACCTGCGCCGGCGTCGCGTTCGCGTCGATCGCTTCGCGCACCTCGGCCCATGCGCCGAGCGCTTCGTCGACGATCGCCGCCGGGTCGGGCGCGCGCAGTGCGATGCGCGCAGGCCAGACGATCGGGCGCGGCGAACGGTCGCCGCGGGCGGCCGACGCGTCGCGCACCTGCGCAGCGAGTTCGACGATGTGCGCAGCGTCCTTTTGCCGGTGGTTGTGCGTGAGCTCGACGACCGCGTCGCCCGCGCTTGCGCACAGGTCGGCGAACACGGCGCCCGCTTCCACCGACGCGAGCTGGTCGCGGTCGCCGGCGAGCACGAGCCGCGCGTGCGGGCCGATCGCCGACGCGAGCGCCGCGGCGAGCTCGATGTCGAGCATCGACGCTTCGTCGACGAGGATCAGGTCGTGATCGAGCCGCAGCGGGGAGCCGTGCCGCGCGCCGCGCCCGACCGACCCGTCGGGGCGAACGCCGAGCAGCCGATGCACCGTCATTCCCGCGTCGGGCAGGCGCGCGCGCAGTTCGCCGCCCGGGTCGAGCCGGACGAGCTGCGCCGACAGCGATTGCGCGAGGCGCGCCGCGGCCTTGCCGGTCGGCGCGGCGAACGCGACCCGCGCATCGGGCGCGAGTTGCGCGAACGCGACGAGCAGGCGCGCCAGCGTCGTCGTCTTGCCGGTTCCCGGTCCGCCGGACAGGATCGTGAGCCGATGCCCGAGCGCGCGCCGCAGGGCACGTTGCTGCGCGTCGTCGACCGGATCGGCACCGTGGACCGAGCGGATCGCCGCGTCCAGCGCGGACGCGTCGGCGAGCGGCGCCGGCGAATCGAGCGCGGGAATCGCCTGCGCGAGCCGGCACTCGGCCTGCCAGAGCCGATGCAGGTACAGCGCCGTGCCGTCGAGGACGAGCGCTGCGCCTTGCGGCTTCGCCGCGTCGCCGACGACGGGACTCGCCGCGAGGCGCACACGCTCGGCCGGCTCGCCCACTTCGACGCAGACGTGCCCGGCGTCGGCTTCGGCCCATGCGTGCTGCGCCCAGCGTTCGAGCGTGTCGCGCGCCTGCGCATCGCCGCCGACGCGCGCGTGCATGCGCCCGAGCGCATGGCCGAATTCGCGCGCGATGCGCTCGCCGGGGCGTTTCTCGCGCATCATGGCGTCCTCGCTCGTGCGCCCGCGGCGCTCGCGCCGAACAGGCGATCGAGCCGCTCGATCGTGCGAAGCGGCGGCCGGCCCGCATGCACGCCGGCCGGCGCACCGGGCGCGGTGTCGAGCCCCGCCCCGCGCAGGAACACGTAGAACACGCCGCCGAAGCAGCGCTCGTAGTCGTAGCCCGGCAGCGAGCGCCGAAGCCAGCGGTGCACCGCGAGCGTGTACAGACTCGACTGCAGCGGATACGCATGCGCGCGCATCGCGCGGTCGAGCGCCGCGTCGGCGTAGCAGCCGGCGTCGCTGCCCAGGTGATTGCTCTTCCAGTCGACGATGTAGTAGCGGCCCGCGTGCTCGAAGACGAGATCGACGAAGCCGCGCAGGAATCCGCTCCAGCGACGTGCGCCCGCCGCCGCCTCGACCGGGAACGTCTCGACCAGTGCATCGAGCACCGCGCGGTCCGACACGTCGTGCGCGCCCAGGTGGAAATCCATCTCGCGGATCTGCCGGCCGGGCGGCACGCGCGACAGGTCGATCGCGGTGCCGTCCGGCGCGCGCAACGGCGCACGCAACACGGCGCCGAGCCACTCGGAAACTTCGGCGGCATCGATGCGCGCATATCCGCAACGTGCGAGCCAGCGCGAAACCAGGTCGGCCTCGGGCGGCGCGTCGAAAGCGGTCTCCTCGAGAATGCCGTGCAGGCAGACCCCGGCCTGCGAGCCGGCGGGAAAGCGGAAGCGGATCGCGTCGGCTGCCGCCAGCGGCGGGGGCTCTGCCGCCAGCGGCGGGGACTCCGCCGCCAGCAGAGGGGTCTCCGCCGCGAGCGGCGGGCCCTCCCCCGGGCCGGGCTGGTCGTGGTCCGGCCGGTCGACGACGTCGGCGTCGCGCCCGGCTTCGATCGCGGACTCGCCTCCGGCGAGCGTCGACGCGATCGCGCTGAAGCTGGTCGTGATCGACGCCGGCGGGATCCGCGCCGTGAAGGCGCGCGCGACGAGCACCGGCGCCTGCGCATCCGGTTGCGCTTCCCCGCGCCGATCCTCCGCGTGCGTGCGGGTCGCGGCCGGCACGGCGGGCCGCAGCGCCGCGACGAGCGTCGGCGTGTCGACGAGCGCGACGGCAGCGGGATGGCGCCGGTCGGCTCGCGCGCGCCAGCGCTCGAGTCCGCGCGCGACGGTCGCGGCGTCGAGCGGCACGGCAAGCGCCCCGGCGCTCGCCGGATCGTGGCCGTGCAGCAGCCACGCGAGCGGGGCGTATCGCGCGGCGGCCGCCGCGCCCCAGAAGACGTAGCAGCGCTGCTCGGCGCGCGTCAACGCGACGTACAGCGTGCGCAGGTCCTCGACCTGCCGCTCGCCGGCGGCGAGTTGCATCGACTGCGCCGACGCGGCGAGGTCGAGCACCGCCCGCTCGGCGCCCGACGCGTCGCGCTCGTGGCGTACGCACGGCTCGACCGAGCGCTGCAGCTTGCCCGACCAGGCGAACGGAAGGAACACGACCGGAAATTCGAGCCCCTTGCTCTTGTGCACCGTGAGGATGCGCACGAGGTTCTCGTCGCTCTCGAGCCGCAGCTCGCGCGTGTCCTCGTCGCCGAGCTGCGAGGGCGTGCTCGCACGACCCCACGCACGCGCGGCGTGGCCGGGGCTGCGAAAGGCGGCGGCGTCCTCGCCGAGCAGCGAAACGAGGTGGCCGAGGTTCGTCAGGCGCCGGTCGCCGTCGATCCGTTGTGCGAGCCGCTCGCCGACGCCGTGCGCGCGCAGCAGCGGACGCAGGGCGGCGATCGGTCCGAGCCGCTCCCACGTTTCGCGCGCGCGCGCGAATTCGGCTGCAATCGACAACATCCGGTCGGGCTCGTGCTCGAGCGCGTGCAGCGACGCGACGTCGAAGCCGAACAGCGTGGTCGTGAGCGCCGAGCGCAGTCTCGCCGGATCGGCGCTGTCGGCGATCGCCGCGATCACCCGGCGCAGCTCCGCACACTCGAGCGTGTCGAGCACGCTGTCGCGCGAGATCTCGGCGGCGCCGATGCCGGCGCGCGCGAGCGCACGCTTGATCTGCGCACCCTGCCAGCGCGCGTTCACCAGCACCGCGATGTCGGCCGGCTGCAGCGTGCGGTCGCCGTAGCGCGCCCCCGACGCGAGCAGGCGGGCAATCTCGGCGACGGTCGCGCCGATGGCCTGGCGGCGGGCATCGCGCGCCGACAGCGCCTCGCCGCCGGCTCCGGGCTCGAGCGCGACGACGGTCATCGGCGCCCGCGACGCGTCGTCGCCGGCGTCGAAGGCGCGCCGCGGGCGCGCGCCCAGCGCCGTCGGCGAGAACGAGATCCCGTCGACGCGAAACGCATCGTCGGCAGCGAACAGCGCGTTGACCGCTTCGATCAGCGCCGGATGCGAGCGCTGGTTCTCGCCGAGCCGGTGCACGCGCCGCGCGTTGCGACGCGCGCCGAGATACGAATGCAGGTCGGCGCCGCGAAACGCGTAGATCGACTGCTTCGGATCGCCGACCAGAACGAGTGCGCCCGGCGTTCCCGGCGCGGCGGCGTCGACGTGGATCCGGTGCACGATGTCCCATTGCAGCGCATCGGTGTCCTGGCACTCGTCGATCAGCGCGACCGGGTGGCGCTCGCGCAGCGTGCGCGCGAGCGCCGGACCGCTCGCCGGATCGACCAGGGCCTCGCGGACCACGCGCAGCAGGTCGTCGAAGGCGAGCGAGCTCGCCTGCGCGAGGTCGGCGGCACGCGTGTCGTCGAGCGAGCGGGCGATCTCCTGCGCGATCGAGGCGCCGGCACCCGGCAACGCGTCGTCGAGTGCGAGCAATGCGTCGCAGCAGCCGGGGATCGCCGAGTCGGGCATGCGATCGCCGAAGCGCTCGCTGGCGAAGCGCTCGATCGCCTCGCGCGCCGGTTTCGGAAAACGCGCATCGCAGAACGCGCGCAGCGCCTCGAGCCAGCCGCCGACGCGGTGCCGCTGGAAGCGGCCGCGCTGGGCGTTGCCGGGCACGGCGAGCCAGCGCTGCAGGTCGCCGGCGTCGGTTCGCAGCGCATCGGCGAGCGCATCGCGCGCGGCGGCCGCACGCGACGCGAGCGCGCGCCAGTCGCCGACCGGCGGATCCACGCGCGCGAGCGGCAGCGAGACGATCTGGCGAACCATGCGCTCGAGCGACGCCGGCGCCAGCCCGGCGAGCGCGAGGAGGAGCAGGCGCTCGGCGGGTCCGTCGAGCGCCTCGCTTCGCCACCAGTCGGCGACGCGCCGCGCGATGCGCTCGCTGTCGCCGGCGCCGATCGGCAGGCCGCGCGGCACGCCGATCGACAGCGCATGCTCGTCGATCACGCGCTGGCAATACCCGTGGATCGTGTGCACCGCCATCTCGTCGATGCGCGCGAGCGCGACGCGCAGCGACGAGCGCGCGCGCCGTGCCTGCGCATCGTCGAGCCGCGCCGAATACGCGACGCAGAACGGCTCGTCGACGGTGGCGGCGCGCGCTTCGAGGCGGTCGTCGAGCAGGCGCTCGAGCTGCGCGATGCGCTGGCGGATGCGCTCGGCGAGCTCGGCCGCCGCGGCATTGGTGAACGTGACGACGAGCACACGATCGAGATCGAGCTCGCGCTCGACGAGCGCGCGAACGACGAGGCCGGCGATCGTCCACGTCTTGCCGGTTCCGGCGTCGGCCTCGAGCAGGTGGATGCCGTCGAGGATCGCCTCGTCGAAGACGGGATGCACGCTCACCGCTCGTCGACCTCGGGCGCGGCGCCGGCGAGCGACGTGTCGTCGAACACCGGCCGGTACACGCGTTCGCACCCCGGCAGCACGTGTTCGAAATCGATCGCCGCATCGCGGTACAGCGCGCGCATCGCGGCGCGCTCGATCTCGGCGGACACGTGTCCGGAGTCGTCGCCGGCCAGCACGGTCTGTGCGCGCTCGATCGCGACCCGCTCGCGCGACGCCTCGCTCGTGCCGCGCGGCGGCGCGGCGAGCGTGCGCGCGTAGCGCAACCAGCTGCGCGGAAACAGCGCGAGCGGCACGGCCTCGATGCGCGCCGACCACGCGATCGCATGCTCGAGCGAACGCAGCGGCTCGCGGCAATGCAGGTCGATCGACGCATCGGGCGTCACCAGCCGGCCGACGGCCGACGAATCGACCGCGAAGCGCCACAACGCGGTGCGCAGCCACGCATCGACCAGCGCGAAGACCCCCAGCGGGAAAGCCGACACGAACAGCGCGCGCCCGAGCGCATCGCGCGCCGGCGCGTCCATGCGCAGCGAGACCTCGCCCACGCGCGCGACGACCGCCTCGCCCGGGCGCGGCGCGGCGAGTCCGCTCGAACCGGCGCTCGCCCGCTCGACGAGCGCCAGCGCGCGCGCGACGATCGCACCCGCCTGCCACTCGCCGGTGCGGGCAACCGCCGTCTGCGGAGCGAGCGCGAGCTCGTGCGCGACGCGTTCGCTGTTCTCCCCGGCGAGCAGGCGCTCGGCGCAACGCTGCACGAGCACGTTCTCGCTGCGCTCGTCGGGCCACATCGGTTCGCAATCGGGCGGATCGCTCGCCTCGTCGGGAAGCGCGACGCCCAGCGATTCACGCAGGTACGTCGCGGCGGGATCGGCGAGCGCCGCGCGCACGCGCTCGATCGGCAGGCTCGTGCGGTCGCGCGCGGCGCGTTCCCCGCCGTCGGCGACGGGCGCGTCGTCGGCGCCCGCGGCGCCCGGATCGAACAGCGCGCCGACTTCGGCGGGCCGGCCCGCCAGC
>JAKFES010000237.1:0-9848 GCA_036675585.1 Burkholderiaceae bacterium
CTGAACCGTCGGCCGGGCCGGCGTCGCAGCCGCCCGCCTCGCTCGCAGCGGCTACGCGCACGCCGGACGGCGACGCCGAAGCCGACGTCGCACCGGCGCCGCAGGCGAATGCCGCGCCGCGCCGGACGGGTCCGCGCGTCGACGCGACGTGGCGCGGCAACACGCCGCCGCCGTATCCCGGCGCGGCGCGACGCATGGGAGACGAAGGCGAGGTGCGGCTCGACGTCCACGTCGGCGACGATGGGCGCGTGCTCGAGGTCCGGCTGCGACAATCGAGCGGCTCGTCGCTGCTCGATCGCACGGCGATCGACACGGTGAAGCGCTGGCGCTTCACGCCGGCCACCGTCGACGGCCGCCCCGTCGCCGCGTGGTATCAGGACTGGCGATGGGTATTCCGACTCGAAGGCTGAAGGAAACGCGATGCAAGCTCAGGAACTCGGTCTGATGCATTTCTGGCAGGCGGGCGATGCGATCACGCATTCGGTCGCCTGGCTGCTGCTGGCGATGTCGGTGGTCAGCTGGTACTTCATCCTGTCCAAGGCATGGAGCACGTGGCGAATGCGACGCGGCGCGCACGCGGCGCTCGAGCAGTTCTGGAACGCCCGCACGATGGACGAGGCGATCGCGACGCTCGAGAGCGCCGACCGCGAGCGCGTTTTCGTTCCGCTGGTGCAGAAGGCGCGCGCGGCCGCGGCAATGACACCCGACAGTTCGCTCGCCGCGTCGATCGACCGCGACGAGCTGGTCACGCGCGCGCTGCGCGGCGAGATCACGCAGGTATCGGCGCGCCTCGAAAGCGGTCTCGCGCTGCTCGCTTCGGTGGGCAGCACGGCGCCCTTCGTCGGGCTGTTCGGCACGGTGTGGGGCATCTATCACGCACTGATCAGCATCGCGTCGAGCGGGCAGGTGATGATCGACCGCGTCGCCGGACCGGTCGGCGAGGCGCTCGTGATGACGGCGGCCGGACTCGCCGTCGCGATTCCCGCGGTACTCGCGTACAACGCCTACGTGCGTGCGAACCGCATCGTTCTCGCCGAGCTCGACGGCTTCGCGCACGACCTGCTCGCGCTGGTGACGACCGGGCACCGGCTGCGCGAGCACGGCGATACGCTGCGCGGCGGACCGGCGCCGCTCGCCGCCGGCCCGGTCGTTCGCTGAAGCGCGATCGCGCAACGAGGAAAATCGAGATGTCCTTCGGCGGACTCGACTCCGGCAGCCAGCCGCAACCGATGGCCGAGATCAACACGACGCCGCTGGTCGACGTGATGCTCGTGCTGCTGGTCGTCTTCATCATCACCGCGCCGCTGCTCACGCACGCGTTGCGCATCGACGTGCCGAATGCACAGGCGCCGGTCTCGGCCGAGAAGCCCGAGACGATCCGGCTGTCGATCGACGCGGCCGGCGAGTTGTACTGGAACGAGGAACGACTCGACGCGATCGAGGCGCTCGATGCACGGTTCGCGCAGGCCGCGTCGCGCCAGCCGCAGCCCGAGGTGCATCTTCGCGCCGAGCGCTCGACGCGCTACGAACGCATCGCCACCGTGCTGTCGAGCGCGCAACGCGCGGGCATCGCGAAGCTCGGCTTCGTCACCGACCCGCGCGAAACGCGCTAGGCCCTAGAGCGTGAAGCGCAACGCGTCGACGAGCGCCGACGGCGCGCGCACGCCGCCCGGTTCGCGCCCGTCCCATGTCTCGAGCTGCGGAATCGTCTCGACGCGATCGGTGAACGCGACGCGCCCGGCGCCGAACACGCGGTAGAGGCTGTCGTCGAAGCGCATCGGCGCGAGCGGCGCGACCGGCACGCCGTTCTCGACCCAGACGGTGGCGAAGCGCGTCATTCCGGTCGCGCGGCACGCCTGACGGTCGGACCAGTTCAGGTACCAGAGATTGGCGATCGCAACGCCGGTATCGAGCGCCGCCCACGCCCGGGCGTCGTCGAGGCGGCCCGGGTGCACGCAGGCGGCACGCGGACGCTCGTCGTCTTCGGCGCCGTCGGTCGGCACGCCGAACTCGAGCGCGCTGCGCGGCGACACGAGGCGCTGCGCGGGACAGCCGGCTTCGACGAGCGCGGTGCGCGCGCCGCGCAGGTAGCCGGCGCACTGGAAGCGCGGAACGTCGAGCGCATCGAGGTCGTCGACGAGTGCGAACGAAGCGTCGAAGCGCGCCTCGCCGCGCTGCGCGCGCGCGAGTGGCGACTGGCCGCTGCGCAGCGCGCGTTCGGAGAAACCGCCCCAGCCGAGCAGCGCGACCAGGTCGGCGAGCGCCGCCGGCGCGAGCAACGCGCGATACGCGCCCGGCTCGATGCGCCGCACCGGGCGTGCGAGGACGATTGCGCGCTCGCGCGCCTGCGCGATCGTTCTGCGCAGCGACGCGTCGTCGCGACCCGGCGCGCTCCACGTGCTCTTCACGGCCTGTCCGCCGGGCACGTGGATCGAGAAATCGAAGCTCGACGAGGGCACCTCGTGGTAGTGCCGATGGCCGAGGTTGCTCGCGAGCGCGCGAACGACCGGCCCGGCGGCGTACAGCCCGACGAGATCGTCGTCGCCGGCGGCCTCGACGATCGCCTCGATCGCCTGCTCGGGCTCGGCGGCGTTCGCGGGCACGACGTGCTCGCTCGCGCCGGGCGTGCGCTCGAACGCCGCGTGCGGATCGACCGGCAACCGCTCGAGCGCCGCGCGCAAGGCGACGAGCGCTTCGCGAACGCGCGCGCGAACGCCGCGCGGTGCGCCGAGCGTGCAGCGCATCTGCGCTTGCCGCCCGTGCGCGAACAGGCGGATCGTCGCGACGGCGCGCTCGACCGTTCCCGCCTGCCGGACGCGGGCGCGGTTGAAGCGAAGGAAGTCGCTGCGCTCGGCACGCAGGAACGCGAACACGGCTTCGCCGGCGCGCGCCTCGCGCGCGAGCGCCGCGGCGATCGCATCGAAATGCCCGGCGAATCGCCCGTCGCTCACGATTCGCCACCGAACACGTCGACGTCGCGAAACAGGCACGCGGGCGACGCGTGGCCGACGCGCGCGATCTGGCCCGGTTCGCCCTTGCCGCAATACGGCGTGCCGAGCACCTGCATCGTGTCGCGGTTTCCCACCGCCGCCAGGCTGCGCCAGAACGTCGCCGACACGCCGCGGTAGTTCGGGTTGCGCACGACGCGCGTCAGGCGCCCGTCCTCGATCAGCCGGCCCCACTCGCAGCCGAACTGGAACTTGTTGCGCGCATCGTCGATCGACCACGAGGCGTTCGTCTGCATCCAGATGCCGCGCGCCGTCGACTCGATCATGCCTTCGATCGTCGCGTCGCCCGGCTCGACGTTCAGGTTCGCCATCCGGTCGATCGGCGCACGATGCCATCCACACGCGCGCGCGCTCGCCGCGCCTTCGACCGGCTCGCCACGCAGACGCGCGCGCGCCTGCGACGACGCGCCGCCGAGTGCGCGCTTGAGGATGCCGCGCTCGATCAGCAGCACGCGCCGGGCGGGCTCGCCATCGTCGTCGACGGCGTAGCTGGCGAACTCGCCCGGCACCGTCGGATCGAAGGCCACGTCGAGCAGCGCCGAACCGTAGCGGTAGTGCCCGAACATCGAGGGCGTGACGAAGCTCGTACCCGCGAAGTTGCGTTCGTCGCCGAGGATGCGGTCGAGCTCGAGCGGATGGCCGATCGATTCGTGGATCTGCAGCATCATCTGGTCGGGCGAGAGCAGCAGGTCGCGCGCGCCGTCCGGGCAGTTCGGCGCGTACAGCAGCTCGAGCGCTTCGCGCGCGACCCGCCGGCCGCCGCCGACGAACCCCGAACGCGCGATCACGTCGAACCCGCCCTGCCCGCAGAAGCCGTTGTACTGTCCCGCGAGCGTTCGCGTCTGCGCGCGGCCGTCGCACGCGGCGGTCGCCTCCAGGTTCGGCACGACGAAGCGAAGCGTCTGCATCGAGACCGGCACCGCGTCGATCCACAGGCATTGAGACTGGACGCTCGTCTCGAGCGTCGCCGACGAATGGACGATGCGCGCATCGCTGCGCAGGGCGGCGTCTTCGTCGTGCAACAGTGCGACGAGCGCGTCGCGCGCCGGCAGCGGCTGCGCTGCGGGGCTGCGATAGCGCACCGGCCCGTCCGCGATCGTGTCGCGGGCGGTGGCGGGCGGGCGCGCAATCGATACGCCGCGATCCTTCGCGGCCGTCGCCCAGCGCGCGGCGCGCGCGGCGGCCTCGCGCAGCGCGCCCGCCGACAGGTCCGCGGTCGCGCAATAGCCGGCTTCGCCATCGACCCACACGGTGACCATCGCCCCGCGATCGACCTCGAGCGCCGGCGGCTGCAGCACGCCGCGCACGACCGCGAGCGCTTCGCTGCGCTGCTCGACGAGGCGCACCGACACGCGCGCCCCGCGCACCGGCGCTCGCGGGAACGCGATGCGGGCTTCGATCGTCGGCTCGGTCATCGGACGCACCTCGACCCGGTGTCGGCGCGCCCGCCCAACGGTACGAGGCGAGCGCGTCGGCTCAGTCCCCGAGCCACTGCAACAGCGGCTCCCAGGTCGCGCGATCCTTGTCGACCCGCTGCGCGGGGACGTCGAACAGCGTCAGGCCGTGCGCGGCGAGATGCACGTAATTCTGCGTGTCGCGCAGATAGCCCGATACCGGAAGCCCGAGGTCGGCGATGAAGCGCGCGAGCTGCTCGGCGGCGCGCGTGCGCGGATCGACGCGGACGCCGACGATGCTCACCGTCCTGTCGAACCGCTTCGAGGGCGGAAAGCCTGCACGCAGCTGGGCGAGGAAGCGGCCGGTGGCCATCACGTCGAACATCGACGGCTGCAACGGGACGACGATCCGGTCGGCCACGCGCACGACGTCGGCGAGTCGCTTGCCCTCGAGCTGTGCCGGCGTGTCGAGCACGACGTGCGTGACGCCGCGCGGCGGGCGGGCGATTCCGCCGCCCAGCTCCCAGGTGTCGATGGTCGCTGCCGCCGCCGGTCGCAACGCCAGCCAGTGCCGTGCCGATTGCTGCGAATCGAAGTCGCCGAGCATCGTGCGATGCGCACTCGACGCGAAATATCCGGCGAGGTTCGTCGCCAGCGTCGTCTTGCCGACGCCTCCCTTCGGGTTCACGACCGCGACCACAGGCATCCGCAGGCTCCTTGTCCGTTGCGTTTCTCGATCATTCTCCGGATCGAGCGTCGCGGCGATGGTAGCAAAAGACTATCTGGGCGAGACCCTCGTCGCGCT
This sequence comes from Burkholderiaceae bacterium, assembly GCA_036675585.1. Classification (GTDB taxonomy): domain Bacteria; phylum Pseudomonadota; class Gammaproteobacteria; order Burkholderiales; family Burkholderiaceae_E; genus Zeimonas. The sequence continues at coordinate 5,208 of JAKFES010000237.1, forward strand.
GCGAATCGAGTCGATCTCGTCGCACAGTCGCTCGAGCGCGACGAGGGCACGCGGGCCCGGGCGCTCGAAGGTCGATGCGTCGAACGCGACGAAGCGCGCCGGCCCGTTCGGCGCGAGCAGTCCGTACGCCGCCCAGCGCCGCGCCGACGGCGACGGATCGGTCGCGACGACGAGGTCCGGCCGCGCGGCGAGCACGGCTTCGGGATCGAGTTGCGGCGCCGGCACGGCGAGGTGGCCGAACACGTTGACGCCGCCGCAACTGCGCAGCGCATCGCCGATCACGTCGCGGTCGGACACCGTGATCAGCGGCGCCGACCAGATCTGCACGAACACGCGCACGGGTTTCTTCCCCGCGTGGCGCGCGCGGATCGCCGACAGCCGCTCGTCGAAGGCAGCCCCCGCCGCTTCGCCGACCGACGCATCGGGCGCCAGGCGGGCGAAGCGGCGCAGCGTGTCGCCGACGTCGTCGAGGCGGTGCGGGTCGGAGACGAACACCGCGATGCCGAGCGATTCGAGCCGATCGAGTTGCGCACGCGAGACGCCGGGCGCCCAGACGACGACGAGATCGGGGGCGAATGCGAGCAGGCCCTCGATATCGGGCATCGGATACGACGACAACCGGGGCAACGCGCGCGCGGCGGCGGGCTCGTCGCTGTTCGGATCGACGGCAACGATGCGTTCGCCCAGCCCGGCGGCGAACAACAGCTCGGTCGCGTGCGGTGCGAAGGAGACGATGCGCGCCGGCGGGCGCGCAAGCGAGACGGTGCGCCCGGCATCGTCGACGACCTGCACCGCCTCCGGCGAAAGCGCGACGGCCGACGGCGCGGCGCCGCCGCCCGGCGCCGACGGGAACGCCAGCGCGAAGGCGGCGACGGCGGCGACCGCGACGGCGAACGACGCGAACGCGACCGGTCGCATCGACGCGCTCACCGCATCGCGTAGCGCAGCGAGACGAACAGCGCGCGCGGCGGCGAGCGGAAACCCGCGGCCGTTTCGTAGTCGCGATCGAAGGCATTCGACAGGCGCGCGAACACTTCCCAGTCGGGCGCGATTGCATACCCGGCCCACGCGTCGACGAACGCATAGCCGCCGAGCCGCTGGCCCTGCGTGTCGAATCGGCGCGCCTGCGCGATCGCCTCGACGCCGAAGCGCCAGTCGGCGGCGCGCCGTTCGACACCGAGCACCGCGTAGCGCGGCGCACGGCGCGCGAGCGGCGCGACATCGGGTGGGCCGCCGAACGGGTCGGTGCGCTCGCCCTCGGTATGCTGGACCGTCGCGCTCGCGCGCAGCGTCCACACGCCGATCGCGTGACGGGCATCGAGCGTCAGGCCGCGCACGCGCGCGGTGGCGAGATTCTGCGCGCTGAAGTCCGGAGCGAGCTCGATCGCGTCCTCGATGCGGCTGACGAACGCGGTTGCGCGCCACAACGCCGCACCGGCCCGATGCTCGAGTGCCGCCTCGAAGCCACGCGACTTCTCGGGGCGCAGTGCCGGGTTGCCGAACGGCGGCAGGTAGTAGAGATCGTCGAAGGTCGGTGCGCGAAACGCCGTGCCGTAGCTCGCGCGAACGAGCCAGCGCGGATCGAATCGCCAGCCCCACGCGATCGCTCCGGTCGTCTCGTCGCCGACCGATTCGATCCGGTCGTGACGAAGCGTTCCGCGCAGCGTGTGTGCCCCCCATGCGCGCTCGTAGCCGCCGAACCACGAGTCGGTCGTGCGCCGTTCGCGCGCGTAGATCGCGCTCGTGATGCCCGCACCGCCGATGCGCTGTTCGAGCGTTTCCGCGCCGAAGAGCACGCGCCCGCCCCACGCGTCGACCGTGTTGTCCCATGCCAGCGTGCGCGAGTCGGTGCGCGGCGCGAAATCGAACGCGGGAATGTCGTAGTCGATCGAAGTGTTCCCGGCGCGCAGCTCGCTGCGCCACCCGTCGAGCGGGCGCGCCCGGACGAACGCGCTGATCGCGCTCGAGCGGAAATCCTGGCGCGAGAGCGCCGGCGTCGGGCACGAGAACGCCGAACAGCCGAAGTCGATCTCCACGCGGCCGCGGTTGACGAACACGTTCGTACCGAGCTCCCACGCGTTGGCGAAGCGGTGCGACAGCGAAGCGGTGATCGAGCGCTGGCTGTAGCCGTCGCGATCGTCCTGCGCCTCGGGGCTCGACGGCAACGTGACGTCGAATCCGGAGCTGCGCTCGGCGCTCGCCGACAGCGCGGCGCGCGTGCCGGCGCTCGCCGCGCGAAAGCCCGCCTGCGCCTGCGCGGTGCCGCGCGAACCGCCGCCCACGGAGGCGAACGGCGACCAGCCGTCGGCCTCGGCGCGACGCGTGAAGATCTGGATGACGCCGCCGATCGCACCCGATCCGTACAGCGAGGACATCGGCCCGCGCACGATCTCGATGCGCTCGATCGCGGCGAGCGGCAGGTATTCGGGCAGGCCGCCGCCGCTCAGCGCGTTCTCCATGCGCACGCCGTCGACGAGGATCAGCGTCTGCGAGGTCTTCGCCCCGCGCAGGAACAATCCGGAGACGGTGCCGGGGCCTCCGTTCTGCGAGATCTCGATGCCGCCGGCGCCGCGCAGCAGCTCGGGCAGCGAGGAAACGGCGGCATCGCGGATCTGCTGCGAATCGATGACGACGACGTCGGCGAGCGCGCGATCGAGCGCGGTCTCGCTGCGCGTGGCCGTCACCACCACCGAAGCGAGCGGATGCGCCGACTGGGCGTGAGCGCTCTGCGGCGCACCGGGAAGCGAAAGAAGAACGAACGAAGACCATGCGAGCGCCTGCGCGCGCGCCGCGACAAGGGAAATGGACGACATGAAAGGGACTCCAATGCGCCTCGCCCACCGCGAGATACGCGTTTCGTCATCGACCGGATCCCGGGGGATCCGGCCGGCCCTTTCGGCCGGTATCCGGGCTTGCAGCGACGATTCCGGCCCGGCGCGAGCCGGGCAGAAAGCGCATGCGGCCCGCCTTCCCAGCCGCTCGTCGGAACATCGAAGTCGACGCGAGGCCAGTGGCGATGGGGGCGCGCACGGATTCGCGAAAGCGAATCGCGCTGCTTACCGTTGCGGGGGCAGCACAGGTTGGCCGACGACCGGTACGACGCCGGCTCCCTGTTTCCCGTTTAACCGCGCATCGAGAGAACCGCGCGGGCACCGAAAGCGACGCAGATTATAGACCCGTCGAACGCGCGCCCGAATCGCGCGCGGCGCCCGCGTCGGCGATGCGCGGCAGCGAGGCGAGCGCCTCGCGGACCATTCCGGTGGTGAGCAGCTCGGGCAGCACGAGCGGTTCGACCTCGCCCGGCCGGTACAGCAGGTACAGCGGAACGCCGTTGCGACCGAAACGCGCAAGCGCCTCGGTGATGCGCGGATCGCGGTGGGTCCAGTCGGCCTGCATCCGCACGACGCCGCGCTCGGCCATCTCGCGGACCATCGATTCGCGTTCGAGCACGAGCCGCTTGTTCACCTGGCAGCTCACGCACCACGCAGCGGTGAAATCGACGAACACCGGCCGGTTCTGCGCGCGGGCCTCGCGAACGCGCTCGTCGGACCACGGCTCCCAGGCGGCCGTCGACGCGCGCGATACGCCGGAATCGGCGCGCTCGTCGCCGGAGCCCGATGCCATTCCCGGCGCGTCGGCCGGATCGGCGGGCCACGCCGTCCACACGCCGAGCGCGAACGCCGCCGCGGCGAGCGCGCCGGCGAACGAGCGGATCGCGCCGCGCGCGGGCGCCGCACCGTGGGCGTTCTGCAGGAATCGGCCGACGAGCCAGGCGGCGAGCGCGAACAGCACCGCGCCGATGGCCAGCGCGAACACCGCGTCGATGCCCGCCTGCTGGCCGAGCACCCAGGCGAGCCAGGCCGCGGTGGCATACATCGGGAACGCGAGCGCCTGGCGGAACGTCTCCATCCACCGGCCCGGTCTGGGCAGCCAGCGCAGCGCCTGCGGAAAGAAGCCGAGCAGCAGATACGGCGCGGCCATCCCGAGCGCGATCGCGGTGAAGACGACGAGCGCCTCGAACGGGGAGCTCGACAGCGTGTACCCCATTGCCGAGCCCATGAACGGCGCCGTGCACGGCGTCGCGACGAGCACGGCGAGCACGCCCGAGCCGAAGGAACCGGACAGCGGGTGACTCGACCGGCTCCCGACGTCGTAGCGTCCGAGCCGCGTCATCGAAACGCCGATCTCGTAGACGCCCGAGAAGTTCAGCCCGATCGCCACGAACAGCAGCGCCATCGACGCGACGAACGCCGGCGATTGCAGCTGGAAGCCCCAACCCGCGGCCTCGCCGCCGGCGCGCAGCGACAGCAGCAGCGCGGCGAGCGCCCAGAAGGAAACGACGACGCCGGCGGCGAACGCGATCGCGCCCAGCCGCGACGATGCGTCGGCCTCGCCGCCGTGCCGCGCGAAGCCGAGCACCTTCAGGCCGATCACCGGAAACACGCACGGCATCAGGTTCAGGATGAGCCCGCCGATGGCGCCGAACAGCGCGGCCACCCACAGCGTGCCCGCCGTCGCCGAGCCCGCATACGAGACCGCGCCGTTGTCGCCGAGCGAAACGCCGCCCCCCGCAGCGCCCGCGGACGGCGCGCGCAGGCCGCCGAGCCCCGGCAGCAGGCCGCCGCGCTGCGCGGCGCGCGG
>JAKFES010000240.1:0-9837 GCA_036675585.1 Burkholderiaceae bacterium
CGCCGGTAGCCCGCCCAGACGTCGCGCAGCTCGAGCAGCGCCTCAGCCATCGGAGTCGGCAGCGGCGCTCGCCGTGCCCAGATAGACCGCATTGACGCCTTCGTGCGCAGCGATCTCGGCGGGCGTTCCGCGCGCGAACACGCGGCCGTCGACGAGCACGGTGATCTCGCGCGCGAAGCGGAAGACGACGTCCATGTCGTGCTCGATGATCAGCACCGCGATGCGCGGATCGAGCCCGGCGACCACGTCGAGGATGACCTGCGTTTCGGCCGAGGGAACGCCGGCAGCCGGTTCGTCGAGCAGCAGCACCTGCGGATCGGTGGCGAGCGCGATCGCGATCTCGACGAGCCGCTGCCGGCCGTACGGCAACTCGGCCAGCGTGGTCGTCGCGGCGTCACCCAGGCCGAACGCGTCGAGCAGCGCATGCGCGCGATCGACGATCTCGCGGCGCCGGGCGAGCGGACGCCACAGCGAGTGCGCGGCGCCGTGCCGCTCGGCGACGGCGATCGCGACGTTCTCGAAGACCGTCAGGCGCTCGAACAGCTGGTTGATCTGGTAGGTGCGGGCGAGCCCGCCGCGCACGCGCCGCGCGGTATCGAGCCGGGTCACGTCGCGCCCGGCGAAGCGGATCGTTCCGGCATCGGGCGCGAGCGATCCGGCGAGCAGGTTGACGAGCGTCGTCTTGCCCGCGCCGTTCGGGCCGATCAACGCGTGCCGTGCGCCCGGCTCGAGCGAGAGGTCGACGTCGTCGGTGACGACGAGCGAGCCGAAGCGCTTGCGCAGTGCGCGCGCTTCGAGCAGCGCAGGCGCGTGGCCGCTCATTCGCGCCCTTCCGCGCGGCCGCGCGCGGGACCTTGCGCGCGTTCCTGTGCGCGCGCCCGCCGGCCGACGCGAAAACCGGCGAGGCGGTCGGCGACGACCGCCACGATGCCGCCGCGAAAGAACAGCACGCCGACGATCAGCAGCAGCCCGATGCCCAGCCCCCAGAACTCGGGGCTCGCCCTGGCGAGCCGGTCCTCGAGCAGCATGTACAGCGGCACGCCGACGAGCGCGCCGTACAGCCGGCCGGTTCCGCCGAGCACGAGCATCACGAGTGCGGTACCCGAGCGCTCGAAGCCGAGCAGGTTCAGCGTGACGAATGCGTTGTACTGCGCGTAGAGGCCCCCGGCGATGGCCGCCAGCGCCGCGCCGATCGTATAGGCGCGCACGAGCCGGCCGAACACGTCGGTGCCGACCGCCGCCATCCGCGTGCGGTTCTCGCGGATGCCGACCAGCGAAAGACCGAACGGCGAACGCACGAGCCGGCGCAGGAAGACGAAGCAGACGAACACGACGACGAGCGCGTAGACGTAGTAGTGCACGCCGAACAGGTCGTTGTCGAAGCGCCCGAGCAGCGGCGCGATCGCGATCCCGGTCAGCCCGTCGTGTCCGCCGGTGATCGCCGCGGCGCTGTTGCCCGCTTCCTGCAGCAGCATCGCCACCGCGAGCGTGAGCATCAGCACCGCGAGCCCGTGGAAGCGCAGCACGAGCCGGCCGGTGATCCAGCCGGCGATCGCGCCGGCCAGGCCGGCGAGAACGAGGCCGCTGATCGGCTCGGTCCACCCGACGCGTACCGACAGCAGCCCGACCGTGTAGGCCCCGATCCCGAAGAACGCCGCGTGTCCGAGCGTGACGATGCCCGCGTACCCGAGCACCAGGTCGAGCGAGAGCACGAACAGCACGGCGATGAGGATCTGCACGCCCAGCCCGAGGTAGCCCGGGAACGCATACAGCGCGAACAGCGCGAACAGCCACGGCAGCGCCTCGGCCCCGTGCCGGCGCGCGGCGTTCAACGCGCCGCCCTCCCCATCAACCCGTCGGGGCGCCACAGCAGCAGCGCAAGCGTGAGCCCGTAGATCAGGAACCCGCCGGCGGCCGGGAACAGGTACTTGCCGCCGGTGTCGACGATGCCGAGGACGAGCGCGGCGACGAAGGTGCCGCGCACGCTGCCCAGTCCGCCGACGGCGACGACGACCAGGAACAGCACGAGATACTGGATCGCGAAGCCCGGGCCCATGCCCAGCACCTCGATCGCCAGGCCGCCGCCGAGCGCCGAGAGCCCCCCGCCGAGGGCGAAGACGAGCGTGAACAGCCGGCGCACGTTCACGCCGATCGACATCGCCATGTGCCGGTTGTCGACCGCCGCGCGCAACTGCGCGCCGAGCCGCGTGCGCTCGATGCCGAAGCGCAGCGCGACGAACAGCGCGAAGCCGACGACGATGATGAACAGCCGATAGGCCGGCACGGTGCGATCGCCGAACGAGACCGTTCCGCGCAGGTGCTCGGGCAGGCGCAGCGTCTGCGGCGTCGGCCCGTACAGGAACACGAGCAGCGCCGAAGCGGCGAGGATCACGCCGATGCTCGCGGCGACCTGGTCGAGCTCGCTCGCCTCGTACAGCCGCGCGTACAGGACGCGCTCGAGCAGCGCGCTCGCCAGTGCGATGGCGACGACCGCGACCGCGAGCGCGGCGTAGAACGGCAGCCCGAGCTGCGACCCGGCGGTCACGACGACGTAGCCGCCGGCCATCGCGAACGCGCCGTGCGCGAGGTTCACGACGTTCATCAGGCCCATCGTCACCGACAGCCCGACCGAAATGACGAACAGCACCATCCCGTAGGCGGTGCCGTCGAAGACGATGCTCGCGAGAACCGCGCTCACGAAGCGCGCACGGCCGCGCCGATGCGCGTCACTCCCCGCACTTGCCGACCTTGTGCACCTTGCACGGGTCCTTGACCTGCGGAATCCGGTCGAGCACCTCGATCGCGAGCCGGTCGCCGTCGGCGACGAGCAGTTGCACGTGCTCGTCCTGCACGATGTCGCGTGTTTCGGCGTCGATCTCGATCGGGCCGCGCGGGCTGTCGTGCTTCCAGCCGCGGATCGCCTTCATCGCGCGCTCGCCGTCGACGCGGCCGTCGAGCGTCTTCGCCAGGTGCGCGATCAGCGCCATCGCGTCGTAGCCGGCGACGCCCGTGAAGTTGGGCACGCTGTCGGCTCCGTACTCCTTCTTCCACGCGGCGACGAAGGCCTTGTTGACCGGCGTGTCGTAGAACGACGAGTAATGCGACATCGTCACCAGCCCCGCCGCCGATGCGTCGAGCAGATGCAGCTTGTCGTCCATCACGAGTTCGCCCGGGCCGATCAGCTTGACGCCCGCATCCTTGAGCCCGAGGTGCCCGACCGTCTTCAGGAACGACGACGCGTGGTTGCCCGCGGGAATGAACGCGTACAGGCAATCGGGTTTCGCGTCCTTCACGCGCTGCAGGAACGGCGTGAAATCGGGCACCTCGACCGCCCCGCCCATCGGGATCGCGTCGGTGAGCTTTCCGCCCGCCGCTTCGAAGGCCATCTGGAACGCGGCGAGGCTGTCCTTGCCCGGCGGGTAGTCGGTGTAGCCGACCGCGGCGGTCTTGCACTGCAGCTTCTCGGCCGCGTACCGGCCCATCGGGAACCCCGACTGCCACATCGTGAACGACAGCCGCGCGATGTACGGCGAGAGCTGCGGCAGCCAGGCGGTCGCCGCCTGCAGCAGCAGCATCGGCGTCTTCGCCTGCGTGGCGAGCGGCGCACTGGCGATCGCGTCGGGCGTGTAGGCGAAGCCGGCGAGCAGCTGCACGCGCTCGCGCGTGACCAGCTCCTGCACCGCGGTCTTCGCCGCCTCGCCGTTGGGCGCGCGCGAATCGCGCTTGATCAGCTGCACCGTGTGCCCACCGAAGGCCTCGGGGTGCAGCTTCTGGAACAGCGCCATCCCGCGGTCGAGGTCGCGCCCGACCTCGGCCCCCGGCCCGGAATAGCTGGCGACGACGCCGACCTTGACCGTCGCGGCGACGGCAGGGGCGAACCACGCCGACGCGGCGAAGGCCGCCGCCGCCCACAGCGCTGCCTGCGCGGCGAAGCAGGCCGGCGCCGACCCGCGCCGCCCCTCGTGCCGCCCTTGGTGCCGACCCTTTCCGCCCGAGCCCATTTCGTCTCCCGTTCGCCGCATTTCGCTCACGCGTCGCCCCAGACCTCGCGCGCCGTCTCGACGACGAGCGCGAGCTTGGCGCGCTGCGCCTCGACGGCGATCGCGTTGCCGTGCACGGTCGACGAGAATCCGCACTGCGGCGACAGGCACAGCTGCTCGAGCGGCGCGTAATGCGCGGCCTCGTCGATACGGCGCTTGAGCGCGTCCTTCGATTCGAGCTCGCCGAGCTTGGTCGTCACCAGCCCGAGCACGACGATCTTGCCCTTGGGCAGGTAGCGCAGCGGCTTGAAATCGCCCGATCGCGCGTCATCGTACTCGAGGAAATAGCCGTCGACGTGCATCTCGGAGAGCAGCGCCTGCGCGACCGGCTCGTAGCCGCCCTGCGCGGCCCAGGTGCTCTTGAAGTTGCCGCGGCACAGGTGCACGGTGAGCGTCATCCCGGCCGGCTTGTTCGCGACGACGCGGTTGATGAACCCCGCGTAGCGATGCGGCAGCTCGTCGGGATCGTCGCCGCGAAGCCGCGCGGCCTCGCGCATCTTCTCGTCGCACAGATAGGCGAGATTGGTATCGTCCATCTGCACGTAGCGGCATCCCGCGTCGTACAGCGAACGCAGTTCGTCGCCGTAGGCGCGTGCGACGTCGTCGTAGAACTGCGGCTCGAGCTCGGGATAGTGCTCGCGGCTGATGCCGGCGCGCCCGCCGCGGAAATGCAGCATCGTCGGCGACGGAATGCATACCTTCGGCATGTGCCCGGGCGACACGCGGCTCTTCAGGTACTCGAAGTCGGCGCGCTGGATGTCCTTCACGTGGCGCACCTTGTCGACGACGCGAATGACCGGCGGGGCGAGTTCCTCGCTGCCGTCGGGCTTGCGCACCGTGACCGGGATGTCGGTCTTCACGCCGCCGAGCTGCTCGAGGAAATCGATGTGGAAATAGGTGCGGCGGAACTCGCCGTCGGTCACGCTCTTCAGCCCCACGTCTTCCTGGAACTTGACGATCTCGGCGATCGCCTTGTCCTCGACCGCGCGCAACTGCAGCGGCGAGATCTCCCCGGCGGCCGCCTGCGCACGCGCGTCGAGCAGGTACTTGGGCCTCAGGAAGCTGCCGACGTGATCGGCGCGAAAAGGGGGTGTCGTGCGTTCGCTCATCTGCGCTCTCCTCGCTTTTTTGCGGGCCCGATCGTACAGCGTAGCGCGATTCCGGCAGGCTCGGCAGCGGTATCGAATCGTTTACAGCCGGTCACCCGGTGGGTAGCATCCGTCTCGCTCGGCTCGGGCGGTTCGCGCGGACGGCCCCGCCGAGGCCCGCCGGCCGACGAGCGCCGGAAGCCGCCCCCGGAGGCGCGATGCACGAGTACCGCAGCGACGTTCTCGTCGTCGGCGGCGGCCTGACGGGAATCGTCGCCGCCCTCGATCTGCTGTCGAGCGGGCGCACCGTCACGCTGCTCGATCGCGACGTCGAGGCGAATTTCGGCGGGCTCGCGCGCGAGAGCTTCGGCGGCATCCTGCTCGTCGACACGCGCGAACAGCGCCGTGCGCGCATCCGCGACTCGGCCGACCTGGCGCTGCGCGACTGGCTGTCGTTCGGCGAGTTCGGCCGCGACCCCCAGGCCGAGCACTGGCCTCGGCAATGGGCCGAGGCCTACGTCAACGAGTGCCATGCCGACGTGTACCGGTGGCTGCTCGCGCACCAGATCCGCTTCCTGCCGCTGCCGCTGTGGGTCGAGCGTGGGCTGTTCGGCGGCGGCAACTCGGTGCCGCGCTGGCACGTCACCTGGGGCAGCGGACAGCGACTCGCCGTGCGGTTGATCGAGGCATTGCTTAGCCATCCTCGGCAGCAGGCGCTCACTTTGCGCTTCGAGCACCGGGTCGAAACGCTGTTCGAGGCCGGCGGGCGGATCGCCGGCGCACGGGGACGCACCGAGCCGGGCGAAGAGCCGTTCCTCGCCTGCGCCGACGCCGTGCTCGTCGCCAGCGGCGGAATCAACGGCGACCTCGAGCGCGTGCGCCGCCACTGGCACGCCGACTGGCGCGTCCCACCGGAAACGATCCTCAACGGATCGCACCGCTACGCCGACGGCCGCGTGCACGATGCGGTCGCCGCCGTCGGCGGGCGCATCACGCACCTGCACCGGATGTGGAACTACGCCGCCGGCGTGCACCACTGGGCGCCGCGCAAGCCGCTGCACGGGCTGTCGCTCGTGCCGCCGAAATCGGCGCTGTGGCTGGACTGGCGCGGCCGGCGCATCGGGCCGATGCCGCTGGTGAGCGGGTACGACACACGCGATCTCGTCGCGCGGGTGTGCGCGCAGCCGCGCGCCTACTCGTGGCAGGTGATGAACGAGCGCATCGCGCGCCGGGAGCTCGCCGTCTCGGGAGCCGAGTTCAACCCGTCGCTGCGCGATCGCAACGTGGTGGGCTTCGTGCGCGAAGCGCTGCTGGGCAACCGCTGGCTCGTCGACCAGTTGACGCGCTACTGCCGCGACGTCGTCACCGCGCGCTCGCTCGAGGAGCTCGTTGCGAAAATGAATGCGCTGCAGGGCGACGACGCGGTCGAGCTCGACGCGGTGCGCGACGCGGTGCGCCGCTACGACGAGCAGGTGGCGCGCGGCCCGCTGCACAACGACGAGCAGCTGCGCCGCATCGAGCACCTGCGCAACTGGCGCGGCGACCGGCTTCGCACGTGCCGGTTCCAGCGCATCGAGGATCCGCGCGCGATGCCGCTGCTCGCGATCCGCGAGTTCGTGATCAGCCGCAAGAGCCTGGGCGGCGTGCAGACCGACCTGTCGTGCCGCGTACTCGACGCCCGCGGCGCGCCGATCCCCGGGCTGTACGCGGCCGGCGAGGCGGCGGGCTTCGGCGGCGGCGGCATGCACGGGCTGCGCGCGCTCGAGGGCAGCTTCCTCGGCGGCTGCATCCACGGCGCGCGCCGCGCGGCGCGCGCGATCGTCGGCTGAACACGAGGCGGAGCGCGAACATGAAGAAGACCGCGGCGTGGCTCGCCGTGCATGCGTTGCAGCAGCTCGGCATCCGCTACACCTTCGGCATTCCCGGCGTGCACAACACCGAGCTGTACGACGAGCTGAACAGCGCCGGTTCGCCGCTCGCCGTGCTCGTCACGCACGAGGGCGGCGCGGCGTTCATGGCCGACGCGGTGAGCCGCACGGCTGCCGACACGATCGGCGCGCTGATGATCGTCCCGGCCGCCGGGCTCACGCACGCGGCGAGCGGCATCGCCGAGGCCTTCGTCGACGGCATCCCGATGCTCGTGCTGACCGGCGGCATCCGCACCGACACCGATTCGCGCTACAAGCTGCACGAGATCGACCAGCTCGAGATCGCCAGGCCGATCACCAAGGCCGCATTCCGTGTGCTGCGCCACGAAGACGTCGTGCCGACGATCTTCGAGGCGTACCGCATCGCCACCGAGGGGCTGCCCGGTCCGGTGCTGGTCGAGATCCCGGTGAACCTGCAGCTTTTTCCGGGCAACGTCGCCGGGCTGCCGCGCTGGAGCCGCCCCGCACCCGCGCCGGCACCCGACCCGCAATGCATCCGCGACGCGGCCGACGTGCTGCTCGCCGGCCGAAGCCCGGGCCTGTTCGTCGGCTGGGGCGCACGCGAAGCGATCGACGAGACGATCGAGATCGCCGAGCGGCTGCAGGCGCCGGTGGCGACGACGCTGCAGGGATTGGCTTCGTTCCCCGCCGACCACCCGCTGCACGCCGGCTTCGGATTCAGTGCCTCGGCGGTACCGGCCGCGCGCAACGCCTTTCGGGACTGCGACGCGATGCTCGCCGTCGGCGCGCGCTTCGGCGAGATCCCCACGGGAAGCTTCAGCGCGGTCGTTCCGCCGGCGCTCGTGCACGTCGACATCGACGCGCGCGTGTTCGACGCGAATCATCCGAGCCGCGTGGCGATCGCCGGCGACGCCCGGACGGTGCTCACCGCGCTCGCCGCCGAGCTGCGCACGCGCGAAGCGAAGCCGCCCGACCCCGCTCTGCGCGAGCGCATCGCACGCGACAAGCAGTCGTACCGCGACGAGTGGCTGCGCCACGACAGCGGCGACCGGATCAACCCGATCCGCTTCTACGACGAGCTGCGCCGACGCATGCCCGACGATGCGATCACCGTGCTCGACGACGGCAATCACACCTATCTCACCGCCGAGCTCTTTGCGCTGCGCCGCGGCGCGAAGCTGCTCACGCCGACCGACTTCAACGCGATGGGCTACGCGGTGCCGGCGGCCATCGGCGCGAAGCTCGCGCAACCGGCGCGCGAGGTCTTCGCGATCGTCGGCGACGGCTGCTTCCTGATGACGTGCATGGAGATCGTCACGGCGTCCGCGCGTGGCCTCGGCGTCTCGTATTTCGTGTTCAACGACGGAGAGCTGTCGCAGATCGCGCAGGCGCAGCAGATCCCGTACAACCGCAAGCCCTGCACGGTGCTCGGCGGACTCGACCTCGAGGGCGTCGCCGCGGCGACCGGCGCCGGCTTCGTCGCCATGGATTGCGAGGCGCGCATCGGCCCGGCGATCGAGCGCGCACGCGAGATCGCGCGCAGCGGGCGCCCGGCCATCGTCGACGTGCACATCGATTATTCGAAGCGCACCGCGTTCACGCGCGGCACGGCGGCCTCGACCTTCCGGCGCTTCCCGCTGTCGCAGCGCGTGCGCTTCGCGGCGCGTGCGCTGGCGCGCCGGGCGACCGGCTGAACGCCGGCGCGCGGCCGTGCTCCGCGCCGGCCTCGCCGGCTGCGCTCAAGCCGGCGGATTCGCCGTCGGACCCGCCGGACGCTGCACCGCCGACTCCTCGAGCCACTCGCGCCAGACCGCCATCAGCACGGCGAGGATCACCGGACCGAGGAACAGCCCGACGAGACCGAAGGCCGCCAGCCCGCCGAGCACGCCGAACATCACGAGCAGGAACGGGATGCGCGTTGCGTTGCTGATGACGAGCGGACGCACGAGGTTGTCGACCCAGCTCACGACGAGCGTTCCCCACAGCAGCAGGCCGACGCCGTCGAAGGTGTCGCCGCGCGCGATCAGCCACACGCCGATCGCCCCCCAGACGAAGGGGGTGCCGAACGGGATCAGCGCGATCGCCGCGGTGATCGCGCCGAGCAGCACGGGCGCCTGCAGCCCGAACCACCAGTAGCCCACGCCGGCGACGATGCCCTGCGCGATCGCGGTCGCGAGCAGCCCCCAGACGACCGCGGTCGTCATGCTGCCCACGGCGGCGAGGTAGGGGTCGACGCGCGAGCCGAGGAAGCGGTGCAGCACGAGTTGCGCCTGCGCGAGCACGCGCTCGCCATCGCGGTACAGGAAGAACACGGTGATCAGCGCGAAGCCGAGCTTCGCCGCGTTGCGCCCGACCCCGCCGACGACGTTCAGCGATTCGGTGGCGCGCGCTTCGACCCATCCGGCGATCTGCCCGCGCAGCGCGGCCGGGTCGCGCGCGAGCTCCTCGAGCGTCTCCTGCAGCCACGCACCGAGCACCGGCAGGTCGCCGAGGAACGCGGGCAACGTGAACTCGCCCCTCGAGAGCAGGCTGGCTGCGGTGTTGTAGAAGCTGGCCAGCTCGCTGCGCAGCAGCAGTGCGACCCACAGGATCGGCAGCACGAAGGCCGCCGTCAGCAGGATCGTCATGGCCAGCGCGGCGATCGTCTTGCGTCCGCGCACCAGCGCGCGGAAGCGAACGACCAGCGGCCAGGTGACGTAGGCGAGGATCACCGCCCACGCGACCGGCGCGAGAAACGGCTTGATCACCGCGTACGTGAGCAGCAGCAGCCCGCCGAGCAGCAGGCCGAGGACCACGCGGTGCGAGAGCGAACGGGAGGCG
>JAKFES010000283.1:0-9837 GCA_036675585.1 Burkholderiaceae bacterium
CTTCGTCGTCGTCTTCGGCGGGATCTACGGCGGCGTCTTCTCGCCGACCGAGGGCGCGGGCATCGGCGCCGCGGCGACGCTGGTCGCCGCGTTGCTCAAGCGCGAGCTGTCGTGGTCGGGCTTCGCGCGCTCGTTCTTCGCGACCGCCGAGGCCTCGGCGATGATTTTCCTGATCTTCCTGGGCGCCGACCTGATGAACTCGGCGCTCGCGCTCACGCGCGTTCCCGGGCAGCTCGCCGAGCTGGTCGGCGCGTGGGAGATCTCGCCGTACTGGATCGTCGCCGCGATCCTGCTGTTCTACGTCGTGCTCGGTGCGGTGATGGACGAGCTGTCGATGATCCTGCTGACGATCCCGATCTTCTTTCCGATCATCAACGGGCTCGACTTCGGCATGTCGCAGGAGAGCACGGCGATCTGGTTCGGCGTCATGGTCCTGATGACGGTCGGCTTCGGGCTGCTCGCGCCCCCCGTGGGCCTGAACGTCGCGGTGGTCAACGGGCTGGCGCCCGGAATCCCGATCGCCGAGAGCTATCGCGGCGTCGTCCCGTACCTGCTGAGCGACACGCTGCGCACGATCGTGCTGCTGCTTTTTCCGCCGCTGACGTTGTGGCTGGTCGGTTTCATCGGCACATGAAGCGCCGCCCGCATCGCCCCCCGCGTTTCATCGGTCTTGCCCGCGCAGAACGGGCAGTCCGTTCCTTGTCGTCCCTGTTCCGTTGAGGAGATGCCCGTGTTGACTCGCAGAGCCCTGTTGAAGGGCGCCGCCGCCACCGCCGCGCTCGCCGCGCCGTTCGTGTCGGTGCGCGCCCAGCAGCCCGTCACGTTGAAGTTCCACACCTTCCAGCCGCCGACCTCGTTCACCTGGCTGAACATGCTCAAGCCCTGGATGGACAAGGTCGAGGCGCAATCCGACGGGCGCATCCGCTTCGAAGGCTATCCGGCGATGCAGCTCGGCGGCACGCCGGTGCAGCTGTACGACCAGGCGCGCGACGGCATCGCCGACGTCGTCTGGACGCTGCCGGGCTACACCGCCGGGCGCTTCCCGCGCGCCGAGGTGTTCGAGCTGCCGTTCATGATGAACACGGCCGAAGCGACGTCGCGCGCGTTCTGGGAATACACGCAGGCCCACGCGCCCGACGAGTTCAAGGACACGCATCCGCTCGCGCTGCACGTGCATGGGCCGGGCGTCTTTCACCTGGCCTCGAAGGCGGTGCACGGACCGGCCGACCTGCGCGGCGTCAAGGTGCGCGGCCCCACGCGGCAGACCACGAAGCTGCTGCAGTCGCTGGGGGCGACGCCGGTCGGCATGGTGCTCCCGCAGGTGCCCGACGCGCTGTCGAAAGGAACGATCGACGGCTGCGTGCTGAACTGGGAAGTCGCGCCGGCGGTCAAGGTGCACGAGCTGACGAAGCACCACAGCGAGTTCCCGACCGATGCGCCGGCGCTGTACACGACGACGTTCGCGATGACGATGAACAAGGCACGCTACGAGGCGCTGCCGGCGGACCTGAAGAAGGTCATCGACGCGAACTCGGGCGCCGACCTGTCGGCCTGGCTGGGCAAGACCCAGCAGAGCGGCGACGCGCGCGGCCGCAAGCTGGCGGCGGAGCGCGGCAATACGATCCACACCTTCTCGAAGCCGGAGACGCAGCAGTTCATCGACGCTTCGGCGAAGATCGTCGACGACTGGATCGCCGACATGGACAAGCGCGGATTCGACGGCAAGGCGCTGGTCGCGAGCGCGCGCGAGCGGATCGCCGCGAACGGCAAGGGCTGACGACGGCGTACCGGGCGAGCGTCGCCCGCGCCGCCAACCGGCGCGGGCGACGCGGCGCCCCGTTGCGCAGCGCCGGCGGGCGCGCCGGCCGAGACCGGGCCGGCGCCTACATGTTGCGCCGGTACTGCCCGCCGACCTCGAACAGCGCGTTCGTGATCTGCCCGAGCGAGCACACGCGCACCGCGTCCATCAGCACCTCGAAGACATTGCCGTCGGCGATCACCGTGTCCTGCAGGCGCTGGAGGATCGCCGGCGCCTCGGACGCGTGACGCGCGTGGAAGTCGGCAAGCCGCGCGAGCTGGCTCTGCTTCTCCTCTTCGGTCGAGCGCGCGAGCTCGATCTGCTTGGGCACCTCTTCGGCGTGCGGGTTGCGAAACGTGTTCACGCCGATGATCGGATATTCGCCGGTGTGCTTGAGCATCTCGTAATGCAGGCTCTCGTCCTGGATGCGCCCGCGCTGGTAGCCCGTTTCCATCGCCCCGAGCACGCCGCCGCGCTCGGAGATGCGCTCGAACTCGGCGAGCACCGCTTCCTCGACGAGTTCGGTGAGCTCGTCGGTGACGAAGGCGCCCTGGTTCGGGTTCTCGTTCTTCGCCAGCCCCCATTCGCGGTTGATGATCAGCTGGATCGCCATCGCGCGCCGCACGCTCTCCTCGGTGGGCGTCGTGATCGCCTCGTCGTACGCGTTGGTGTGCAGGCTGTTCGCGTTGTCGTAGGTCGCGATCAGCGCCTGCAGCGTCGTGCGGATGTCGTTGAAGGCGATCTCCTGCGCGTGCAGGCTGCGTCCGCTCGTCTGGCAGTGGTACTTCAGCTTCTGGCTGCGCTCGTTGGCCCCGTAGCGCTCCTTCATCGCCACCGCCCAGATCCGGCGCGCGACGCGCCCCATCACCGTGTACTCGGGATCCATCCCGTTGGAGAAGAAGAACGACAGGTTCGGCGCGAAGTCGTCGATGTGCATGCCGCGCGCGAGGTACGCCTCGACGAAGGTGAAGCCGTTCGACAACGTGAACGCGAGCTGGCTGATCGGGTTGGCCCCGGCCTCGGCGATGTGGTAGCCGGAGATGCTCACCGAGTAGAAGTTGCGCACGTCGTGGTGCACGAAATACTCGGCGATGTCGCCCATCACTTTCAGGCTGAACTCGGTGGAGAAGATGCAGGTGTTCTGCCCCTGGTCTTCCTTCAGGATGTCGGCCTGCACCGTGCCGCGCACCGTCGAGATCGTCCACGCGCGGATCTTCGCGGCCTCGTCGTCGGTGGGCGCGCGCCCGTTGTCGCGCTCGAACTTCTCGATCTGCTGGTCGATCGCGGTGTTCATGAACATCGCGAGGATCGTCGGCGCGGGGCCGTTGATCGTCATGCTCACGCTGGTCGCCGGGTCGCACAGGTCGAAGCCCGAGTACAGCACCTTCAAGTCGTCGAGCGTGGCGATGCTCACGCCCGAGTTGCCGACCTTGCCGTAGATGTCGGGGCGCCGATCGGGATCGTTGCCGTACAGCGTGACCGAATCGAAGGCGGTCGACAGCCGTTTCGCCGGCATGCCCTCGGAGAGCAGCTTGAAGCGGCGGTTGGTGCGAAACGGATCGCCCTCGCCGGCGAACATCCGCGTCGGGTCCTCGTTCTCGCGCTTGAACGCGAACACGCCCGCGGTATACGGGAACGACCCGGGAACGTTCTCGAGCAGCAGCCACTTCAGCCGTTCGCCCTCGTCTTCCCAGGTCGGCAGCACGACCTTGCGGATCTTCGTGCCCGAGAGCGACGTCCAGGTGAGCTTCGTGCGCAGCTCGCGGTCGCGGATCTTCACGACGTATTCGTCGCCGCCGTAGGCTTTCTGCATCGCCGGCCACATCGCGAGCAGCTTGCGCGAGGCCGGGTCGAGCGCCTGCTCGCGCTGCTCGGCCAGTGCGGCCACCGTGTCGCGCGCTCCGTGGCGCGCCGAATCGGCCTGCTCGAGCATGCGCGCCGATTCGCGCAACTGCTGCACCTCGCGTGCGATGCGCGCCTGCTCGCGGGCGCGCCGCTTGTACCCGCGCACGGTGTCGGCGATGTCGGCGAGATAGCGCACCCGCGCCGGCGGAACGACGACGACGCGGCTCGACGAATACCGCACGTCCACGCGCGGCAGGCGACCGGCCGGCCTGCCCTCGGCATCGAGCGGCACGTCCAGGCCGAGCTCGACCAGGCGCGGCAGCATCGCCTGGTACAGCGCGGTGACGCCGTCGTCGTTGAAGCGCGACGCCTGCGTGCCGAACACCGGCATCTCGTCGGGACGCTTGCCGAAGGCCTCGCGATTGCGCTGGTACTGCTTGGAGACGTCGCGCAGCGCGTCCATCGCGCCCTTGCGGTCGAACTTGTTGATCGCGACGAAATCGGCGAAATCGAGCATGTCGATCTTCTCGAGCTGGCTCGCCGCGCCGAACTCGGGCGTCATCACGTACAGCGACGCGTCGACCAGCGGAACGATCGCCGCATCGCCCTGGCCGATCCCCGACGTCTCGACGACGATCAGGTCGAATCCGGCGACCTTGCAGGCGGCGATCGCATCGGGCAGCGCCTGGCTGATCTCGCTGCCCGCGTCGCGCGTCGCCAGCGAGCGCATGAACACGTTCGGGTGATCGATCGCGTTCATCCGGATCCGGTCGCCGAGCAGCGCACCGCCGCTCTTGCGCCGCGTCGGGTCGACCGACAGGATCGCCAGCCGCAGCCGGTCTTCGTGGTCGAGCCGGAAGCGGCGCACGAGCTCGTCGGTGAGCGAGCTCTTGCCGGCGCCGCCCGTTCCGGTGATCCCCAGCGTGGGGGTGTCGATCGTGTCGGCGCGCCGGTGCAGCTCGTTGCGCCAGGCTTCGAAGGCCGCGCCCTCGAGCCGGCCCTCGATGTGGCCGAGCTCGAGCGCCGTGATCGCCTGCGCCAGCGCACGCCGCGATCGGGCGAGCTCGTCGAGCGAATCGGGCGCGTAGCGCGACAGGTCGACGTCGCAGCGCGCGAGCATGTCGCGGATCATTCCCTGCAGCCCCATGCGCTGGCCGTCCTCGGGGCTGTAGAGGCGCTCGACGCCGTAGGCGTGCAGCGTCTCGACCTCGGCCGGAACGATCACGCCGCCACCGCCGCCGAAGACCTTGACGTGGTCGGCGCCCGCTTCGCGCAGCAGGTCGATCATGTAGCGGAAGAACTCGACGTGCCCGCCCTGGTACGAGGAGATCGCGATCGCGTGCGCGTCCTCCTGCAGCGCGCAGTCGACGATCTCGCGCACCGAACGGTTGTGCCCGAGGTGGATCACCTCGGCGCCGAGACTCTGCAGGATCCGCCGCATGATGTTGATCGACGCGTCGTGCCCGTCGAACAACGACGCTGCGGTCACGAAACGCACCTTGTTCTTCAGCCGGTAGTCGGCCAGCTGTTTCTGGTCGGACAGGTCGGTCATCTGCACACCCCGGGGAGACGCTGCGATATGGCGCTAGTGTAGGTCCAGGCCGGCGCCGCTCCGCGGCGGCGGCCGGGTCCTGCCATGTAGTATCGGCCGAAATCCGAAAGACGATGCCACCGCATTCCGCTCCCGATTCCCTGATGCTGCGCCGGGCCTTCGGCTGCTTTCCGACCGGCGTCACCGTGGTCACGACGCGCACCGCCGACGGGAACTTCGCCGGGCTGACCGTGAATTCGTACACCTCGCTGTCGCTGGAGCCGCCGCTGATCCTGTGGGCGCTCGCTTCGCACAGCACGAGCCTGCGCGCCTTCGAGTCGGCGAAGCATTTCGCGGTCAACATCCTCGCCGAGGACCAGGCGGCGCTGTCGCGGCGCTTCGCTTCGCGCGCCCGCGAAAAGTTCCACGACGTCGCGACGCGACCGGGGATCGGCGGTGCGCCGTTGCTCGAGGGCTGCTCGGCACACATCGAATGCCGGATGCATTCGGCGCAACCGGGCGGCGACCACGTCCTGTTCGTCGGCCAGGTCGTGCGCGTCGACGTCCTCGCCCGCACGCCGCTCGTCTACGTCGGCGGGCGCTACCGCAAAGTGGGGCTGCCCGCCGACTGATCGGCCGCGCTCGCCGCTGCCGGCGCGAAACGGCTGCGCACGTCGATTCCGTAGGCCGATGCGAGCCACGCGCCGTACGCCTGCATGTCGACCCGGCCGACGAGCGACGGCGCGCCATTCGCGTCGCGCTGGCGCGCGCCGAAGGGCACGAGGAACGCGAGCGATTCGTTCCAGTCGAGTCCCGGGACGATCGCCGCCCGCTGCGAGCTGCGCTGAACGACCGCGCCGCCCGCATCGCGCCGGTAGACGCTGCGGTCGGTCTTCGCGAAGTAGTCGCGGTCGTGCACGCGCGGGTCCGAAACGATCGCGTCGCGCCCCGCGGGCGCGCGGACCGGAACGCCGAGCGACTGCGCCATCCGGGTCATCCACGCGAGCGCGACGTCGGACAGATCGCCTTCGGCGTTGCCGCCGCCGACATCGGCATGGCTGCCGACGAATCCGCGCTCGACGACCCAGGCCGGGCTGCCCAGCGCCGACTCGAGCGGAAAGAGCGTTCGATGCTCGTTCACCGCGACCGCGTGAAAGGTCGCGCGCACCGCCGACGGGATCGAGAGCTGCCAGCGCTCGTTCGCCAGGCCCAGCCAGCCGAACTGCGCGACCGTATCCCACAGGCCGAGGAAGCGCAGGTCGACGCAGATGCCGCGCGAGCGGAAATGGTCGGCGTCGACCAGCGTCGAAACCCGGTTGACGAAGTCGCGCGCCATCGCGGCGCCGCGCGAGAAGCCGACGACGTCGACCGGCGCGACCCGCCCGATCCACGCGTCGTCGAGGAATCCGTCGAGCGTGTTCACCATCCAGTCGACGCGCTCGCGCGCGGTCCGCGCCTCGGCCCAGTCGAGCGACGTCGCCTCGATTCCGCTCGGGTAATCGTCGCGGCCGACGCCGGCCATGTACCACTTGTCGGGATCGTCGGAGGCATCGAAGAACTTGCGCACGTTCGAGAGGTCCTCGCCGTTGCGTCCGGTTTCGCCGTTGCCGGTTCCGTCGAAGGCGAACAGCAGCAGGCCGAGCGGGTCGGTGGCGACGAGCGGGTTCCCGTCGGCATAACCGTAGGCGTCCAGCCCCGCTTCGAGCCCGAGCGGATCGGGCTCGAGATACGCGCCCGAATCGGGGTCGTAGGTGCGCAGCAGGTTGTCGTGCAGCCCGGTCTCGGCGTCGAAATACTGGCCGGGCAGGCGCAAGGGCTGCGCGAACGCGCCGTGCTCGTCGGCGACGCGACCGTAGGCATCGGCGTCGCCGCGCCAGACGATTCGCCCCGCTTCGTCGCTCGCCGCGATCGGCGTGCCGAGATGATCGGCGTGCAGCCAGGCGATCGCCGTGGACCCGGCACCGTGCGAGAGCACCGCGACCGGGCGGCCGTTCCAGTGCAGGTATTGGCGCAGCAGGCGCCCGCGCCCGTCGGTTTCGGCGACGAGCTTCCGGTCGCGATAGGCGAAGCCGCGCAGCGCGACGCCGCTCGAAGCGCCCGGCCCGCGTTCCACGCTTTTCCCGATCCGGCGACCGAACGCGTCGTACCGGTATCGGGCGCGCATCGAGACGCCGTGCACCTCGGCGACCCGGCGCTGCGCCCCGTAGCGCAGCGCGAACGCGCCCCACCGCGTCGGCCGCCCGCCGGCGTCGCGCCGCGCGTCGGCCGAGCGCGCATCGCTTCCATCGCGCCGGCGCGCGCCGATGCGCTCGCCCAGCGCATCGAGCGCGAAATACTCGACGTGCGTCGCGTTCGCGGCGAGCGCCGGATCGTCGGGCGACGCGTGCCGTTCGCGAACGATCAAGCGCCCGAAGCGATCGTACGCATATCGGTCCTCGCCGTTCTCGTGTGCGATCGACGTCGGAACGCCCGCCGGATTCCAGCGCAGCGTGCGAAACGCGAGCGCGACGCCGGCCGCGGCGCCGGCGGGCGCGGATCCGGGCCCCGCGTGCCAGCGCAGCGACAACGGGCGCCCCGCCGCATCGTCGCGCCGCTCGAAGCGCACGCCGTTGCCCCACTCGAGCACGGTGTGCGCCGGCCCGTCGCCCGCCACCCGGCGCACCAGCGTGGTCTGCGCCGCCGATCCGGCCGGCACCAGCGCGAGCGCCAGCGGACGGCCTTGCGCGTCGTAGCGATGCACGAGCCGCGAGCCGTCGGCGAGCACCTGCGCCGACAGGCGCCCGCGCTCGTCGTACTCGAAGCGCTCGTGCAGGCTGGCGCCCTCGCGGTGCTCGACGGTTTCGACGACGCGGCCCTCGTCGTCGTGCCGGACGATCGCCCGGTGCTCGGGGTGCTCGATGCCGAACAACTGCGCCCCATCGTAGCGAAAGCGCGTCTCGACCCGATCGCCGGCGGCGGTCTGGATCCGCCGCACGAGCCGGCCGGCCGCGTCGTACTCGCGCGCATCGGCGCCGCCGTCGGCGAACTCGATGCGCGCGAGCCGTCCGAACGCGTCGTACCGATAGCGCCTCGGGCCCTCGTGCGCCGAGCGGGTCTCGACCAGCCGCCCGAGATCGTCGTACCGGCGTTCGGTCCGCCGCGAACGCGCATCGACGACGACGAGCCTTCCCGGCGCGGCGCTCGCCATCGCGATCGGCAGGCCGCTGCGCACCGGCGACCCGGTCGCATCGCCGGCGGCGCTCGGCGCACCCGTGCCGCCGCGCCGAGCGGGCGGGGTGCGCAACGCGATGCGCTCGCGCCATCCGTGGTTCGACGCGATCTCGACGTGGCGCGGCGCGAGCGCGATCGTCCATCGTTCGCCGCCCGACCACTCGACCGACCGCGGGCGGCCGGCGGCGTCGTAGCCGAACGCGATCGACGTGGCGCGGCGCGCCGTGCGCGCGACGCGCCACGCGGCGTCGAATTCACGCGTGCGCGTGGTGCCGTCGGGCAGGCGTTCGGACACCGCGCGGCCGAGCGCGTCGCGCTCGATCTCGTGCGCGATGCTCGCGGCCGCGCGGATCGCGACCAGGCGCCGCTGCGCATCGTGCGTGAAGCTCGTTCGCTGCACGCGCCCGTCGGGCGCCCGGCGAACGATCGCCGACAGTCGCCCACGGGCCGGCCCGCGCGCCGCGCCGGGGTCGTCGGCGGCGTATTCCAGGCGCAGCGACGCGACGATCGGCTGCACGGTATCGCCATCGGGCGCGAACCCGTGGAGATCGATCGAGGCGACCTGCGCGCGTTCGTTGTACCCGATGCGAACCTGCACGGTGCGCCCCGCGACGACGCTCGGGCGAACGATGCGCACGGGCGCCGGCCAGGGCGAGCCGGGCGCGTAGGCATAGCGCTCGAACCACCCGGTGCGCCCGTCGGCCCCGTCGATGCGCCGCTCGACGATGCGTCCGTGCGCATCGCGGCGCACGTGCATCGCGCCGATCGTCGTCGTGCGCCCGTTGCGCGCCGTGCGCACCCGCAGACCCACCGGCGGGCAGCGCTCGCAGCCGTCGCCCTCGGAAGCGACGAGCGCGGCTTCCCGGTCGCGCCGCGCGCCGATCCAGCGGTAGCGCGTCACGCGATCGCCGGCGCGAACCGTCGTCGTCCCGTGCAGCGCGGCGCGCGCGGGCACAGCGTATGCGAAGCGCAGCGCCTGCGCCTCGCCGCGACCGACGGCGCGCGCGTACACCACGCGGCCGTCGTCGGCATAGCGGTATTCGCTGCGCCGCCCGTCGGGTTCGACCATCGCCGTGAGCCGGTGGAACGCGCGCGGGTCCGCGTACTCGTAGCGTCGCGTGCGGCCGTCCGGATACCGCACGGCGACGAGCTGGCGGTGCACGTCGTAGTCGTAGCGGATCCGCTGTCCGTCGGGCAGGCGCAAGGCATCGAGCCGCGTGCCGCGGTACTCGAAGCCGATCGATCGACCGGCGTTGTCGCTCGCCTCGCGCAGCCGCCCGCTTTCGTCGCGGTGCAGCCGGACGAGATCGCCGTCGGCCGATTCGATCGATTCCAGCCGCCCGTCGGCATCGAAACGCACGCGACGCCCGTCGGGCCAGCGCCAGACGAAAGGCGCGCCGGCCGATGCACCGAACGCCTCGTCGACGAGCCCGTCGTCGATCGAGCCGGTGCC
>JAKFES010000168.1:0-9745 GCA_036675585.1 Burkholderiaceae bacterium
GAGCACGACGCACGGGCGCATGCCGATCGAGACGCGACGCGAAAGCGGAATCGGCGAGGGGATGCTGCGCGTGGCCGTGGGCCTGGAGGATCCGGCCGACATCTGCGCGGATCTCGCGCGCGGGATGTAGCGCCGGCGCGCGGGCATCGGCGCGTTCGCGGCAGACGTCAGCGGGCCGGTTGCGGCGGCCCGGGGCGGGCCGGGGCTGCGCTGCGCTCAGCGGAGCGATCGCTGCGGCGGTCGGTGCTTCGCACCGACTGCCCTGCGCTGCTCGCCTCGGGGTCGCGCGGCGAAACTCGCTGCGCGAGCTGCGCTCGCTCCGCGAGTTTCGCGGCGGGGCCGGCGCTGTGAGCATCGCAGGGCACCCCCGCGCAGCGGGGGCTGTGTACCAGCGCGCCCGCGGCACACGGCCCGCGCCTTTGCACGCGCCGACCCTTGTACGCGCCGACCCTTGTACGCACCGATCCTCGCACGCGCACCGAGCGCGACCGGCTCGATGCCGTTCAGGCGATCTCGGGCAGGACGCGCTGCGTGTACCGGTGACCGATCGCGCGATTGCGCCGCGGATCGAACAGTTCCATCTCGAACGACGCCGACGGCCGGATACCGCCGATCGCGGCGACGGTTCCGCACAGCATCGCCGCCCCTTCGGGAACGAGGTCCTCGCCGAAATGCCCGCGCACCAGCTCTCGCGGGGGGCGCAGCGAAGCGAGCGTGCCTTCCTGGTAGAGCACGCGCTTTCCGTCTTCCTCGATCCACGCCCGGAGCACGAGTTCGTCCCAGTGATCGGCGAGCTCGCCGTAGGACCAGGCCCGACGTGCGACCGGCTTCGCGCACAACTGCTTCGACAGCGCGACGCTGTGCGTCTCGAGCTTGCGGTCGGTGTGGTCCGAGGCCACGCTGACCAGCGCCTCGTCGTCGTGCGAGAAGACGAAGACCTCGGCCTCGCCGCACGAGGCGTCGCCGACCACCTCGATCTCGTCGGCCTGGGTGAGCTGGTTCGAGGCGATCCGGTAGTACAGCGGGACCGCGCTCGGGCGCGCAACGCCGAGCGCGGCCAGCTCCTCGATGTGGTGCTCGATCGCCGCGCGGTCGCGTCCCGCCCATCCGGCCACGACGCAGGTCGTGATCTCCACGTCGATCGTTCGGGTTCCGTGCGCCGATTCGAGGTCGAAGCCGAGTTTCATTCTCGATTCCTGCAACGTGGACGAAGCCGACTAGCCGAATGCCGTCGGCAACCAGAGCGCGAGCCCGGGGACGGCAGCGAGGACCGCGACCATTCCGAGCAGCATGAGAACGAAGGGCAGGCTGCCGACCATCACGTCGTTCATGCTGCCGCGGTGGCGCAGGCTCTGCACGACGAACAGGTTCAGTCCGACCGGCGGCGTGATCAGCGCGACTTCGACCAGGATGATGATGACGATGCCGAGCCAGACCGGATCGAAACCGAGCGCGAACATGATCGGCGCGACGATCGGGATCGTCGTGATCATCATCGACAGCGTTTCCATGAAGCAGCCGAGCACGAGGTAGAACAGCACCAGGAACAGCAGCATCCATCCGGGCGAGACGCCCAGCCCGGTGATCGTGCCGGTGATCGCGCTGGTGAGCCCGATGGCCGACATGATGAAGTTCAGGAACGCGGCGCCGATGACGATCAGCATGATCATCGCGGTCGCCTTCATCGTGCCTTCGAGCGCCTCGCGCAGCATCGCGAACGTGAGGCGCCCGACGAACAGTGCGAGGACGAGCGCGCCGACGACGCCCAGTGCAGCGGCCTCGGTCGGGGTGGCGAGCCCGGCGTAGATCGACCCGACGACGAGCAGGAAAATGCCCAGCGGCGGAACGAGGTGCACGAGGCTGGCCAGCCGCTCGCCCCAGGTGGCGCGGATCTCGTCGCCGCCCCACGCCGGGCGCAACGTGCACGCGAGCCCGATCGCGAACATGAACAGCGCGGCCATCGCGAGCCCGGGGAGGATTCCGGCCAGATACAGCTTCGGCACCGACGTGTTGGTCAGCACGCCGTAGATGATCAGGTTGATCGAGGGCGGAATCAGGATGCCGAGCGTTCCGCCCGCCGCGAGGCTGCCGAGGAACAGCGGCTCGTTGTAGCCCTTGCGTTCGATCTGCGGCAGCGCGACGGTGCCGACGGTCGCCGCGGTGGCGACGCTCGAGCCCGAGGTCGCCGCGAACAGCGCGCTCGCGCCGATGTTCGCGTGCATCAGCCCGCCCGGAAGCCACGACAGCCACAGGCTCATCGCGTTGTACATCCGGTCGGCGAGCCCCGAGCGCAGCAGGATCTCGCCGAGCAGGATGAACAGCGGAATCGCGACCATCAGGAACTCGGTGCTCGTACTCCACGTGACTTCGCCGATGGCGCGGCTGAGCGGCAGCATCGAATAGAGCGGATCGAGCACGAGCCCGAGCACGCCCAGCGCGGCACCCACCGGGATGCTCAACCCGAGGAGCACGAGCAGCAGCACGAGCGCCACAGCGATCATGCGCGCTCCCCGAGCACCATCCGCTCGCCGGCCTGTGCCTCCTCGGCGGCCTCTTCGCGCGTACTGCGGATCCCGGCGAGCGCGCGCATCGTCGGCAGGTCACCGGTGGCGAGCGCGATCGAAGCGCGCAGCAGCATCAACGCCAGCACCACGCACAGCCAGACGAACCCGGCGAGCCACAGGTATTGCGGAATCCACAGCGGCGTGGCGAGGATCGTGTTGGCGGTCGCATTGCGCGCCCACGAGGTCGTCGCGACGTCGGCCGCGTAGCGCGTCAGGTACGCGATGAACGCGCCGAGGCAGACGAGCGAGAGCCAGTCGAGGAAGGCGCACACGCGCACCGGCAACACCTGGTAGAGCGCGTCGATGCGGATGTTCGCGCGCTGCAGCGTGGCGAACGACAGCGCCCACGAAATGCTGATCGCGAACGCGTACCCCGAGAGTTCGTCGGAGCCGCCGAGGTGAAAGCCGAAGAACTTGCGCGTGACGACGTCGATCGAGACGTAGAGGGCGCTGAGCAGCGTGAGCGACCCCGCCACCCACACGGCGACGTGCGAGACGCGGGTCGCCGCGCCGAGCAGGCGGTCGAGCAGCGTGGGGCGGGGCGGGCTCGACGCGCTCACTTCGAGGCCGTGACGTTGAGCAGCTTGCCGATCGTCGCGTTGAAATCCTTCACGCATTCAGTCGAGCAGCGGTCGGCCCATTTCGGGACGATCGTCTCCGCGGTGATCTTCTTCAGCAGCGCGCGATCGGCGTCGGTCGGCTCGACGCGCTTCATCTTGCCCTTGACCGGCTGCGTGCACGCGTCGGAGCCGGTGTTGCAGTCGTAGCCCTGCTGCGTTTCCTTCGCGGCGGCGTCCCAGATCCCGTCGATCATCGCCTCGATGTTCTTCTCGAGGAAGTCGCGCACCTTCGGATCGAGCTTGTTCCAGTAGGCGAGGTTCGCCGCGTGGATCTGCTGGTTCCAGTTGATCGGCAGCGTGTACAGGTGCGTGCTGACCTCGTACCACTTCGCCGAATAGCCCGACATCGATCCGGTGATCGCGCAGTCGACGACGCGGTTCTGCAGGGCCGGGACGACGTCGCCGAAGGGCAGCGTGACGCTGCTGCCGCCGAGCGCCTGGACGAACTCGCCGGTGGTGCGGCTGCTGGTGCGCACCTTCTTGCCCTTCAGGTCGGCGAGGCCGGCGATCTCGGCGTTGCAGAAGAGCACCTGCGCCGGATACGTGGACAGACCGAGGACCTTGACGCCGGTCTTCTCGTAGAACCGCTCGTACACCGGCGTGAACGCGTCGGTGATGCGGCGCGCGGCGTCGACGTCGGGTGCGAGGCCGGCCAGGTCGATCGCCTCGTTGATCGCGTTGTCGCTCGCGAAGTACGCGAGCGTGGCCGTGCCGATCGGAATCACCCCCTGGCCGATCAGCCGCATGATCTCGGGGCCTTTCAGCCCCATCTCGTTGAAGCCCTTGATCTCCGCCGTCACCTGCCCGCCCGAGAGTTCGGGCACCGTTTTCGCCCAGAACGGCTGCTCGAAGTTCTGGTACGCGGTCAGGTTGCTCAGCCCGCCGACCACCTGCAGCTGCGTGCGGGGAAGGTTCTCGGCCTTCTGCTGCGCGAGCGCCGGAACGGCCAGCGCGACGGCAGCCAGGGCGAGGATCGGGCGAAACGATCGTTTCATCGCAATCTCCTGCTTCAGAACGACGACAGTCGGGCGTTGGGCACGTCGGTGATCAGCATGTGCCCGGGCGCGTGCGTGATGCTGAACGGCGGCCGCACGGTATGGATGACCGATTGCGGCGTGACGCCGCAGGCCCAGAACACGGGGATCTCGCCGTCGAGCACGACCGGCGGATCGCCGTAGTCGGGCTGCTGCAGATCGGCGATGCCGATGCGCGACGGATCGCCAAGGTGCACCGGCGCACCGTGCACCGAAGGAAAGCGCGACGTGATCTGGATCGCACGGATGGCGTCGGCCGCCTTCAGCGGACGCATCGAGACGACCAGCGGGCCGTGCAGCCGTGCCGTGCGCGCGGTCGGTACGTTCGTCCGGTACATCGGCACATTGGTTCCACGCGCGAGGTGCCGCACCTCGATGCCGTCGGCGAGCAGCGCCTCCTCGAACGAGAACGAGCAGCCGATCGCGAAGGCGACGAGGTCGGCGCGCCACGCGCCGAGCAGGTCGCGCGGCTCTTCGGCTAGCTCGCCGTCGCGCCAGACGCGGTAGCGCGGCACGTCGGTGCGCAGGTCGAGATCGTGCCCGAGTGTCGGCATCGCGAAGTCGCCCGGCTCGCCCACGGCGAGCAACGGGCACGGCTTGGGGTTGCGCTGGCAGAAGAGCAGGAATTCCGCGGCGAGCGGTTCGGGGAGGATCATCAGGTTGGCCTGCACGAAGCCGCGCGCCAGCCCGGCGGTCGGCCCGTCGTGCTCGCCGCGGCGAATCGCGCGGCGGCAGCGCGGCGCCTCGTCCTCGAGGGCGGAGGGACTTCGCTTCATGGCTCGCGCACCGGGCGGTCGCCTCGACGCTCTCGTATCATGCAGGCAGTCGACCCGCCTCGAGCCGGGCGCGCTTGTTCGGGGCTTCGTCTTCCAATGATCCTGCTGCTGAAGCTCGCGCTCGCGCCGGCTTCGATCCTGCTCGCCACGCTCGCCGCGCGCCGTTTCGGCCACGGCGTCTCGGGCCTGCTGTCGGGCTTTCCGGTCATCGCCGGGCCGATCGTCGCGGCGCTGATGTTCGAGTTGCAGCCCGAGCAGATCGCCGGGATCGCGCGCGCGACGCTGGCCGCGTGCCCGGCGGCGATCGCGCACATCGTCGCCTTCGCGTGGCTGTCGCGCCGCCTGCGCTGGTGGGGTTGCCTCGCCGGCGCGGCACTCGCGTTCTTCGCCGTCGGCGCGATCACGACCGCGCCGTGGATGCCGGTTGCGGTCCAGGTCGCGCTCGCGATCGCCGGTCCGTTCTTCGCGCTGCGGTGCATGCCGCGCGTGCCGGCCCTGGTCGGCGCGGTGCCGGTTCCGCGCACCGAGATCGCGATGCGGGTCGGCGCGACCTTCGTGCTCGCCGCCACGATCGTCGTCAGCGCCGAACGCGTTCCGGCCGTGGTGAGCGGGCTGCTGCTCGCGTGGCCGATCAGCGGGAGCATCCTGCCCAGCTTCACGCTGCCGGCATACGGGCATGCGGCGACCGTGACGCTGCTGCGCGGTTTCGCGATCGGGCTGGTCGGGTTCGTCACGTTCTTCGTCGGCCTGGCCGGACTGCTCGAGGTGTGGCGTTCGAATTTCGGCGTGTTCTTCGTCGCCGCCGCGCTGTCGGCCCTCGCCGGGTGGACGGTGCACCGGATCCGCAGCCCGCGCAGCTGACAACGCGTCAGCGGAAATCGCGGCTGCCGACCTCGAGTTGACCGAGCCAGGCGCTGTGGTCGACGACCGTATGCGCCAGCAGGTGGCGGACCTGCCCGCCGGTTTCGGTGTCGCACTGCCAGGTGCCGTAGACGGTCATCAACTGCGCGCCGAGCACTTCGCGCCGATGCCGTTCGAAGACGTCCGCCCAGACGATGACGTTGACCGTTCCGGTTTCGTCTTCGAGCGTGACGAACAGGGTGCCGCCGGCCGTGTCGGGGCGCTGCCGATGCGTGACGAGGCCGCTGGCGCGGGCCAGGCGGCCGTTGGGAAACGCGTGCAATGCCTCGGCCGGCAGGACCCGGTATCGCGCCAGGCGATCGCGCAGCAAGGCGAGCGGATGGCGTCCCATCGGGATGCCGAGCCCGCGATAGTCGGCGACGATCTCGCGGCCTTCGGACAGTGGAGCGAGTCGGGTCGGCGCCTCGTCGAAGCGCGCTTCGGCGAGCAGCCGCGGCATCGGCCGGATCGCCGCGGCTTCCCAGTGCGCCTGTGCCCGATGCCCGGCGAGCGCACGCAGTGCATCGGCCTGGGCCAGCGCGTGGAGCGCGCGCGCGTCGAGCTGCGCCTGCCGGGCGAGGTCCTCGACACTGTCGAAGGCGAATGCTTCGTTGTCGCGTTCGATCCGGCGCGCCGCGCGCGCCGCGACGATGCGTTCGGCGGCGGACTGCGGCAGGCCGCGCACGCGATTCAGCCCCAGGCGCACCGCGGGCTGGGCGCGCCGGTCGATCGCGCTGCCGTCCGACGGCGCGCGGTAGGCGGGTACGCCGCCGCGACCGGCATCGGCCTCGAAGCCGGCGGCATCGGGTTCGTCGCGCGCCTCGAGCGTGCTGTGGCATTCGCTCACGAGCACGTCGACGCCGCGCACCTCGATGCCGTGCGCGCGTGCGTCGCGAACGAGTTGCGCGGGCGCGTAGAAGCCCATCGGCTGACTGTCGAGCAGCGCGGCGAGGAAGGCCGCGGGCTCGTGCCGCTTGATCCAGCTCGATACGTAGACGAGCAGGGCGAAGCTCGCCGCGTGGCTCTCGGGAAATCCGTATTCGCCGAAGCCCTGGATCTGCCGGAAGATCGCCTCGGCGAATTCGCGCTGGTAGCCGCGCGCCATCATCCCGTCGACGACGCGTTGCTCGAAGGGCTCGAGCCCGCCCTTGCGCCGCCACGCCGCCATCGCGCGGCGCAGCGCGTCGGCTTCGCCGCCCGAGAAGCCGGCCGCGAGCATGGCGATCTGCATCACCTGTTCCTGGAAGATCGGCACGCCGAGCGTGCGCTCGAGCGCGGGCCGGATCTCGTCGCGCGGATAGACGACGGGCTCGAGCCCCTGGCGGCGGCGCAGGTACGGATGCACCATGCCGCCCTGGATCGGCCCCGGGCGCACGATCGCGACCTCGACGACGAGGTCGTAGAAGCAGCGCGGCTTCAGCCGCGGCAGCATGCTCATCTGGGCCCGGCTCTCAATCTGGAAGACGCCCACGGTGTCGGCCTTGCAGACCATGTCGTAGGTCTCGATGTCCTCGGCCGGGATGTCCTGCATCTCGAAGACGTAACCCTTGCGGCGGCCGATGAAGTCCAGCGACTTGCGGATGGCGGTCAACATCCCGAGCGCCAGGCAGTCGACCTTCAGCAGCCCCAGGGCATCGAGGTCGTCCTTGTCCCATTCGATGACGGTGCGGTCCGGCATCGAGGCGTTCTCAATGGGCACCATCCGGCTCAACGGCCCCTTGGTCAGCACGAAGCCGCCGGTGTGCTGGCTCAGGTGCCGCGGGAAGCCCAACAGCTGCTGGGTCAGGTGCAGGAGCTGCTGCACCTTCAGGTCATCGATGCACAGGCCGACCTCCTCGAGGCGTTCCTTCTTGACCTCGCGCCCGTCCCACCAGACGTGGCCCTTAGCAATCGCATCCACCGTCTCCAGCGCAAACCCCAGCGCCTTGCCCACGTCCCGGATGGCGCTCTTGGGCCGGTAGCTGATGACAACGCCGGTGATGGCCGCACGGTCGCGGCCGTACTTGGCATAGAGGTACTGCAGCACTTCCTCGCGCCGCTCGTGCTCGAAGTCGATGTCGATGTCAGGCGGCTCGTTGCGCTCCCTGGAGATGAAGCGCTCGAACAGCACGCTCATGCGGGCCGGGTCCACCTCCGTGACGCCGATGCAGTAGCAGACCACGCTGTTGGCCGCGCTGCCACGACCCTGGCACAGGATGTGGCGCGACCGGGCGAACGCGACGATGTCGGCCACCGTCAGGAAATAGTGTTCGTACTGCAGGTCGGCGATGAGCTCGAGTTCGTGCTCGATTTGAGACTGCACCTTCGCCGGCATCCCCTGCGGCCAGCGGTGCCCAGCCCCGTCGTAGGTGATGCGACGCAGATACGACGCCGGTGTTTCGCCCGCAGGCACCACCTCATCCGGATACTGGTAGCGCAGCTCATCCAGGCTGAAGTCGCAGCGCTCGGCGACCTTCAAGGTCTCGGCCAGCAGCTCCGCGGGGTAGGTCTGCGCCAGCCGAAGCCGGGTTCGCAGGTGCCGCTCGGCATTGGGCTGGAGGTCCAGGCCGCATTCGGTGAGCGGCTTGCCGATGCGCGTGGCGGTCATCACGTCCTGCAGCGGCTTGCGCGAGCGCACATGGAAGTGCACATCCCCTGCGGCCACCAGCGGTATCGCGCTGTCGGCGCTGACCTGGCGCAGCCGGTGCAGCCACATCTCGTCGGTCAGCAGGCGCAGCAGGTCCACACCGAACCAGCAGCGTCCGATGAAGTGCTCCAGCAACCACTGGGCAACCGTGACGAGTTGGGCCGGCTCGGCCATGCGCTGCGGCGAGGCCAGCACCACGCAGTCGGCGAGCTCGTGCCCCTGGATGTTGGCGATGTCCAGGTGGTACGTGCCCTTCTCGGACGAGCGGCGCAGCTTGGTGATGAACTGGCACAGGTTGCCGTAGCCGTTCAGGTTGCAGGCCAGAGCGGTGAGCACGAAGGCGGTGGTGTCCGGTCCCACGGCCTCGCCCCACTCAATCTGGAACTGGCTGCCCAGCAGCAGCTTGAGCTCCTGCTCCTTGGCCGCGACATGCGCACGCACCACACCGGCCATCGAGCATTCGTCGGTGAGGGCAAGCGCGCTGTAGCCGAGCTGCTTGGCGCGCTCGACCAGCTCTTCCGGCTGGCTGGCACCGCGAAGGAAGCTGAAGTTGCTGACGCAACGCAGCTCGGCGTAGCTCGGTATCGCTGCCATGTGGGTCGGCTCAAGCGAAGGTGCCGTGCAGGAACCAGGCGACTTCGTCGTTGGCGAGCCGGGTCTGGAACACCCACAGCACGCCCGCGTGCTCGCTCAGGGCAACCCAGTAGTCACGGGTGACGTTGCGTGTCCTGGTGCAGCCGTCTTCGGTGCTGCGGTCCCACCAGCCGCCTTCGACACGGTGAGGGCCGGCGAGCAACTGGAGAACGCCTTGGTAGAGCGGCCGCTCGCCGCGCAGCGCAAGCCGGAGCGGCGCAGGCAACACGAACGTCGGCTGCGGGATGTCGACCGTGCGACCGAGTTTGCGGGGCCGCGACTGCGGTGCCGGCTGCCAATGCGACATCCACTCGACCCGGTGGTCTTCCTTGACGACGGGACGCAGCACACGCTGCGGACCCAGCCGCGCGGCGATGCGCTCGAGCACCAGCGCCAGGCTCTCGCCGGCCTGCTGCGGCATGGGGATGAGCGCCAGGCTTTGCTCTTCGAGCGAATGCACTTCGACGGCCAGGAGCTCGAGGTCGCCGACCGGCGCGAGCAGCTGCAGCTTGGCGAGGTTTTCGGCGAGCAGTCGGGTCAGGTGCTCGATGTCGCGCGTCGCTTGAGCCGTGCGCACTGTCATCTCGCCGCC
>JAKFES010000068.1:0-47486 GCA_036675585.1 Burkholderiaceae bacterium
TCGCGTGGGAGCAGATGGGCGAAGCGCGACGCGCGCGCTTCGTCGATTCGGCGCGCCGCTACGCCGAGTTCTACCGCAACCACCTCGAGCTCGAGGAGACGCGCATCCTGCCGCTCGCGCAGCGCGCGCTCGACGACGCGCAGTGGCGCGAGCTGGACGAGGCCTTCGAGGCGAATCGCGACCCGCTCACCGGGCACGAACCGCAGGACGCGTACCGGGCGCTGTTCTCGCGGATCGTGCGGCTGGCGCCGGCGCCGATCGGCTTGGGGACGGGGGAAGTTCAGGGCGGCGTGGGTCGTCGGCCTCTCAGGCGATCCACTTCGACAGGGCGGTGAAGGCGCCCAATGCAAGGACGACGATGCCGCCGAGACGGATCGTCAGCCGGGGTTCGATCCCGCGAATGGCTTCGCGAAACGACTGCATTTCGAGCCGATGCTCGGCCACCGATTCGCGCAAGTCGTGCTTCGTCACGAAGTGCGACGTCGACTGCGCCTCCTGGAGTGCCTGCGATAGCGCCTTTGCCTGCGCCTCGGGCATTCCGGCCTCACGTAGCGTTTCGGAGAACTTCAACGTATCGCATGCAGCAGCGGACAACTCGGAGCCTCCTCGAGCCGGATCCGCCTTCATTCCAGTCATCGCGGCTCAGGGTGGTGGCCGTCCTTGCCCCTGCAGCGCGAATCCGATCGCCTCTTGCCACCAGCCCGCGTCGACGCGCTCCAGCCAGTCGTTGTGGTCGCTTCTCTCGATGACGAAAAGCCGTTTGGGCGCGGCGAGCGTCTCGTAGAGCGCGATGCCGAAGCGCGTCGGAACGATCCGGTCGTTCGAGGCGACGGCAATCGCGACCGGGCGGTCGTATTCCGAAAGCGCCTCGACGTTGTCGTAGCGGTCGCGCAGCGCCCACCGAACCGGCAGCCATGCGTAGTGATGCGCGGCGACGCTGGCGAGCCGGTCCCACGGCGTGATCAGCAGCAGCCCCGCCGTCAGCTCGGGGCGCCGGCGCGCAACGGCCGCAGCGACCGCGGCGCCCAGCGATTCACCGACGAGCAGCACCGGTGCGCCGTAGGCGCGATGCGCGAGCTCGAGCGTCGCCTGCGCATCGGCGACGAAGTTCGCCTCGCCAGGCTTGCCCTCGCGCGGACCGTACCCCGGATACTCGGCGAGCACGACGCGCACGCCGAGCGGCGCCAGCGCCTGGGCGTAGTACGCGCGATGCGCCGCGTGGCCCGCGTTGCCGTGAAAGACGATCGCGGTCGCGCGCGACGGGATGTCGGGCTCCGCGACCAGGCCGCGAAAACGATCGGCCGAAGGCCAGGGTCGCAGGTCGCCGAGTGCGATGCGTTCCAGCGGCGCGCGCTCGGGAAAATAGAGCAGGCGGTCCTGCAGCACGAACATCGCGGCAGGCAGTGCAAGGAGCGACAGCGCGATGACGAGTGCGGTGGTCATGCGTCACGGCGGCGAGTGCGTTCAAGATACAACGAACCGTCGGGTCAGGCGCGCGGGACCTGTGCGAACTGCCGGCGCGGTCCGCTCAAAGCCGTCCGATGCGCTCCATCCCGACTGTATTCGCCGCGGGTATCCGCGCGCCGGTATATACGGGCGCAAAGCCGCCTCCGGGTGTCCGGAAGTTCGTCGTCTGCCCCTGGTACAGCCGTGCCGACGTCCACTGCACCTCGCCTGCATAGACGTAGCTGCGCAGGTCGAACTTCAGGACCTGTGCCGCGCCCTCGGGGCCGATGGCCCGCTCCCCGGGCCGGACGATCTCCTGCGCGACATAGTTGCCCGACAGGATGTCCCGCCAGACGCGTTGCGTGAGCTTGTCACCGCGATACGCGGCGCGGCTTCCGTATCCGGCGGCGGGCTTGAAGAACAGCTGCCTTCGCCCGCTCCACAGCCGTTCCGCTGCCTCCGCGCGGACGACCTCGGTCCTGGGGATGTTTTCGACGAGGACTTCGCGGATCGCTCGCGGCACGCCGATCCCGTCGAGCCAGCCCTCATCGGTGAGCAGCGCGAGATTGCGTTTGTCCGCGTAGAGCGCGTGAGCCCGGGGGTGAGGCGTGAGCACGACGGCGCGCGCCCGATACGCCTCGCGCAGCGCCGATGCGGCCCGGCCTTCGAGCGCGAAATCGGTGAGGCGGTTGTAGACGAGGTCGACGGCGATCTCGCCGTGCCACAGCCGGCCCTCGCGCCACTGCAAGGCCTCGGGGCCGGTGACGATCGCGTGGATGCCGTGCCGTTCGAAGAGGCCGCGGAAGAGCAGGAACTCGGGATACAGGTACTGCTGCTCGGGGTTTTCGTCGACGATCGCGACCGTGGCCAGCGGTGCCGTCCGGCCGCTCGCCTGCCACTCGTTGCGGAACATCGAGACGATGCGGTTCTCGAAGGCATCGGCATCCGCATCGGTGGGCACCAGCGGCTCGATGGGCGGACAACACGCGCGCTGCGCTCGCGCGAGCACGACGTTCAGCATTGCACCGCCCGCGTTCGTATTGATTTCGATGAGACCGAGCCGATCGCCCGCGAGGTGAAAGTCGAAGCCGAAGAACACGCTGCGTGCGCCGCCCGGTTCGTGACGTGCGATCCCGGGAGCGCGCGCGAGCACCTCGTCGCGATACGCCGGCAGTGCGACGACATGCTCGACCGCTCGTACCACGGCCGCCATGCGGCTCAGGTGGCTCTCGGAAACGAACACCGGGCGAGCCGAGAAGAGGTGGGGACAACGCGCCCGGATGAGCTCGTACAGCCCCGGGGCATTCAGCTCCCGCTCGAGGGCCGAGCGCAACGCCTCGTCGTCCAGGCCGATGCAGAAGCAGCCCTTGTTCAGGTGCTCGGCCCGCGCGAAGTCGGCTTGCGATCCGATCGACTTCATGCCCGGATCCCTCCGTGTGCAGGAACAGGCTGCGCGGCGTGGCCCAGCGCGGCCAGGCGTTCGATACCGACCGGCACCTCCACGCCGCACACGCCGATATTGCAGCACATCGCAGGATCGAAGATCTGGATGAGCGCTTTCATTCGAACTTTCCTTCGAGGAGCAGCGAGTACGCCGGCGCAGGATGCTCCGCGTACCTGCTGGTAGAATTTTTGAAGGGTGTCGGCCGCAGTTCGCAGCCAGACAGGTTCAAGCGCAGGTCGGGCCGCCGCGCAGAGTTGCCACGACCGTGAACCGCACCCCCCCACAGGACCTTCCGCGCGCCCAGCTTTTGACCGAGCGCGCCTTCGCCGCACTCGAGCGCTTTCTCCACATCGAGGCCGTCAGCGGCGTCGTGCTGCTGCTTGCCGCCGCAGCAGCGCTGACCTGGGCCAATTCGCCGCTGGCCCACCGCTACCACGATCTCTGGCATACGCCGTTGTCCATCGGGCTGGGCAACGCGGTGTTGTCCCAATCGCTGCATTTCTGGATCAACGATGCGCTGATGACCGTGTTCTTTCTGGTCATCGGCATGGAAATACGGCGCGAGATCCATGAAGGCGCGTTGAGCCACTTCCGGCAGGCAAGCCTGCCCATCGCGGCGGCCCTGGGCGGTGTCGTTGCACCCGCCTTGATCTATCTCGCGCTGAACGGCGACCCCGTGCGGCGGCTCGGCTGGGCCGTGCCCACGGCCACCGACATTGCCTTCGCCGTGGGGGTGCTGGCGCTGCTGGGCCGCTCGATCCCCGGCAATGTCCGCGTGTTCCTGCTGGCACTGGCGATCATCGACGACATCATCGCCGTGCTCATCATCGCGCTGTTCTACTCGGGCGGACTCGACTACAGCGGCTTCGCGCTGGCCGGCCTGGGGCTCGCGCTGGTGCTGGCGCTGCAGCGGATGGGCATCGGCTCGGCCTTCGCCTATGTGGTGCCGGGCGCGATCGTATGGATCGGCCTGCTGATGACCGGCGCTCACCCGACCCTGGCCGGCGTGGTGCTCGGCCTGATGACGCCGGTGGTGCCGGTGCGCATGCGCGAGCGGCCGCTGGACATGCTGTCGCGCATCACCGGGGAACTGATGGGGCGCCGCGCCGAGGGCAAGGCAGACCCTGCCCATCTGGCGCAGCCGTTGCGGCAGCTTCGCCTGGCCCAGCGGGAACTGCTGCCGCCCGTGCTCCGCGTGCAGTCGGCGCTGCATCCGTGGGTCGCCTACGGCGTCATGCCCCTGTTCGCACTGGCCAACGCGGGCGTCACCCTGGGCGGCATCGACTTGTCCGCTGGCGGGGCGCAGTGGGTCGTGGCCGGCGTCGCGCTGGCCTTGGTGCTCGGCAAGCCGTTGGGCGTGGTCGCCGTGAGCTGGCTGATGGTGCGTTTGGGATGGTGCCGCCTGCCGCCCGGCGTGACCTGGGGCGGCATCTGGCTCATCGGCCTGCTGGCGGGCATCGGCTTCACGATGTCGATCTTCATCGCCATGCTGGCCTTCGCGGACGAGAGCCTGCTCGGCGCCGCAAAGCTGGGCGTGCTGATCGGTTCGCTCGTTGCCGCGGTCCTGGGCATGGCCTGGGGCGCGGTCTATGCCAGAAGACAAGGCCGGCAGAAGACTGCCACGGCACAGGGGCACCCCGCCACGCCGACGATCAACCGGTAAGGATCGGCCGCAGCGCCGGTCGATCTCCTCGACCATCAAGTCGAATAACGGCGCCACGCGAGGCGGGTGTCTCGGATCGGGGTGAGCGAGGACGCGCCAGATCCGGGTCAACTGCGGGATCGGCCCCAGTACACGCACTGGATCAGGCTCCGCATTGCCCAATACCGTCGGCAGCGGCGCGATCGCGATGCTCGCGCGTACCGAGTTCAGCAACCCCAGTGCGCTATCGAATCAAGTGCTTGAAGCAAAGCTGCCCGCCAAACAGACGCGTCTGAAGGGCGGGCAGCGTGCGCAAAGGGGTGGTGGCGCATCAGGGACTCGAACCCCGGACCTGCGGATTATGATTCCGTCGCTCTAACCAACTGAGCTAATGCGCCAGAGAACCGGCAATTCTACGAATGCCCGCCGAGCCTGTCAAAGCGGGCCAGGAAGCCGGACAGGTGCCGCACGACCGATCCGGTGCGCGCGCATCGGCGGCGATCAGAGGCGCGCAGCCGCGGTGCGCAGGGCGTCGCGCGTTTCCCGCGCGACGCGCGCGGCGGCGTGCGCGAAATCCTCGCCGGCGCCGGCGTAGAGGATGGCGCGCGACGAGTTCACGAGCATGCGTCGGCCGCCGGCGCGGACGGTCGCTTCGATGTCGCCGCCCTGCGCACCGATGCCCGGGACGAGCAGCGGCAGGTCGCGCGCAAGCTCGCGCACGCGGGCGAGTTCGGCGGGGAACGTCGCGCCGACGACGAGCCCGAGTTGCCCGCTCGTGTTCCACGATTCGGCGGCGAGCCGCGCCACGCGCTCGAACAGCCGTTCGCCGCCGACGTCGAGCGCCTGCAGATCGCTGCCGCCGGGGTTCGACGTACGGCACAGCAGCAGGACGCCGCGATCGTCCCAGGCGAGCCACGGTTCGAGCGAATCGAATCCCATGTACGGATTCACCGTGACTGCGTCGGCACGGTAGCGCTCGAAGGCCTCGCGTGCGTAGCGCTCGGCGGTCGCTCCGATGTCGCCGCGCTTGGCGTCGAGCACGACCGGCTTGCCGGGATGCGCGCGATGGATGTACGCGATCAGCGCTTCGAGCGCGTCTTCCGCGCGAGCGGCGGCGAAGTAGGCGATCTGCGGCTTGAACGCGCAGGCATACTGCGCGGTTGCATCGACGATTTCGCGACAGAACTCGAGAATGCCTTCGTCGCGCGATTTCAGGTGCGCGGGCAGGCGCGCCGGGTCGGGATCGAGTCCGACGCACAGCATCGAATCCGCGTGCTGCCACGCCGCTTCCAATGATTGAACGAAATTCACAGCATGCGCTCCGCGACCCGATCGACCGAGGATTCTAGAGCACCGGGCCGTGCGGCAATGAGCGCTTCGCTGCGCCTGTCGCCGCGCGATCTCGGCCTGCTCGCGCTGCTGACGCTGTCGTGGGGCGTGAACTGGCCCGTGATGAAGATCGGCGTGACCGGTTACCCGCCGATGACGTTTCGCACGCTGTGCATGCTCGGCGCATTGCCGCTGATCGCGGCGATGTCGCGCGTGGCCGGCGTCTCGCTGCGCGTCGAACGTCGCCATCGCCGCGAGCTCGTCGTGCTGGTGCTGACCAACCTCGTACTGTGGCTGCTGCTCACCACCTACGGGATCATGCTGCTGTCATCGGGGCGCGCCGCGATCCTCGCCTACACGATGCCGGTGTGGGCCGCGGCGATCGGGATCCTGCTGTACGGCGAGCATCCATCGCGCCGGCTGTGGGTCGGCGTGGCGGCCGCCGCGATCGGCGTGCTGATGCTCGTGAGCAGCGAGCTGACCGCGATGGCCGGGCGACCCCTGGGGACGCTGCTGATGTTGTCGGCCGCTGTCGTCTGGGGGTACGGGACGCACCGGATGCGCCGCCGTACGGCGCCCACGCCCGTTCTGACGATCACGTTCTGGTCGTTCGCCGCGGCGCTCGTCGTCTGCGGCGCGGTCGCGCTCGCCTTCGAGCGCGACGAGTGGACCGCATCGCCCAGTCCGGCGGTTTGGGGCGCGGTGCTCTTCAATGCGACCGCGATCTTCGGTTTCGCCCAACTCGTCTGGTTCCGGCTCGCGACGATCCTGCCGCCGGTGGCGAGCGGGCTGTCGATCATGGCGATCCCCGTGCTCGGGCTGTTCTCCGGAATGGTGCTTCTGGGCGAGCAGCCGGAACCGGCCGACTGGTTCGCGCTTGCCGCGGTGCTCGTCGCGATGGGCAGCGTGCTGCTGCCCGCTCGCTCACGCGAGAAGGGTCCGGCTCGCTGAGCGCCGCCTCGGGCGCGCTCAGCGCCCGATGGGCGCCTCGTCCTCGAAGCGTTCGATCGGTGCGTCGGCTCCGGCGGCGAACTCGCTGCCCGGATAGTGGCGCGTGAAGTCGTCGCGCACGCGCTGCAACGGCAGGTCGGACCACGTTCCGTGATCGGCCAGGTACTGCATGTGCAGCCGGCCGTGCGCGTCGTGCTCCTGGTACAGCGCGTCTTCGCGCCCGTCGAAGTCGGTGGGCTGGACGCCGAAGCGGTTGCACAGCTCGATGTTGAAGGCCGGAACGGCCTTGATCCACTTGCCGTCGAGCAGCAACGCCGCGTAGCCGTGGTCGTAGAAGATGTCGACGCCGCCCATGCGCGCGCGCAGCTTGTCGGTGTTCAGGTGGTTGACGACGTCGGCCAGCCCGATCGCCGACGGGATGCCGACGGCTCGCGCGCACGCGGCGAGCAGTCCGGCCTTGGGTACGCACCAGCCGTAGGCGTCGTCGACGATCCGGCTGGCGTGGTAGGCCGACGGCTCGTAGCTGATCCGGTACGGGTCGTAGCGGATGCGGTCGCGCACCGCATAGAACAGGCGTACCGCACGTTCGCGCTCGTCCTCGGTCGAGCCGACGGCGTCGCGCACGAAGCGCTGCACGCCGGGGTGCTCGAAATCGAGGAACGCGGTCGGCGCCAGATACGGTTCGAGCGATGCGCGGTCGATGTCGGCCGACGGCAGGCCGTCGAGGTGGATCGTTTGCATGAGAGCCTCCGTCGCGCATTGTATCGATGGGGACCATTTCGGACTGGCGGGCCGATGTCCGCTACGATCTGGATCAAGTCAACCGAGTGGCGAGGGCCGAAAATGAACAAATCGATCGTATTGTTGGCGGCGGCAACGCTGGCGATTGCCGGTTGCGCGAACATGACCGAAACGCAGCAGCGCACGGCCATCGGAACCGGCGTCGGAGCGGCCGCGGGCGCTGCGCTCGGCAGCGTGTTCGGCGGCAGCGGCGGGGCGACGCGCACGGGTGCCGTGCTCGGCGCCGCCGCCGGCGGCATCGGCACCTACATCTGGTCGAACCGGATGGAGCAGCAGAAGCAGGCGATGCAGCAGGCCACCCAGGGCACGGGCGTCGAGGTGACGCAGACGGCCGACAACCAGCTCAAGCTCAACGTGCCGAGCGACGTGTCCTTCGACACGAACAGCGCGCAGATCAAGCCGAACCTGGCGCCGGTGCTCGACCGCTTCGCGCAGACGCTCAACGCCAACCCGGGAACCACGGTGCGCATCATCGGCCACACCGACAACACCGGAACCGATGCGATCAACGAGCCGCTGTCGGTGAATCGCGCGGCGAGTACGCGCCAGTACCTGGCGGCGCGCGGCGTCGATCCCGCGCGCATCGCGATCGACGGGCGCGGCGCGCGCGAGCCGATCGCCGACAACGGGAACCCGGCGGGTCGCGCGGCCAACCGCCGCGTGGAAATCTACGTCGGCGAGGCGCCGGTCGCGCAGCGTTGAATCCGGGTCGTCCCGCTTCCGCGGGCGACAGGGAAAAGGCCCGCGAGCGGGCCTTTTTTTCATTGCAGCCGCCGGGTGCGGAACCCGGCGGTTGCGCGGCCGTTGCCGGCCGCGCGACGACTTACATGTCCATGCCGCCCATGCCGCCCATGCCACCCATGCCGCCCATTCCCGGCATGCCGGCAGCCGGCTTGTCTTCGGGCGCTTCGGCGACCATCGCCTCGGTGGTCAGCATCAGGCTGGCGACCGATGCCGCGTTTTGCAGCGCGGTGCGCGTCACCTTGGTCGGATCGACGACGCCCATCTCGAGCAGGTCGCCGAACTGGCCGCTGGCCGCGTTGTAGCCGAAGCTGCCTTTGCCCTCGAGCACTTTCGCCACGATCACGCTCGGCTCATCGCCGGCGTTGTTGACGATCTGGCGAAGCGGCTCTTCGACCGCACGCAGCACGATCTTGATGCCGGCTTCCTGGTCGGGGTTGTCGCCCTTGACCTTGACCGCGGCGCGCGCGCGCAGCAGCGCGACGCCGCCGCCGGCGACGATGCCTTCCTCGACCGCGGCACGCGTGGCGTGCAGCGCGTCCTCGACGCGGGCTTTCTTCTCCTTCATCTCGACTTCGGTCGCCGCGCCGACGCGGATGACCGCGACGCCGCCGGCCAGCTTGGCGACGCGCTCCTGCAGCTTCTCGCGGTCGTAGTCGCTGGTGGCTTCCTCGATCTGCGCACGGATCGCCTTCACGCGGGCTTCGATCGCCTTCGTGTCGCCGGCGCCGTCGATGAGCGTCGTGTTCTCCTTGCCCACTTCGATGCGCTTGGCGCGCCCGAGGTCCTGCAGCGTCGCTTTCTCGAGCGACAT
The DNA here is from genome assembly GCA_036675585.1 of Burkholderiaceae bacterium. Classification (GTDB taxonomy): domain Bacteria; phylum Pseudomonadota; class Gammaproteobacteria; order Burkholderiales; family Burkholderiaceae_E; genus Zeimonas. The sequence continues at coordinate 9,169 of JAKFES010000068.1, forward strand.
GCCGGTTTCCTCGGAGATCACGGTGCCGCCGGTGAGGATCGCCATGTCCTCGAGCATCGCCTTGCGACGGTCGCCGAAGCCGGGGGCCTTGACCGCGACGGTCTTCAGGATGCCGCGGATGTTGTTGACGACCAGGGTCGCCAGCGCTTCGCCTTCGACTTCCTCGGCGATGATCAGCAGCGGCTTGCCGGCTTTCGCGACCTGCTCGAGCACCGGGAGGAGGTCACGGATGTTGCTGACTTTCTTGTCGTGCAGCAGCACGAACGGCTCTTCGAGGACCGCGACCTGCTTGTCGGGGTTGTTGATGAAGTACGGCGACAGGTAGCCGCGGTCGAACTGCATGCCTTCGACGATGTCGAGCTCGTTCTCGAGCGACTTGCCGTCCTCGACCGTGATCACGCCTTCCTTGCCGACCTTCTCCATCGATTCGGAGATGATGCGGCCGATCTCCTCGTCGGAGTTCGCCGAGATCGAGCCGACCTGCGCGATTTCCTTGGTCGTCGTGCACGGCTTGCTGATCTTCTTCAGCTCTTCCGTGAGCGCGATGACGGTCTTGTCGATGCCGCGCTTGAGGTCCATCGGGTTCATGCCGGCGGCGACGTACTTCATGCCTTCGCGAACGATCGCCTGCGCCAGGATCGTCGCCGTCGTCGTGCCGTCGCCCGCCGTGTCGGAGGTCTTCGACGCGACTTCCTTGACCATCTGCGCGCCCATGTTCTCGAACTTGTCCTTCAGTTCGATTTCCTTGGCGACCGATACGCCGTCCTTGGTGACGGTGGGCGCACCGAACGAGCGCTCGAGCACGACGTTGCGGCCCTTCGGGCCCAGCGTGACGCGCACGGCGTTCGCGAGAAGATTGATGCCGTTGACCATCCGGTTCCGGGCGTCTTCGGCAAAATAAACCTGCTTGGCTGCCATCTGATTGCTCTCCTGATTTCCGTTTCTGTTTACTCGACGACGGCCATGATGTCTTCTTCGCGCATCACGAGCAGCTCGTCGCCTTCGACTTTCACGGTCTGGCCGCTGTACTTGCCGAACAACACGCGATCGCCGACCTTGACGGCCAGCGCACGGACCTTGCCGTCGTCGCCGACCTTGCCGTTACCGATTGCGAGGACTTCGCCCTGGTCGGGCTTCTCGGCAGCGTTTTCCGGGATCACGATGCCGGACGCGGTTTTCCGCTCGTTGTCCAGGCGCTTGATGATCACCCGATCATGCAGGGGGCGCAGTTTCATGCGAATTGGCTCCAGATTTCGATGTGAATCGCAGAGGAATGCCGACTCGGCGGCGCGTGCCGCCGTTCGGCTTTCCGTGTCCACCGGTCGAGTACGTTGCGGGCCCCTCCGAACAGAGCGGCCGGGGCGCTGTTAGCACTCGTTCCTGGCGAGTGCTAATTGTACGGGCGCACCCCGGTCTTTTCAAGTTGGGGTGGCTCGTTTTCGGCGTGCGGGCGTTCGCCGCCGGCGGGGGAAGCCGGCCAGTCGAGCTCGGCGTCGTGCTCGCGGCGGTCGTCGACCAGCGCGATCCGGCCTTCGGGGCAGACGACCCCGTCGACGCGCAGCTGCGCCGGCTGCCCCGCGTCGACGACGCGCACGCGGATCCGGTACGGCGTCTCGCGGTGCCGGTAGCGCAGCTCGAATCCGTCCCAGTCGGCCGGAACGAGCGGATCAAGTCGCAGGTACTCGCCGGCTTCCACGCGCAGCCCCAGCAGCGACTCGACGATCAGCCGGTACATCCAGCCCGCCGATCCGGTATACCAGCTCCAGCCGCCGCGGCCGACGTGCGGCGCGACGGCGTAGACGTCGGCGGCGACCACGTACGGCTCGGCGCGGTAGACGTCGACCTCCTCCGGGGTCGCGCCATGGTGCACCGGGTTGATCAGCCGGAATACGTCCCAGGCGCGTCGCGCCTGGCCGAGCTCGGCGAAGGCCATCGCCGTCCAGATCGCGGCATGCGTGTATTGCCCGCCGTTCTCGCGCACGCCCGGGACGTATCCGGCGATATAGCCGGGGTTCGGGTGCGGGTCGTCGAAGGGTGGATCGAGCAACTGCACCAGCCGGGCGTCGCGTCGCACCAGGTGCGTGTCGACCGCGTCCATCGCGCGCTCCGAGCGCACGCGATCGCCGGCGCCCGACAGCACCGACCAGCTCTGCGCGATCGAGTCGATGCGGCACTGCTCGTTCTGCGCCGACCCCAGCGGCGTGCCGTCGTCGAAGTAACCGCGCCGGTACCAGTTGCCGTCCCAGGCGTGCGCCTCGAGGTGCTCGCGCAAACGGCCGGACTCGGTTTCGCACACTTCGGCGAACGCCGGGTCGCCGTACAGACGCGCGAGCGGCGCGAACTGGCGCAGGACCTCGTGCAGGAAGAAGCCGAGCCAGACGCTCTCGCCCCGGCCCTCCTTGCCGACCAGGTTCATGCCGTCGTTCCAGTCGCCGGTACCGATCAACGGAAGCCCGTGCGCCCCGAAGCGCAGGCCGTGCCGGATCGCGAGCACGCAGTGCCCGTACAGCGTCGCCTCGTCGGTCGATTGCCCGGGCAGGTCGTAATACGAATCCTCGCCCGGATTGACCGGCCGCCCCTCGAGGAAGGCCGCACGCTCGTCGAGCACGCCGCGGTCGCCGGTGACCGACACGTAGCGGCAGGTGGCGAGCGGCAGCCACAGGTAGTCGTCCGAGCACTGCGTGCGCACGCCGCGCCCCGAGGGCGGATGCCACCAGTGCTGGACGTCGCCCTCGACGAACTGGCGCGACGCGCAGCGCAGCAGGTGCTCGCGGGTGAGCATCGGCTCGACGTGCACGAGCGCCATCACGTCCTGCAGCTGATCGCGAAAGCCGAAGGCGCCGCCCGACTGGTAATAGCCGCTGCGTGCCCAGACCCGGCAGGCGAGCGTCTGGTACGCCAGCCAGCCGTTGGCGAGCACGTCGAGCGCGGGCTCGGGCGTCTTCACCTGCACGGCGCCCAGCGCGTGCCCCCAGTACCGGTGCACGACTTCGAGCGCCTCGCGCGCGCCGCTCGCGCCGCGGAAGCGATCGATCATCCGGTGGCCCTCGTCGGCGTCGCGCGCGACGCCCAGGCGAAACACGATCTCGCGTTCCTGGCCGTCGGCCAGCTCGAACGGCACCTGGATCGCCGCGCACGGATCGAGGCCCGCGCCGCTGCGCCCCGAGAGCCGCAGCTGGCGCATGGCCGCCGGCCGGCGCAGCGTTCCATTGCGGCCGACGAACTCGGTGCGGTCGCAGGTCCACGAGTGGAACGATTCGCTGGTGTGGAAGAACGCGATGTACGACGAGAATTCCGCGCTGTAGCGGTTGCGCGCGAGCAGCGCGCCGCTGTGCCCGTCGACCGCGGTCGATACGTGCATCGCCGATTTCGAGCGCAGGTCGCCGAGCACCCATTCGACGTAGGCGGTGGCCGAGAGCTTGCGCGCGCGTCCCGACCGGTTGCGCACGCGCAGCACCGAGAACTTCACCGCCGCGTCGAGCGCGACGTACGTCGTCAACTCCGACTCGATGCCCGATTCGCTGCGCGAGAAGACGCTGTAGCCGAAGCCGTGGCGCGCGGTGCACGCCGAAGCGCCGTCTCCGGGCAGCGCCACCGGAGACCAGAAGTGCCCGCTTTCCTCGTCGCGCAGGTAGAAGGTTTCGCCGCTCGGGTCGCTCAACGGGTCGTTGTGCCACGGACTGAGGCGAAATTCGTGCGCGTTCTCGAACCACGTGTAGGCGCTGCCGCTTTCGCTGACCACGGTGCCGAACACCGGATTGGCGATGACGTTGGCCCACGGCGCCGGCGTCGGCCGCTCGCCGGCGACGACGACGTACTCGCGCGCGTCGCGCGTGAAGCCCCCGTGGTCGTTGTCGAAGAGCAGGTCGGGTCGCTCGGGCGCGTGCGCCGGAGCGGCTTCGGCGGAGCTCGTGCGCACGCTCGGCACCAGCGGTGCGAGGCGGCGATCGAGCCCGGCGCGGCGCGCGAGCTGATCGGCCAGTCCGCCGCGCGCATCGGGGACGATCACGCGCGCGACCGATTGCATCAGGATGCGGTCTTCGCGCGAGATCTGGCTGGCGTAGCGCACGTAGATGCCGCCCGGCCGATCGATCACGTGCGCCTCGATGCCGACCGGAATCAGCGCGAGGATCGTCTCCTGCAGTTGCTGGCGGTAGACGTCGTGTTCCTCGTTCCAGATCACGAGGTCGACCGACAGTCCTTTCAGCCGCCAGTACGCGTGCGCCTGGATCATCTCGCGCACCAGCCCGATGTGCGACGTGTCGGACACGGTGACCAGCACGATCGGCAGGTCGCCCGAAATCGCGTACCCCCACAGATCGGCCTGCCCGCGCCGGTTGCGCAACAGCACGCTCGATTCGGCGCGCAGCGCGGAACTCGAATAGACGACCGAGCTGGCGAGCCGCGCGTAGAGCTGCGCGTCCACCTCGCTCGCGCCGAGCTGGCGCAGCACGACCTGGCCGTGGCTCCACGCGAGCTTGAACACGCGGTCGGTCAGCCGGCGGTCGACGTATTTCTCGACGAGCGCGAGGCACGCGGCACGGCTCGCCGCCACGCCGGTGACGATGTCGATCGTCGCCGACTCGTCGGCATCGAGCGTGACCGCGCACCGGCTGGCGACGATCGGATCGAGCACCGAGCCCGACGATCCGGAGAGCGGCCCGGGCTGGCGCATCGCGTCGGGCGAGAACAGCCCGTTGCCGCGGCCGACGAAGCGCGCACGGTCGGTTTCGTGCGTGACCGGGCCCGCTTGCGCGCCGTGCACGGACATCAGGTGACACATCCACGGCGTCTGCTCCTCGGGCGAGCGCGGCCGCCGCGTGCACAGGACCGCCGAGGGTGCCTCGAGGATCTCGGTCTGCACGAACAGGTTGCTGAACGCGGGATGCATCGCATCGGCGGCCGGCGGCGCGAGCGCGACCTCGGCGTACGTCGTCAGCTCGATGGTTCTTCGCCGGCGCGCGCGGTTCGTGATCGTCACGCGCCGCAACTCGAGGTCGTCCTCGGGCGAGACGGCGATCTCGGTGTGCGTTTCCAGCCCCGGGTCGGTCGCCGAGATCCGGTCGCGCCGGCGGAACTCGGCGCGGCCCTCCGAGAAGATCGCCTCGTAGTGTTCGGCGGGACGCAGGCTCGGCTGGTGCGCGGTCGACCAGAACGTGTCGGCGGCGACGTCGCGCACGTAGCAGAAGGCGCCCCAGTGGTCGCGCGTCGGATCCTCGTGCCAGCGCGTGATCGCCAGGTCGTTCCACCGGCTGTAGCCGCCGCCCGCGTGCGTGACCATCACGTGGTAGCGACCGTTCGAGAGCAGTTGCACCTGCGGCGCCGTGTGCTGCACGTCGGTCACGACCCGGATCGGCATCTCGCTCGGCGTGAAGGCGAACTGGCTCTCGGGCGACGGCGTCGTGTGCCGGTGGAACGCGGGCACCTTCGGCACGCGCTCCTGCAGCAACAGCAGCGCGCCGCGCAGGTTCGGGTCCGAAGCGAAGCGACGCTGCATCGGCTGGTCGCGCAGCAGCGAGACGAGCGCCAGCAGGCTCATGCCCTGGTGATGCGCCATGAACGAACGGACGACGGTCGCGCCTTCGCCGGGCGGAAGCCGTGACGGGGTGAAATCGACCGCTTCGTACAGCCCGAAGGCACCGGCGGTGCCCTGGCTCGCGAGCCGCTGCAGGTTGCGCGTCGCCGCCGGCGGGTCGACGAGCAGCGCGAGCACGCTGGCATAGGGGGCCACGACCAGGTCGGCGGCGAGCCCGCGTTTCAGTCCGAGCCCCGGGACGCCGAACGCGCGGTACTGGTAGTTGTAGGCGGTGTCGACCGCGTTGTATCCGGACTCGGAGATGCCCCAGGCGACGCCGCGCTGGCGGGCGTACTCGATCTGGCGCACGACCGCGGTCCGGCAGGTCTGGTCGAGCAGGCTCTGTTCGTAGCGCGGCATCACGAGCAGCGGCATCAGGTACTCGAACATCGAGCCGCTCCACGAGATCAGGACCGGCTCGCTGCCGACGCGCGTGAGCAGGCGTCCGAGCGCGAACCAGTGTTCGGTCGGAAGCCGTCCGTGCGCGATCGCGACGAAGCTCGCCAGCCGCGCCTCCGAGGCGAGCAGGTCGTAGAAGCTCGCGTCGGCGCGGCGTTCGTCGGCGTTGTAGCCGACGCTCAGCAGGTTTCTCTGTTCGTCGTACAGGAAGCGGTAATCGATGTCGGAGAACGCCGCCAGGCGCTGCGCGAGCACTTCGATCCGGGCCAGGCGCGCGGCGGCCTCGCCGCTGCCCGATTCGGCGGCGGCACGCAAGGTCGGCACCGGCTGCCGGGCGCGCGCATCGGCGGCGCCGTTGCTCCCGTTCGACGCGGTATCGGCGGCGAGCGCATCGGTGGCCGCCGATGCCTCGTCGTCGTCGGGAACCAGCGCATACAGTTCGTCGAGCGCCGCATGGCACTGCCGCGACAGCGCGCGTGCCCATCGCATGGTCTCGACACCCGGGTCGCGCTGCAGCGGCCGTGGATGCAGCAGCGAATCGCCGGCGAGCGCCTGCGCGACGGGCTCGTCGTCGATCTGCGGTTCGGCACCGGATTCGTCGGCGAACAGATCGGCGGCGGCCGACGCCAGCTCCATGCGCTCGTCGCGCCGACTCGCCGCCGATGCCGGTGCTGCCGACGATTCGTCGGCGCTCGTTGCGCCGGCCCGGTCGACCACGCGCGCGGTGCGTTCGATCTCGTCGTTGGTCGCGGCGATCGCGGCCACGCATTCGTCGGCCGCCGCGGCCAGCTCGGCGAGCGCGCGGCGCGCCGCGCCGAGCGTGGTGAGCGGCATCTGCGCGATCCGCGCGAGATGCGTGCCGAAGCGCCGCGCCGGCGCGGCTCTCGCCGTCGCGCCGCTCGTCTCGAGCAGTACGTTCCACGTATCGTGCAGGCCGTCGAGCACGCGCGGCGAGAGGATCGGGTCGTCGGCGAGCTCGAGCAGACCCGGGCGAAGCGTGAGCAGCAGCCCCGCGAGGTTGCCGCTGTCGACGCTCGACACGTACGCGGGGCGCAGCGGCTGCAGCGTGCGGGTGTTGTACCAGTTGTAGAAGTGCCCCTGGTAGCGCTCGAGCGCGTCCATCGTGTCGAGCGCCTTCTCGGTGCGTTCGAGCAGCGCGCCGGCGGTCAGGTAGCCGAAGTCGTACGCGGCGAGATTCGCCATGAAACCGAACCCGATGTTCGTCGGCGACGTGCGATGCGCGATCCGCTCGACCGGCGCTTCCTGGTAGTTGTCGGGCGGCAGCCAGTGGTTCGTCGCGTCGACGAATTCGTCGAACCACGCCCAGGTGCGCCGCGAGAGGTTGCGCAGGAACTGCGTCTGCTCGGCGCTCAGCGGACGCGGACGCGCGATGCGCGGTCGACTCACCCACCAGGCGAGCGCCGGCGAGCCGAACCAGGCCGCGAGCAGCGGCGCGGCAACCCAGAGCAGCGCCGGATGGGCCGTCGCGATCCACGCGCCGACCGCGAGCGCGAGGACGCTGGCCGAGATCATCGAGCCCCAGGTGCGCTGCAGATCGACTGCGGCACTCGCGTCCTCGCCGCTGCGCGCCCGGTCCTCGACGATCTCCGAGGGCCGCCATTCGAGCAGCTTGCGATGCGTGACGAGCGTGCGCCATTGCGCTCGTCCGATCGCATCGAGATGCACGCGCGCCTCGTACGGCAGGCAGGCGATCAGGAACAGCGCCTGTTTCGACTGGCGCCACGCGCCCGAAGCGGCAAGCAGCAGGTGGCGCGCGATCGGCGTTTCGGGTTCGCGACGGACCACGTCGAGCGCGAACGCGACGAGAACCGGTACGAAGTAGATGCCGAGCATCGCCAGCGTCCACAGCCACGCCACCTCGGGTTGCGCCCAGGCGGTCAGCAGCACGAGCACGATCGCCGGGGTCACGAGGCTGCGACGCAGGTTGTCGAGGATCTTCCAGCGCGACAGCGCCGACAGCGGGTTGCGCGCCTCGGCGCCGTTGGGCGTCGGCACGCGCGGGAGCATCCAGCTCGCCACCTGCCAGTCGCCGCGGATCCAGCGGTGCCGGCGCGCGATGTCGTCGAGGTAACGCGCGGGATGCGATTCGTAGAGCACGACGTCGTTGACCAGTCCGCTGCGTGCGTAACAGCCCTCGAGCAGGTCGTGGCTGAGGATCCGGTTCTCGGGAAAGACGCCGGCGAGCGCGCGCTCGAACGACTCGACTTCGTAAATGCCCTTGCCGATGAACGAGCCCTGCCCGAACAGGTCCTGGTACACGTCGGACACCGCCCGGGTGTACGGGTCGATGCCCGGGTCGCCGGAGAACAGCCGCGAGAAGCGCGAACGGTTCGCGTCCGGCAGGCTCACGCCCACGCGCGGCTGCAGGATCGCGTGTCCACCGTACACGGTGGCCGCGCGCCCGCGCCGCGGTGCGGCGAAGCGCGGCCGGTTCAGCGGATGCGCCATCGTCGCGACCAGCTCCCAGGCCGCGTCGTGCGGCAGCTCGGTGTCGGTGTCGAGCGTGATCACGTAGCGCACGCCGCGCAGCCGGCCGATGTCGCCGACGATGCGCGAGAACGCGCCGGCGGCGTCGGCGTCGTCGATCGTGCACAGCAGCCGGTTCAGGTCGGCGAGCTTGCCGCGCTTGCGCTCGTATCCCATCCAGTTGCGCTCGACGGGGTTGAAGCGGCGCGGACGATGAAAAAGGAAGAAGCGCTCGGCGGGCGCGTTTTCCCGGTGGCCGGCACGCGAAGCCGCGTAGTGGGCGTTCAGCGTCTCGATGCCCCGCACGGCGGCCTCGAGCAGCGCGTCGTCGTCGGGCTGGCGCTCGGACGACGAATCGACGAAGTCGGTGAGCAGGGCGAAATACAGTTCTTCGTCGCGGTTCGCCAGCGAGCGGACCTCGAGCCCGTCGATCAGCGCGTCGACGGCCGCTTCGTTCGTCAGCATCGAGGGCACGACGACGAGCGTGCGGCACTCGTGCGGGATGCCCTCGGAGAAGTCCATTCGCTGCAGCGGTTGCGGCGCGACGAGCAGCGCGGCGGCACGATTGACCAGAGCGATCGCGAGCTGGCTCGTCGCGATCGCGAGCAGCAGCACGAGCAGGGCGAACGCCCACGGCGAATCGACATCGAGCGGCGCGGCCAGCGCGAAGGTGAGCGCGAGCGTGATGACGACGATCGAGCCGACGTACGGGAGCAGCTGCAGTCGACCGGCGCGCGCGCGCAGGCGCGCGAGCCACGGCAGGCGCGCGCCGACCGCCTGCTCGAGCGCCGGACGCCCCGCGTCGAGCAGGTGATAGCCGACGTGCGACCAGGGCTCGCCGGCGGCCGGTGACGGCGATGCCGCCCGCTCGACGGTCCTGCGCGCGACGTCGAGTTCGGTCGACGCGCTGCGGCGCGCGAGTTCCTCGACGGCGTGCCGGTAGCGGTCGCGGCTGGCGAAGTCCATCCGCGGATAGACGCCCGCCGGGTCCTGCGCGAGCGCGTGCTCGACGAGACTCATCGCCTCGACGAAGGCGCGCCAGTCGAGCGCACCCAGCTCGCGCAGGCTGCCGATGCTGTTGCTCAGCAGCACCTCGTCGGCGGCCTGCCGCCGGTTCTCGCGCCGGATCTGCTGCTCGATCGTCAATCCGGTCTCGGACAGGTGCTGCTCGACCCAGGTGAGCGGCAACGCGAGCGACGGGCTGCGACCCTGCAGACGGCGGGCGAGCTCGGCGACGAAGGCGCTGCTCAGCGGCGGATCGGAACGCGCCATGTCGGCGATCACGACGATGACGTTCTTCGGGTCGCGCTCGGCCGTGTGGATCATCGTGTCGGCCCACCGGTCGGCGAGGTCTCGCTCCTTGTGCCCGCGCTCGATGCGCAACGCGGCGCCGGCCAGCTTCTCGATCAGCGCGAGCCGCAGCATGATCGGGATCGCCCACAGTTCGCCCAGGCGCAGCGGCTCGATCGTCTGGTACGACTCGACGAAGCGCCGCAGGCTCTCCATGTCGACGCGACCGTCGGCGTGCGAGATGCTTTCGATCGCGAGGTCGTATACGCGCGGCAGCCCGGCCGAGCCGCCCTCGGCGAGCAGCGGTAGTTCCCGGCTGTAGCTCGCCGGCAGGTGCTGCCGGGCGATCCGGATCTGCTCCTCGATCAGGTAGAAGTTGTCGAGCAGCCATTCGCCGGCCGGCGTCGTGCGCCGCGTTCCGGCAACCGTCTCGCACAATTGCCGCCACACCGAGACGAGGATCGCTTCGTTGTTGTCGAGCCGCTCGAGCAGGTCACTGCGGCCGCGTCCGGCGACCAGCTTGTGCTGATTCGCGAGGCGCAATCCGTGTTGCGCCATCTGGTCTGCCGTGTAGATCTCGGCGGTTTCCGACGGTTCGTCGGATTCGATCGGTGCCGAGCGGATCGTCGCCAGCCAGGGGGCCCATGCGGGCAAGTGCCAAAGGGAAGAGCTTCGGGATGGCTTCAACGGCATTCCTCGTTCGTGCGAACGCAACTGCGCGCGCCGGTGAGCGGCAGCGCAGTGCCCGATCGGCCGATTCTGCGCCCGAACGATCTTCCGGGCGGGAATAGCCGCAGCGACAGGCTCGAACGGACGAGCGCCTCACGGCGGCCGGTGCGAGCCGGATCGATCGTCGCCGACGATCGATCTCCAACGAAAACGGCCGCCTTTCGGCGGCCGTTCGGGGTCGGGTGAACGACCCGTGCGAATTCGCGTCGCCTGCGCGACGCGCGCTCGCTTACAGCGGGCGGATCGCCGAGGCTTGCAGGCCTTTCGGGCCTTGCTTGACCGCGAACTCTACGCGCTGCTGTTCCTGCAGCGTCTTGAATCCGTTGCCCTGGATCTCGGAGAAGTGCGCGAAGAGATCCGCGCTGCCGTCATCGGGGGCGATGAAGCCGAAACCCTTGGACTCGTTGAACCACTTGACCACACCGGTTACTCGATTGCTCATTTTTGCGCTCCATACGTTACGCGTTCGGGAATACACCGGGGCGCCCTGGCCGCGGCGGCAGACAGATCAAGAGGAACAATCAGGTATTCGAGACGCGCTGCCCCGATGGGACAGGCCGGCTGGACACGCAAAGATGGACGACTCGTTCAGTATGCGCGCGCAGGATAACGTGTTTCGAAGGCGTTGTCCAGAAAGGCTTTCGAAGCCCGTTCACTCGGGCTCGACGCCGAGCGCGACCAGGAAGCGCGACACCATGTTGTACGCGGCGACCACCGCGACGAACTCGACCGCTGCGCGCTCGCCCACCGCTGCGACGAGCGCCGCGAGATCGGCCTCCGGGACGCGCACCGATCGGGTGCTCTCGAGCGCCACCGCGAGCGCGGCGCGTTCGGCGCCATCGAAGCGTCGCGCGTCGGTGCGCGCGCGCTGCGGGTCGCGCAGCGCGTCGAGTTGCTCGCGCGTGCCGCCTGCCTTCAGGAATTCGGGTGCGTGGTGCACGAACTCGTACTCGGCTCCGTTGTGCACCGCGACCACGCACATCGCGAGCTCGCGCAGCTTCGGCGACAGCGACAGCTGCGTGCGCACCGCGCCCAGGAATGCGTTCCAGCCGGCGGCGAGCTCGGGGCTGTGCAACAGCATGCGGTCGAGATTCAGCAACGTGCCGCCGCGGCGTGCGCGCACCGCGTCGACGATCGCGCGCGGCTCGGACACGTCGGCGGGAACGTACGGGATGCGCGCCATCGGGCCGTGCTCAGGCGATGCGCGAATAACTGGCGCCGGTCGACCCGTCGCCCTGTTGCGCGAGATGACGATCGAAGGCCATCGCGACGGCGCGCACGAGCAGCCGGCCGCGCGGCAGCACCTCGATTCCGCGCTCGTCGGCGCGAACCGCGCCCGCTTCGATCAGCGGTGCGAGCGCCGAGCGCGCGTCGGCGAGCCGGCTGCGGCTGTCGGTGCCGCGGCGCGCGTCGAGTGCGTCCCAGTCGAGCGCGAAATCGCACATCAGCGACTGGATCGCGTCGCGACGCAGGAAGTCGTCCTCGTCGAGTGCGATGCCGCGAACGACGGGCAGCTCGCCGCGCTCGATGCGCCGGTAGTAGCCGTCGAGGATCTTGTCGTTCTGTGCGTAGACGTCGCCCATCGACGAGATCGCCGAAACGCCGAGCGCGATCAGGTCGCCCGCGTCGTGCGAGCAGTAGCCCTGGAAATTGCGGTGCAGCCGGCCTTCGCGTTGCGCGATCGCCAGCTCGTCGTCCTCGCGCGCGAAGTGGTCGAGCCCGAGGTGCCGGTAGCCCGCGCTTTCGAACACCGCGACCGCGGTCTCGAACATGCGCGCCTTGTCTTCCGACGAGGGAAGGTCGGCCTCGGAGATGCGGCGCTGCGGCTTGAATACCGTGGGCAGGTGCGCGTAGTGATACAGCGCGATCCGGTCCGGGGCGGCGGCGATCGTCTTGCGCAGCGTCTCGCCGAATCGCTCGGGATTCTGCTTGGGCAGACCGTAGATGAGATCGACGTTGATCGACCGGTAGCCGGCCGAGCGTGCGGTGTCGATCAGCTCGACCGTCTGCTCGTACGACTGGATCCGGTTCACCGCGGCCTGCACGGTCGGGTCGAAGTCCTGCACGCCGAGGCTGATCCGGTTCAGCCCCATCGAACGCAGGGCGCGCAGTCGCTGCGGGCCGACCGTGCGTGGGTCGACCTCGATCGAGTATTCGCCGCTATCGGAGAACTCGAAATGCTCGCGCAGCGTGTCGATCAGTTGCGCGATCTCGGCGTCGGGCATGAACGTGGGGGTGCCGCCGCCGAAATGCAGATGGCGCACCGGCTGCCCGCGTCCGGTCAACCCGGTGACGAGCGCGATTTCGCGCTGGACCGCGACCAGGTACGGCGCGGATTGCTCGACGTGCTTGGTGCCGATCTTGTTGCACGCGCAGTAGTAACAGATCGAGCGGCAGAACGGGATGTGCACGTACAGCCCGAGCGACTCGCCGCTGCGCGCCGCGCGTTCGCGCAGGGCGCGCGCGTAGCGGTCGGCGTCGACGCGCTCGTCGAAGCGGTCGGCCGTGGGATAGGAGGTATAACGGGGTCCGCGGCCGCCGAAGCGTTCGAGCAACTCGGCGTCGATGACCAGCGGTTCGCGCGGCGGGGCAGTCATGAAACTGCATTATATCGTCCCGCCCGCCGTCGCCGACTGCGCAGCCCGCCGCGGGCTGCCCGGCGCTTCGATGCGCACGGCGGATGCCGATGGGATAATCGCCCGATGCTGCGGCTTTCGACGCTCCGCCGTCCTGCCGGGGCGGCGGCCGTCGCACTCGCCATCGGGTTCGGCTGCGCCGGCGCTCTTGCACGACCCGCGCCCGCACCGGCCGACCTGCCGAATGGCGGGGTCGAAGCGCCCGCGCGCGGGGTTGCGCTCGCCCAGTGGGCGGCGACGGCGGGCTTCGCGCCCGGCGAGATCGGCGCGATCGCGCTGCCGCTCGACGGTGGCCCCGCGCTCGTCGCATTCGACGAGCACCGTGCGCTCAATCCGGCTTCGACGATCAAGCTGCTGACGACGTGGGCCGCGTTGTCGTTGCTCGGCCCCGACTACCGCTGGGAAACCGCCTTCCACCTGCGCGGAAGACTCGAGGACGGTGTGCTGCGCGGCGATCTCGTCGTGCGCGGCGGCGGCGACCCGAAGCTCGTCATCGAGGACCTGGTCGAGCTCGTCGGACAGCTGCGTGCCGGCGGGCTCGAGCGCATCGACGGCGATCTGGTGCTCGACGATTCGATCTACGAACCGTCGGTCGACGACGCGATCGGCTTCGACGGCGAGCCGTGGGAGCCGTACAACGTCCAGCCGTTCGGCGCGATGATGAACTTCAAGTCGGTGCGCATCGTCGTGCGGCCGTCGGGCAAGATCGTCGAGCTCGCGTTCGATCCCGATCTGGCCGGCGTGGCGATCGACAGCGCCGTGCGCCTGGTCGGCGGTCCGTGTCGCCATGGTGCGAACGGCCTGCAGGTGCGCGACGCGGGGGGCGCGAAGAAGCCGGTCGTGCGGATCAGCGGCGTGTACTCGCGCGCCTGCGGCGAGCAGGGCGTCTTCGTCTCGGTGCTCGATCATCGGCAGTTCGTCGGCGCGCTGTTCGGCGCGGCGTGGAAGGCCGCCGGCGGCCACTGGAGGGGCCGCACGCGCATCGAGCGCGGCGCGGCGAGGGACGACCCCTGGTATGTCTGGCGCTCGCCGCGCGCGCTGCGCGAAGTCGTGCACGACATCAACAAGTTCAGCAACAACGTGATGGCGCGGCATCTGTTGCTGCAGCTGGCCGCCCGCGACGGCGAGCGCCCCGCGACGCTCGCGCATGCGCGCGCGCTGCTGCTCGAGTGGCTGCGCGAGCGCGGCCTGCCGACCTCGGGGCTCGTGCTCGACAACGGCTCGGGCCTTTCGCGCGTCGCCCGCGCCAGCGCTGCGCAACTGGCCGCGGCGCTGCGGGCGGCCGCGCTCGGTCCCGACGGCATCGTGCTGCGCGATTCGCTGCCGGTGGTCGGCATCGACGGAACGATGAAGGCGCGCTTCGTCGGCGAGGCGATGGTCGGCCGTGCGTGGATCAAGACCGGCAGCCTCGACGAAGTCCGTGCCATTGCCGGCTACGTGTTCGCCTCGTCGGGTCGTCCCTACGCGATCGCATTGATCGTCAACGGGCCGCGCGCGTCCGCCTCGCGCGCCCTGCAGGACGCCTTCCTGCGCTGGGTGCATGACAACGGGTGAAGGGCGCGTTGCGCTGGCCGGCGCGTTGCTGCTGTATCTGGCGTTCGTCGCCTACCAGTCGCTCGCCGGCGGTGCGCTGCAGCCTTGCGACCTGCCGCTCGCCGATCCGCACAGCGGCTGGTACGGGAGCGACGTGCTGCAGAACGTCGTCGCGTACGTTCCGCCCGGCCTGCTCGCCGGTGCGCTCGTCGCCACGGCTCGCCATCGAGCCCTGAAGTTCTTCGCGTGGGTTCCCGTCAGCGCGTTCTCGCTGGCAATGGAACTGCTGCAGTCGTGCCTGTCGGGACGCGTCTCGACCTGGATCGACTGGACGACGAATTCGCTCGGCGCCGCGATCGGCGTGCTCGCGCTTGCGCTCGTCTCGCGCGTGCTGCACGCGGTGCACGAGGGCGACGCGGGCGCGCGCCGCGCGCAGCCGGGGCTCGCGGTGGATTCGCGCGTCGCGATCGCGGCCTGGCTCGTGATCGGCGCGTGGCTCGCGGTCTCGACTGCGCCCTGGCGCTTCACGTTCGACGTCGGAACCGTGCGCGCGAACCTGTCGTTCCTCCGTACCGTGCCGTCGCTCGATCCGTGGGACGTCGCGCGTCACGCGTTCGCATGGATGACGGTCGCGGCGGCAATCCGGGCGCTCGTTCCGGCCCGGCGATCGGCGTCGGTCGCGCTCGTCGTCGCGCTCGCGGTCTCGCTCGGTGGGCAGGCGCTGCTCGCCTGGCGCGCGCTGTCGTGGTCCGAGCTCGCCGGGGCCGGCGCGGGTGTCGTCGTTTCGCTGGTGCTGCTCGTGCCGGCGGCCAATCGACCGCTCGCGCGACTGCTGCCGCTGTTCGCGCTGGCGTCGGTCGCCGCCTACGAGCTTGCGCCCGGCCGCGCGCGATGGCATCTGCGCGAAGACTTCTCATGGTGGCCGCAGCTGGGCCGGGGTCATCCGCTCGCGTCGCTCGATTTCGCGTTGTTCTTCTGCTGGCTCGCGTTCGCGCTGGTTCTCTCGCTGCGCTGGAACGCGGCGTTGCCCACGGCGGCAGCCACGAAGGTGGCGCGCGAGCGGCAACGAGCGCTCGCGCTGCGCACGCTGGTGCTCGCGGTGCTGGCGCTGTTCGCGATGGAGATCGCGCAACTCGCGATCCCGGGCCGCAGCGCAGACACCTCGGCGCCGCTGGTGGCCGCGCTCGCCTTCGCCGTCGCGTGGGCGCTCACCGAGCGCGCTACAGCCCCAGCTCGCCCCACATCGCATCGACCCGCCGTTCGATCGCCGCGTCGCTCGTGATCGCGCGGCCCCATTCGCGCGTCGTCTCGCCCGGCCATTTGTTCGTCGCGTCGATCCCCATCTTCGAGCCGAGTCCGGACACCGGAGAAGCGAAATCGAGCGAGTCGATCGGCGTGTTCTCGACCATCGTCGTGTCGCGCGCCGGGTCGACCCGGGTCGTCACCGCCCAGATCACGTCCTTCCAGTCGCGCACATCGACGTCGTCGTCGGTGACGATCACGAACTTGGTGTACATGAACTGCCGCAGGAAGCTCCAGACGCCGAACATCACGCGCTTGGCGTGACCCGGGTACTGCTTGCGCATCGAGACGATCGCGACGCGATACGAGCAGCCTTCGGGCGGAAGATGGAAATCGACGATCTCCGGAAACTGCTTGCGCAGGATCGGAACGAACACCTCGTTCAATGCGACGCCGAGCATCGCGGGTTCGTCGGGCGGCTTGCCGGTGTAGGTGCTGTGATAGATCGCGTCGCGGCGCATCGTGATGCGGTCGATGGCGAACACCGGAAACCATTCGTGCTCGTTGTAGTAGCCGGTGTGATCGCCGAACGGGCCTTCGATCGCCATTTCCCAGCCGGTGCACGCGGCGGCGGGCAAGTCGCCTTCGTGCCCGAGCGCGCGCGCGTTGGCTCGCGTGCGCGATGCGTCGGGATCGGGCCGGATCGAGCCTTCGAGCACGATCTCGGCCCGAGCGGGAACCTGCAGTGTCGAGCCGAGGCACTTCGCGATCTCGGTGCGCGCACCGCGCAGCAATCCGGCGAACTGGTATTCGGAGAGCGCGTCGGGAATCGGCGTGACCGCAGCGAGCATCGTCGCAGGGTCGGCGCCCAGCGCCACGGCGATCGGAAACGGCACGCCCGGGTGCCTCGTCGCGTGCTCGCGAAAGTCGAGCGCGCCTCCGCGGTGTGCGAGCCAGCGCATGATCGTGCGGTTCGCGCCGATCACCTGCTGCCGATAGATGCCGAGGTTCTGTCGGGTGTGTTGCGGGCCGCGCGTGACGACGAGCCCCCAGGTGATCAGACGTCCCGCGTCGCCCGGCCAGCATGTCTGCACCGGCAGCGTCGCGAGATCGACCTCGTCGCCTTCGACGACGATCTCCTGGCAGGGCGGATGCGAACCCGACTCGCGCGGCGACATCTTCATGACCTGGCGAAGCATCGGCCACTTGTCCCACGCGTCGCGCAATCCGCGCGGAGGTTCGGGCTCTTTCAGCCACGCGAGCAACTCGCCGATCTCGCGCAACGCATCGGTCGATTCCGCGCCGAGCCCCAATGCAACGCGCCGGGTCGTGCCGAACAGGTTCGCGAGCACCGCAAGCGAATGGTCGCGACCGTTCTCGCGCGGATGCTCGAACAGCAACGCGGGCCCGCCCGCGCGCAGCACGCGGTCTGCGATCACGGTCATTTCGAATTGCGGCGACACGGCAGCGGCGACGCGCTTCAATTCGCCGATTGCTTCGAGTCGAGCGACGAAGTCACGCAAGTCGTCGTATTTCACGGTAGTAAGTCATCGCAATTCGGGATGGGAGCGACATTGTGTCATCGCACATATGCGAACGATGTTGCATATCGTGAAACCGTCCGGTTGACCGGCACTCGGATTGCTCCATAGAATCCGAACCGTTCCGACTGCGCCGTCGCCCGACGGCTGGGGAACCCCACGAACACGGTGCTTCGAATACGGTTCGAAGCCGCGCAGCCGCAGCGCTGCGATACATGTCCGATCGGCGATGCACCGATCGGGGTGAAAGAGAGAGGCCCGCATCCGACAGCACGCGGGCTCGAAGACGAGATCGCCGAATGGCGAGCCGTACGGCGAAAGCCGGAGGGAGTCTGGATGCTGCAGCAGCATCGGGTCGGCATGTTGTTCGGCTTGTTCGTGCGCACGATCGGTGCTGCGCGCTTCGCATGCGCGATCGCACCGGTTGCCGCACTGGTGGCCGTCGCCTCGATCCCGCTGCCGCGGTCCGTCGCGCCGGTCGACGCGTCGGCGGCATCGCCGGGTTTCCTGCAGCGGATCCCGATCGCGCAGCGTGCGAGCGCGAGTTCGTCGGAGCGCTTCGTGCTCGCGTCGGTCGCTGCATCGGCGCACGCCTCGCACGCATCGCGGTTGCCTGCCGCAGGGCCGGCGTCGCGAATCGGCGATCGGTGGCTGCAGTGGCGCGATGAACATCGCGCGTCGCAACACGATGCCGATCGCGTGCCGCGCCACGTCGGCGATCGCCTGCTGCATCCGCGCACAGGTCTGCTGCCCGAGCAGTGGGCCACCCCTTCGATCGTCGACGCGTTCGCGAGGTTCGGCGGGGCGGCGAAGAACGTCGCCGCATCGGGCGTGTCCGCGCGTGCGCCGCCCGATGCGCCAGCGCCGGGCGCCGCCAACGAGGCGAGCGCTTCGGCATACGCCCTCGTCGAGGAACCGCCGGGCACTCCGGTTCCCGATGCCTCCGCACCGTCTCACGCTGCGCTGCCCGAACCGGATCGGCCGGTCGCCGAAACGCGCGACGCACCCGCGGCTCTCGCCGCCACCGGCCGGGTGTCCGGCCAGCGCGACAGCTTCTCTCCGCTGAAGCTCACGGCCGAACAGCGAAACATCTCCCGCTTCGTCGCGCAACGCTATCGGGTGAAGCTCGACGACGTGCAGCGTTTCGTCGCACACGCGTTCCGCGCAGCCGGCGAATTCCGTCTCGATCCCTACCTGGTGCTCGCGGTGATGTCGATCGAGTCGAGCTTCAATCCGAATGCGCGCAGCTCGGCCGGCGCACAGGGGCTGATGCAGGTGCTCACCCGCGTGCATCTCGACAAGTTCGCGCCGTTCGGCGGGGCACGCGCCGCGCTCGATCCGATGGCGAACATCAGCGTCGGTTCGCGCATCCTGAAGGAATACCTCGTTCGTGAGGGCAGCGTCGAGGGCGCACTGAAATCGTACGTCGGCGCCGCGCTCCTGTCGCACGACTACGGCTACGGCAGCAAGGTGCTCGGCGAGCGCGCGCGCATCGCGGCGGCCGCGCAGGGCCGCGCGCTGCCCGCTCCGACTCGCGCGTGGGTGCCGACGAGCAAGCTGGCCATGGCCGATGCGAAACCGCCGATCGTGCGGGCTCGCGTACGGTCGAGCGAACCGAAGACGCTCGAGGCGAAGCGCGCCGAGCCGGCGGATGCTGCGCCGGCGACGGACGTGCGGCCGGTGACGGCAGCGAACGTCGTCGCTCCGCTCGTGCCCGAGCGCACCCGGGAGCGTTCGCGTGTCGTCGAGCGCGCCGGCGCCGATGAAGCGCACCGTGCCGTGCCGCGCACGACGGACTCGACGCGTGCCGGGGCGCCCACCGACGCCTCGGCCTCGGCGCTGCGCGATTCGCGCGCGCTCTGATCGTCGTCTCGCGCGCTCCGATCGGAGCTGCGCCCGGCTGAATGCCCGATTCAGCCGCGATCGTGCCGCAGGTAACGATCCAGCCGCGCGATCGCTTCTTCGAGTTTCTGCATCGACGTCGCGTACGAGACCCGCAGGTGGCGCGCGGCTTCGTGCACGCCGAAATCCATTCCGGGCACGACCGACACGTGCGTTCGTTCGAGCAGCTCGTCGGCGAAACGCGCGCTGTCTTCACTGTATGCGCTGCAGTCGGTCCAGGCGTAGAACGCGCCGTCGGGGGTGACCGGTACCGACAGGCCGGTCGAGCGCAGTGCGGGAACGATGTAGTCGCGTCGCCGGCGGAACTCGTCGCGTCGCTCGCGATAGATCGCCTGCGATTCCTCGTCGAAACACGCGAGCGCCGCGTGCTGCGCGAGCGTCGATGCGCAGATGTACAGGTTCTGCGCCAGCTTCTCGAACGTGGGCGCGAGCGGCCGCGGAACGACGAGCCAGCCGAGCCGCCAGCCGGTCATGTGGAAGTACTTCGAGAAGCTGTTCGAGACGATGAGGTCGTCGCCGAGCTCGAGCGCGGATCGCGTTGCGTCGTCGTACTGCAGTCCGAGATAGATCTCGTCGACGATCGTGAAGCCGCCGCGTGCGCGCACCGAGTCGACGATGCGCGCAAGCTCGTCGAACGGAATCGACGTGCCGGTGGGGTTCGCCGGCGACGCGATCAGCGTGCCGCGCGTCTCGTCGTCCCAGTGCGCGTCGAGCAGCGCGCGCGTCATCTGGAAGCGCGTTGCGGGCCCGACCGGCACCGTGCGGGGAACGCCGTCGAACGCGGCGACGAAATGCCGGTTGCACGGATAACCGGGATCGGTCATCAGCACGCCGGCGCCCGGATCGACGAGCGCGCAGCACGCCAGCGACAACGCGGCCGATGCGCCGGCGGTGACGACGATGCGCATCGGGTCGACGTCGACGCCGTAGCGTTCGCCGTAGTCGCGCGCGATCGCCGCGCGCAACTCGGCGAGACCGGTCGCCGACGTGTATTGCGTGTGTCCGCTGCGTGCCGCGCGCTCGAGCGCGGCGAGCACCGCCGGCGGCGCCGTGAAATCGGGTTCGCCGATGCTCATGTGGATCACCGGATGCCCGGCTGCCTGCAGTGCGGCGGCGCGCTTGACCAGCTCCATCACATGGAAAGGCTCGATCTGCGCGTTGCGTCGCGCGAGCGGATATCGGATCGTCATCGGGAGCGCGCGCGAGCGCGAATCGGAAACGCGACGGAAAGCGCGGGGTCGTACACTCGTCATTGTATCGACCGTGCGGGATCGAACCTGACATAATTTGCGCCTCCCAGACGAGGCGAGGGGCAAGAACAGGATGTCGATAGCCGAGAATCCGGATCTGCGCAGGGCAGCGCTCGAATACCACGAGCAGGGACGCCCGGGAAAAATCTCGATTGCCCCGACCAAGCAACTCGTCACGCAGCGCGATCTCGCGCTCGCTTATTCGCCGGGCGTCGCTGCCGCCTGCGAGGAGATTCTCGAGGATCCGGTCAACGCGTTTCGCTACACCGCGCGCGGCAACCTCGTCGGCGTCGTGACCAACGGAACCGCGGTTCTCGGGCTCGGCCATATCGGCGCGCTCGCCTCCAAGCCGGTGATGGAAGGCAAGTCGGTGCTGTTCAAGAAGTTCGCCGGCATCGACGTCTTCGACATCGAGATCGACGAAACCGACCCCGAGCGTTTCGTCGAGATCGTCGCGGCGCTCGAACCCACGTTCGGCGCGATCAATCTCGAGGACATCAAGGCGCCCGACTGCTTCTACATCGAGCGCAAGCTGCGCGAGCGGCTGAAAGTGCCGGTGTTCCACGACGACCAGCACGGCACCGCGATCGTCGTCGGCGCCGCCGTGCTCAACGGCTTGCGCGTGGTCGGCAAGGACATCTCGAAGATCAAGCTCGTGTGCAGCGGCGCGGGCGCGGCCGCGCTCGCGTGCCTGGACCTGCTCGTCGACCTCGGCGTGCCGCTCGAGAACATCTGGGTCGCCGACATCGCCGGGGCGGTGTACCGCGGCCGAGCCGAGCTGATGGATCCGGTGAAGGAGCGTTTCGCGCAGGAGACGACGCTGCGTACGCTCGGCGAGCTGATCGACGACGCCGACGTGTTCCTCGGCCTGTCGGCGGGCGGCGTGCTCAAGCCCGAGATGGTCGCGAAGATGGCGCCGCACCCGCTGATCTTCGCTTTGGCGAACCCGACGCCGGAGATCGATCCGGAGATCGCGCGCGCGGTGCGCCCCGATGCGGTGATCGCGACCGGCCGAACCGATTATCCGAACCAGGTCAACAACGTCCTGTGTTTCCCGTTCGTCTTTCGCGGCGCGCTCGACGTCGGCGCCACGACGATCACCCGCTCGATGGAGATCGCGGCGGTGCACGCGATGGCCGATCTCGCGCGCGTCGAGATGTCGGACATCGTCGCCACCGCGTACGGCGCGACCGATCTTTCCTTCGGTCCCGAGTACCTGATCCCGAAACCCTTCGATCCGCGGCTGATCCTGAAGATCGCGCCGGCGGTCGCGCAGGCGGCGATGCTCGCCGGCGTGGCGACGCGGCCGATCGAGGATTTCGACGCGTACCACACGCAGCTCGAGCAGTTCGTCTACCACTCGGGCCATTTCATGCGCCCGATCTTCACCGAGGCGAGGCGCCTGGCCGGCCGGCGCATCGTCTTCGCCGAGGGCGAAGAGGAGCGCGTGCTGCGTGCGGTGCAGGTCGTCGTCGACGAGCGCCTCGCGCGTCCCATCCTGATCGGGCGCCCGGCGGTGATCGAGCGCCGGCTCGAGCGCTTCGGGCTGCGGATGAAGCCGGGCGCCGATTTCGAGATCGTCAATCCGGAGTGGGACGAGCGGTACAAGACGTACTGGCGCGAATACCATCGGCTCACCGATCGGCGCGGCATCACCGAGGAGTATGCGCAGATCGAGATGCGCAGGCGCCTCACGCTGATCGGCGCGATGATGATCCACATGGGCGACGCCGACGGAATGATCTGCGGCACCTTCGGCGCGTTCCAGCTGCACCTGATGTACGTCGACCAGGTCATCGGTCGCCGCCCCGGCGCGAGCGTCTACGCGGCGATGAACACGCTGATGCTGCCGAACCGCCAGGTGACGCTGGTCGATACGCACGTCAACCTCGATCCGAGCGCGCCGCAGATCGCCGAGATCACGCTGATGGCCGCCGAGGAGCTCAGGCGCTTCGGCATCCTGCCGAAGGTCGCGCTGCTGTCGCATTCGAACTTCGGCAGCTCGAGTCACTCGACGGCGCAGCGCATGCGCGAAGCGCTCGCGCTGATCCGCGAGCGTGCGCCCGAGCTCGAGATCGACGGCGAGATGCACGGCGACGTCGCGCTCGACGCGCAGTTGCGCAGCCAGGTGATGCCGCGCTCCACGTTGAGCGGCGACGCGAACCTGCTGGTGATGCCGGGGATCGACGCGGCGAACATCTCGTACAACCTGTTGAAGACGGCCGCCGGCCACAACGTGGCCATCGGCCCGGTGCTCCTCGGCGCGGCCAAGCCGGTGCACATCCTGACCCCCGCCGCGACGGTTCGCCGCATCGTCAACATGACGGCCTGGATCGTCGTCGACGCCAGCGCGCCGCGCTGAGTCGCCGGGCGCCGCCGGCGGGCTTCGAAGGCACCGTTCGTCGGCTCGCGCCGGGACGCGGTGGGACGCGTATGCCGCTCGTCCCGCGCTCGTTGACCGTTCGCCAGACGGGCCACTAGGATCGGCCGATCCGATTCCCGCACGTCACGAGCGCCGATGATGCCAGCCGATCTCCGCGAACCGCCCGCCGACGGAGATACCGACGTCGAGCTGGACCCGCGTCGCCGGCTCGAGCTCCTGCACGATTGCCGCGATCTCGTCGTATCGCAGCTCACGCGCTTCATCGCCGAAGCCCTCGATCGGCTCAGCATCGAGCTGACGATCACGGCGATGAAGGCCGCCGGCCGCGAGAGCCAGCAGGCGCTGCTCGATGCGCTGTCGCTGGTGCGCCTGCATCGCAACGACATCGAGTACCGGTTCCGCCAGACCTTCGCCGAGATCTTCGAGCAGCGCCTGTTCGACCCCGATGCCGCGGCGCGCGCGCCGGCCGAGCCCGCGGGCGGCGAGCTGGCGCTCGTCGACGACGACGCCATCGAGGATCGGATCGCGCTCGAGCGGCTCGTGCGCCGCTCGCGCCGCCAGCTCGACCCCGACGAGGTGCTCGGCGTCCGTGCCAGGCTCGCCGCACTGCTCGGTCGCGAATGGTTCGACGAGGACGACTACCCGGCTTCGCCCGAGGTCGTGTTCGAGGCATTGCAGCGCTCGCTCGACGAGCTCTCGCCGCCGGCCGACGTGCGCACCGCGTTGCTGCAGGCCTTCGAGCCGCACGTGACCGCGAGCCTGGGCGACCTGCACGCCAGCGTCAACGAACGCCTGAAGAGCCATCACGTGCTGCCGACGGTGCGCCCGCGCGCTTTCGTGCCCACCGCCGTGCAACGGCCGGGTCACGACGGACCCGATCCCGCTGCGTCGGCGGCTGCGCGCCACCCGCCGTCCGCGGCGGCCCCGATCGCGCCGGGGGCACCGGCGAGCGCGGGGGTCGCGCACGGCGGCGCCAACGGCGCTTCGCCGCCGGCGGGCGCCGGCTTCGATCCCTTCGGCGACCTGGTGCGGCAGCTTTCGACGGGCGAGCAGTCCGCCCGGCGTTCGGCGGCGCGGCTGCTCGCGAATCCGGACACGTTCGGAATGGCCGATCTGCCGATTCCGGTCGTCGAGGCGCCGCTGCTCGAGGCGCTGCACACGATGCAATCGGTGCCGACGGCGAACGCACCGGGGGCGCCCGAACTCGCCACGCAACTGCTCGATCACGCCCGCGCGAAAGGCTCTTCGCTCGACCAGTTGACGGTCGAGATCGTTTCGCTGGTGTTCGACTACATCTATTCGGACCGCCGGCTTCCGGACCCGGTCAAGCAGCAGTTGCTTCGCCTGCAGGTCGTCGCGGTGAAGGCGGCGCTGCTCGACCGCAGCTTCTTCGCGCGTCGCCAGCATCCGATGCGTCGCCTGATCGACCGGATCACCGATCTGGCGACCGATCCCGACGCCGACTTCGGCGAAGGCTCGACGCTCGTTCCGGGCGTCGCCGCCATCGTCGACTGGATCCTCGAGCATTTCGACGACGATCTGGCGACCTTCGACGAAGCGATGGGGCGTTTCGATCTGCTCGCGCATGCCGAGAACGAGCGCCGTGCGGCGCGCCTGCTCGCGCTCACGCAGGAGGCCGAGCGGCTCGAAGCGCTCGCCGTCGCGCAGGACGAGGCCAACGCCGAGATTGCGCTGCGGATCGATCCGGTGACGCCGGCCTTCGTGCGCGAGTTCCTGTTTCGCTCATGGTCGTCCGCGCTCGCGCAGGCGCGGGTCGACGGGCAGTGCGCCGGAGCGAGCTGGGCCGACGCGCTGCACTCGGCCGAGCTGCTGATCTGGAGCGTCGCGCCGAAGGCGCCCGATGACATCCCGCGCCTGGCCTCGCTGCTGCCGCGGATGATCGGCTCGCTGATGAAGGGCCTGAAGGCGCTCGCCGTCGCCGACGCCGAGCGCGAGCGTTTCTTCAACGAATTGCTGAAATGGCACACGCGGGCGATCCAGGACGCGAAGACCAACGTCGGCCGCACGGTGCCGGCGGCCGCGAGCGCGTTCCGGATGGATCGCGACGGCACCCTGCATTTCGATGCGTCGGCCGAGGGTGCCTCGCCCGTTGCGGCGCGCAAACCGGCGTCCGGGCCGTCGCGCAGCGCCGAACATCCGGCGGTCGATGCGTTGCGTCGCGGCGACCTGATCGAGTTCGACGACGACGACGGGTCCACGCAGACGGTGAAGCTCGCCTGGATCAGTCCGACGCGCAAGCTGTACGTGCTCTCGCGCTTTCCCGGTTTCGGGCGCTCGCTCGGCCGCGCCGAGCTCGTTTCCTGGTTCGCATCCGGGCGCGCGCGCAGCGCGAATGCGCGCAGTGCGGTCGATCGCGCGATCGACGCGATCGCGCAGGCCGAAGTCGCCTGAACGCCGAGCGGTTTACCGCGTCGCAGCGAACGACATCGCAGCGCACGATAGGCACCGCGAAGGTTCTCCATTACGATGCGCCCGATACGCGCGCTCGCGTGTTCGCCGGATCGGGGAACCTGCCCAATGAGCACCTTGAGCAACATCCCGCCGCAGGCGGTCCTGCCCCTGCAGTCGTACGATCGAAATGCCTTGCGGTCCGATGCGGCGCGCGCCGAGCAGCGTGTCCTGCATGCCGATTGCCGCTCGGCGACCGACCCGGATTCCGTGCTCGACGAGATCGCCGACGGCTTCGCGTTGCCGGCGCAGTTTCCGCGCGAACTCGACGCGCTGTACGCCATCGTGACCGACCTGAAACCGGTGCACGGCGCCGAGGAACCCGGCTTCGTCGTGTTTCTCGAGAATCTTCCCGAGACGGCCGATTTCGATCGCGACGCGCGCGACCGGTTGCTCGACGTGTTCCGCAACGCGGCCGATTACTTCTTCGACCGCGAAACCGCGTTTCGCGTGTTCTATTCGATCCATCGACCGGTTCAGAAGTCGCCCGCGAGCGCCTGAAGCGCGGCGAGCGCGGCGAGCCCGGCGGTCTCGGTGCGCAGCGTGCGCGGCCCGAGTCGCGCGGCGGCAAAACCGCTTTCGACGGCCCGCGCCGCCTCGCGCGCGGTCAGCCCGCTCTCCGGGCCGACGAGCAGCTCGATCTCCCGCCCGGCATCGATCGGCACGCGGCTGAGCGCGAGCGTCGCGTCGGGCAGCAGAACGATCGAAGTCGCCGCGGCGGGTGTGGTTCGATCGGTGAACCAGCGTTCCAGCGGACGGGCCTCGTGCAGCAGCGGCAGGCGATCGCGACCGCATTGCATGCATGCGGCTTCGACGAGCCGCTGCCAGTGCTCGCGACGCCGCTTCGACCGCTCGGCGTCCAGACGCTGCGGCGAGTGCGCCGACAGCAGCGGCTGGATCGACGCGACGCCCAGCTCGACGGCTTTCTCGATCGTCCAGTCCATTCGCTCGCCGCTCGATACGCATTGCAGCAGCGTCACGCGCAAGCGGCTTTCGGTGGCCGACGGCAGCGCGGCGCCGACGCGCACGGTGCACCCGCGGGCGTCGGCGGTCTCGAGACGTGCTTCGAAGCGCCCCCCGTCTCCATCGAAACATTCGAGCGGTGCGCCCGGCTGCAGACGCAGCACGCGCACCAGGTGGTGCGAGCGCTGCGCATCGAGTCGGACCGGTTCGTCGACGAGCCGGCCGGCGTCGGCGATCAGCAGCCGCGGACGCATCGCTGCGCGAGGGCCGGGCGGGTGGCGCGGATCAGGACGCCCTGGCCAGCGGCGCAGCGCTTCGCACGGCCGCCTGCGTCGTCGACGCTGTGGAGCGTCGTTCGCCGCGCAGGCTCTCGGGCAGCAGGTCGCGATAGAAATTCGGCAGCGCGAACAGCCCCTGGTGCGTGTCGCCGTTGTAGTAGCGCAGGTCGGCGATGCCGCGTTCGGCGAGCCGTCGCTCGGCGCTGGCTGCGTCGAGCGCGACCGGGTCGAGCGAATCGGAGGCGCAGCACAGTCCCCAGTAGGCGCCGTACAACGGGATGTACAGCCCCAGCGGGCGCACGATCGAGAACACCGACGACAGCTCGTCCAGCAGCCGCGCGACCAGATCGGGCCGGTAGAGCGGCGAACCGATGTGCAGCGTGAGCGCCGCGCCCGGGTTCATCACGCGCTGGACCAGGCGGAAGAAATCGGCGGTGTACAGGCGATGCGCGGGGGTGTCCGGGTCGGTGAGGTCGAGCACCACGAGGTCGAATTTCTCGGCCTGTTGCGTGGCGATCGATTCGACCGTCGCCCAGCCGTCGCCGATGCGCAGCGCCACGCGGGGATCGTCGAACGCGCCCCGGTGCACGGCCGGCAGATGCTCGCGCGCGACGCGGATGACCTCGGCATCGAGCTCGGCGAGCACGACGCGCCGCATCGACGGATGCTTGAGCAGCTCCTCGGTCGAGCCGCCGTCGCCTCCGCCGATGACGAGCGCGCTCGTCGGACCCGCGTGCGCGATCGCCGCCGTGTGCGTGATCGCCTCGTGATAGAAGAACTCGTCGCGTTCCGACGTCATGTAGCAGCCGTCGAGGCGGAACAGCTTGCCCCATTGGCGCGTCTCGAACACTTCGAGCGTCTGGTAGGGCGTGCGCACGGTTTCGACCCGGCGCGCCGCACGGAAACCGAACGCACTCTCGGCGTTGAGCCATTCGAGCAGCAACTCGCCGGCGGCCGAATCGGGATCCTCGGAACCGCGCAGGATCCGGTTCGTGTTCTGCTGGCGCGGCGCGAACGCGACGATCAGGTCGTCGAGCAGCTGCTCGGCCTTCGACGAATTGTCGGTCGAGAAGTTGCAGACGTAGACGTCGAGCGTCACGCCGCCGCGTTCGGGCCAGGTGTGGATCGCCACGTGGGACTCGGCGAGCAGCACGGCACCGGTGACCCCGCCCGGCTGGCCCTGGTAGTCCGGGAACGTGAAGAACTTCTCGTCGACCAGCGTGAGCTCGGCCTTGCCGACGGTGGCGCGGCACAGCTCGGCGAGTCGATCGGCAGCGGTGAGCAATGACGGCTCGCATTGGCAGCCGTACAGATCAGCAGTGAGGTGCAGTCCCTGCATTTCGTTCCAACCCAGTTCCTCCGAAGAGGCTGAAGACCCCCAAGACCCCCGGACGCGCCGAGCACGGCGCTTCCGGGACGCTCCGGGCGCGTTTCGCGCGCTCCCGGGCCCCGGCACCGGCCCGACGAGCGGGCTGCATGGCACCGGGAAGCCGGACGTCGCCGTCCGGCCAGTCCCTGAGTATCCCCACGGTCGTTCCTCGGGGATCCAGATCAGTGGAAATGTCGCCGATGTGGTTCCGCCGCATGCGAAGGCGGGGTGGGTCGGCGAGAAAAGCCTTTGATTATATAGGCATTTGTGCGACCGACGCCAGCGCTGCGAGCGGCGGTTTGTTAGAATGCGCGTTGCCGCCGAGTCTTCATCCCACCCCAGGACCATCCCCAATGCAATCTCCCGTGGAACGCACCGCGCGAGCGGTCACGCGCGCCGGAACCGTCTCGGGCGCCGAGCGCAACCCCACGGACTCCGGATCGCGCCATCCGCTCCGGCGGCAGATGGCCGACGCGATTCGCGCGCTCGCCATGGATGCGGTGCAGCAGGCCAATTCGGGGCACCCGGGCATGCCGATGGGAATGGCCGAGATCGCGCTGGCGCTGTGGGGCGGGGCCCTGAAGCACAATCCGGCGAATCCCGCGTGGGCCGATCGCGACCGCTTCGTGCTGTCGAACGGGCACGGGTCGATGCTGCTCTACGCGTTGCTGCACCTGACCGGCTACGACCTGCCGATCGAGGAGTTGCGCAATTTCCGCCAGTTGCATTCGAGAACGCCGGGCCATCCGGAGCACGGACTGACGCCCGGCGTCGAGACGACGACCGGCCCGCTGGGGCAGGGCCTGGCCAATGCGGTCGGCATGGCGCTGGCGGAGCGGTTGCTCGCCGAACGCTTCAACCGTGACGGCTTTCCGATCGTCGATCACTTCACCTGGGTGTTCGCCGGGGACGGTTGCCTGATGGAAGGGATCTCGCACGAGGTCTGTTCGCTCGCCGGGACGCTGCGCCTGTCGAAGCTCGTCGTTTTCTACGACGACAACGGGATCTCGATCGACGGCGAGGTGCGCGACTGGTTTCGCGACGACACCCGGCGGCGCTTCGAGGCGTACGGCTGGCACGTGATCCCCGATCTGGACGGACACGACGTCGATGCGCTCGAGGCGGCGATCGCGCTCGCGCGCGAATGGGGCCTGCACGGCCGCGATGGCGTCTTCGCGCCGACGCTCATCCAGTGCAAGACGCAGATCGGCCGCGGCTCCCCGTCGCGCGTGAACACGGCGAAAGCGCACGGCGAGCCCTTGGGCGTCGAAGAGATCGCCGCTACGCGAGCGGCGCTCGGCTGGGACCACCCCGCCTTCGTGGTGCCCGAGCCGATCCGCGAAGCCTGGGATGCGCGCGATCGCGGCTCCCGCCTCGAGGACGAATGGCGGGCGATGTTCGAGCGGTATCGCGCGGCCCATCCGGCCGACGCGCAGGAGTTCGAGCGCCGAACCGAAGGGCGCCTGCCCGCGTCGTACGACGATGCGTTCGACGCGGCGATCGACGAGGCGGTGTCGCGTGCCGAATCGATCGCGACCCGCAAGGCCTCGCAGAATGCGCTCAACCACTTCGGCGCCGCGTTGCCGGAGCTGATCGGCGGGTCGGCCGACCTCACCGGCAGCAACCTCACCGAGTTCAAGGGCGCGGGCGCGCTGCGCACCGCCGACGGTTTCACCGCGGGTCGCCACATCCATTTCGGCGTGCGCGAGTTCGGCATGAGCGCGATCCTCAACGGGCTCGCGCTGCACGGCGGATTCATTCCGTACGGCGGAACGTTCCTCACGTTCTCCGACTACTCGCGCAACGCCTTGCGGATGGCCGCGCTGATGAAGCAGCGCGTCGTGTTCGTCTTCACGCACGATTCGATCGGCCTGGGCGAGGACGGGCCCACGCATCAGCCGATCGAGCACGCCGCGGCGCTGCGTCTCGTCCCTCGCCTCGACGTCTGGCGACCGTGCGACGCGGTCGAGTCGGCGGCGGCGTGGGCCGCGGCGATCGCCCGCGACGACGGCCCGGCGGCGCTGCTGTTCTCGCGCCAGGCATTGCCTTTCGTTCCCCGGTCGCGCGCGCAGATCGACGCGATCCAGCGCGGCGGCTACGTGCTGCGCGATGCAGCCGAACCGGCCGCCGTGCTCATCGCCACCGGTTCCGAGGTGTCGCTCGCGATGCAGGCGCGTGAGCGCCTGGCCGAGGCCGGCCTCGACGTGCGCGTCGTCTCGATGCCGTGCGCCGACGTGTTCGACCGGCAGGACCCCGGCTACCGGCGCAGCGTTCTCGGCGGCGATGCGCCCCGGGTCGCGATCGAGGCCGGGGTCGGCGGCGGCTGGTGGAAATACGGTTGCGATGCGGTCGTGTCGATCGAGACTTTCGGCGAATCCGCGCCGGCCGGCCAGTTGTTCCGCCACTTCGGGTTCACCCCCGAGAACGTCGTCGACACCGTGCGCGCCGTGCTGCGCCAGCGCGCCGTCGCCTGACCCGACGCGGCGCCCCCGGTGGGGCGCCGCGCCCCACCCGGTTCATCACTGCAGGGGAGTTCGTCCATGACCATTCGAATCGCGATCAACGGGTACGGCCGCATCGGCCGCAACATCCTTCGTGCGCATTACGAGGACGGCAAGAAACATCCGATCGAGATCGTCGCGATCAACGACCTCGGCGATGCCAGGATCAACGCGCATCTCACGCAGTACGACACGGCGCACGGGAAGTTCCCCGGCACCGTCTCGGTCGACGGCGACAGCATCGTCGTCAACGGCGATCGCATTCGCGTGTTCTCGCAACGCAACCCGGCCGAGCTGCCGTGGGGCGAGCTCGGCGTCGACGTCGTCCTCGAGTGCACGGGCTTGTTCACCTCCAAGGAAAAGGCGTCGGCGCACCTGAAAGGCGGCGCGAAGAAAGTCATCATCTCGGCGCCGGGCGGCAAGGACGTCGATGCGACGGTCGTCTACGGCGTGAACCACGGCGTGCTCGAGGCAGGGCACACGGTGATCTCGAACGCCTCGTGCACGACGAACTGCCTGGCGCCGATGGCGAAGGTGCTGCACGAGCGCATCGGCGTGGTGAGCGGGCTGATGACGACGATCCACGCCTACACCAACGACCAGGTGCTCACCGACGTCTATCACGAGGACCTGCGGCGCGCGCGTTCGGCGACGATGTCGATGATCCCCACGAAGACCGGTGCCGCGGCCGCGGTCGGGCTCGTCCTGCCGGAGCTCAACGGCAAGCTCGACGGCTACGCGATGCGGGTGCCGACGATCAACGTGTCGATCGTCGACCTGTCGTTCATCGCCGCTCGCGACACCACCGTCGAGGAGGTGAACGCGGTGATGAAGGAGGCCTCCGAGGGGGCGATGAAGGGCGTGATTGCGTACAACACCGATCCGCTGGTCTCGGTCGACTTCAATCACAACCGCGCTTCGAGCAATTTCGACGCGACGCTCACCAAGGTGCTCGGCCGCCTCGTCAAGGCGAACAGCTGGTACGACAACGAGTGGGGGTTCTCGAACCGGATGCTCGACGTCACCGTCGCGCTGATGAACGCGAAATGAGCGGGCGGCTGGGCGCCGAGGAAGCCGCTGCGCTGCTGCGCGAGATCGTCGAGGGCAAGCGCGCGTTGCGTCTGCTCGACGCGCGACGACCCTGGGTGCAGATCGCGGTCGGCGAATGCGCGGTCGACGCCGGGGGGGCGCAGCTCGTTTTCTTCTCCGACAGTGCAACGCTCGATCGCCTCGTCTCGGCGCGCCTCGCCGACGGGCGCGTCGGGCGCTTCGAGGACTGGCTGATGGCCGACGGGAGCAACCCGCTCGACCTGCTCGACGACGGCGAGCGGCACGAGATCGAGCAGCAGCTTCACGCGGCGCGCTGAGCGCGCGCGCAAGGGGACGCAGGCATGCAGTTCCGACGACTGGCCGAAGTCGACGTACGCGGACGGCGCGTTTTCCTTCGCGCCGACCTGAACGTTCCGCAGGACGAATCTCTGCGGATCACCGACGACACGCGGATCCGCGCTTCGCTGCCGGCGATCGAGCATTGCCTGGCGGCGAACGCCGCGGTGATGGTCACCTCGCACCTGGGCCGGCCGAGCGAAGGCGTCGTGCGGCCCGAGGACTCGCTGGCGCCGGTCGCCGAGCGGCTCGGCGAACTGCTCGGCCGCGAAGTGCCGCTCGTGCGCGATTGGGTCGACGGCGGCTTCGATGTGTCTCCGGGGCAGGTCGTGCTGCTCGAGAACTGTCGCTGCAACGTCGGCGAGAAGAAAGACGACGAGGGCCTGGCGCGGCGCATGGCCGCACTGTGCGACGTCTACGTGAACGACGCCTTCGGCACCGCGCACCGGGCCGAGGCGACCACGCACGCGCTCGCACGGGTCGCCGCGATCGCCTGCGCGGGCCCGCTGATGGCCGCCGAGCTCGATGCGCTCGGCAAGGCGCTCGGCCAGCCGCGTCGGCCGCTGGTTGCGATCGTCGCCGGCTCGAAGGTGTCGACGAAACTGTCGATCCTGCGGGCGCTCGCCGCGAAAGTCGACCAGCTGATCGTCGGCGGCGGCATCGCCAACACGTTCATGCTGGCCTCGGGGCTGCCGATCGGCGGTTCGCTGGCCGAGCGCGACCGGGTCGGCGAGGCGCGTTCGGTCCTCGATGCGATGGCCGCGCGCGGCGCGGATGTGCCGATCCCGGTCGACGTGGTGTGCGCGAAGACGTTCAGCGCGGCCGCGCAAGCGACGACCAAGCCGGTGGACCAGGTCGACGAGGACGACCTCATTCTCGACATCGGCCCCCGAACGGCCGAATCGCTGGCCGGCTTGTTGAAGCAGGCGGGGACGATCGTCTGGAACGGCCCGGTCGGCGTCTTCGAGTTCGATGCGTTCGCCAACGGTACGCGAACCGTTGCCGAAGCGATCGCCGCGTCGAGCGCGTATTCGATCGCCGGCGGCGGCGACACCGTCGCGGCAATCGCCAAGTTCGGCGTCAGCGATCGGATCGACTACATCTCCACCGGGGGCGGCGCATTCCTCGAGTTCCTCGAGGGCCGTACACTGCCGGCAGTGCAGGCGTTGATGGAGCGCGCGTAGCGCCGGCGGCCTGCGCGGGCCGTCGGAATATTTCACACTCGGCGCGCCGGCGGGTCGGCCGGGCCGGTTTCTCCGCGCCAAGCCCTTGATTCCATTGATCGTGGGGTCCACGGGCACATAACTTGCAGCGAATCTCGCATTGTCGGTGCGGGCAACGCCCGGAAGCAGGCTGCGCGCTGTGCGGTAATTCTTTGACAGGGTGCAGCGATCGTCCCAGACTGGGCGATTCCTTCGCGCCGATCCAGATCGAGGCGAGCCATGCAGAATCAGAAGGAATCAATGACTCCCGCGGAAATCGGAGCCCACGAAGCGCGGCGGCGCAAACTGCTGCGACTCGGCGCGGCAGCGCCCATGGTGCTCACGCTGCGTCCCGGTTCTTCGTTCGGTGCGTCGATCGCCTGTACCGAGAAGGCGCAGAACGCGGCCGACGCCGCGCGCGCCGAGTCCGCCGAGAAACTCGCGATGTCGGCCGACGCCGACGAGTGGGTCCGCGCGCAGGTCGACGTTCTCGAGTTGTACCGGACCGATTTCGACACGACG
Source organism: Burkholderiaceae bacterium (assembly GCA_036675585.1). Lineage (GTDB taxonomy): Bacteria > Pseudomonadota > Gammaproteobacteria > Burkholderiales > Burkholderiaceae_E > Zeimonas. The sequence goes on from JAKFES010000068.1 coordinate 42,826, forward strand.
AAATCATCGCTCGATTCGGGAAAGATCGAGGGCAAGTACGTGCTCGGCACCGACGGCAGCACCTACTGGCGCGTCGATTCCGGCAGCCCCGGCGCGGGGCCGATGATCGCCTCCACGCAGAGCACGCCGCGCGTCAGCGACGGCGCCGGCAGTGCACTGGGCAAGGATTCCCCGAGCAGCACCGACAGCTTCAACACGTCGAACGTCACCGCGCGTCCGGTGGAGAAACGCTGGGCGCTGATCAAGGTCGATCCGAAAACCGGCGACCCGCTGGGCTACAGCTGGGAGCCGCAGGCGCTCAACGGAATCGCCGTCTCCGACGGCTGCTTCGCGTCGATGAACGTCGGCGCGGCCCAGTACCGCGGTGTCTTCGGCGGGCCTCTGGGCGCCTACGTGAAGCGCGTTCTCGGTCTCGGCTGAGCGGCGCCCGCGCCGTCCGCAATGCTCGACGACCGGCCGCTCGAGGTGCGTGCGCGCCCGGGTTTGCGCCGCCGTGCCTTGTCGGGCGACTCGATCGCCGTCTTCGACCCCCGTTCGTGGAGAACCCACATCGTCGGCAGCGCGGCGGCGCTGCTGCTCACGCTGTTCGCCGAGCGTGGGGCACAACCGCTCGCTTCGCTGGCCGACGCGCTCGAGCTCGCGGAAGCCGGCTTCGACCCCCTCGAGGCGCAGGCGCTGATCGACAAGGCGCTCTCCGAACTGCGTGGCTGCGACCTGATCGAATACGCCGGCGCCGTGTGCGCGCCATGAGCCGGTGATGCGTGGCGCGCCGACGGTTGCGGGTCTCGCGCTCGAGCCGTTGCTCGAGCGGCTCGGCGGCCCGGGCGTTGCGCTCGATCTCGGCGCGTGCACGGTGCGCGTGCGCTCCGCACACCGGGGTTTCGCGCATGCGCTGCGCACGCTCTACGGGGCTTTCACGATCGAACCCGAATCGGGCTTCGCCGACGTCACGGTCTCGTTGCGCGTGCGGCGAACGCTCCTCGGCCGCCGCCTCGCGCAACTGGTCGTCGACGGCGACTCGCCGTTCCAGATCCTTCCGTTGTCGATGCACCTGCCGCTCGTCGAGTGGGGACTGAACTGGCTGATCGCGCACCGCTCGCATGCGTGGCTGATGCTGCATGCGGGCGTCGTCGCGCGGGGCGATCGAGCGCTGCTGATGCCGGCGTTCTCGGGCGTCGGCAAGAGCACGCTGACCGCGGCGCTGATGTGTCACGGCTACCGGCTGCTCAGCGACGAGTTCTGCCCCATCGACCCGGTGGCGGGGACCGTCGAGCCCTTGCTGCGACCGGTGTGCCTGAAGAATGCGTCGATCGACCTGATCGCCGACCGCTGGCCCGAGCGGCCGATCGGCCCGCGCACCGCCGGCACGCACAAGGGAACCGTCGCGCACCTCGCGCCCACGCCGGCGAGCGTCGCGGCGCGCAAGACCGCGGCGCGCCCCGAATTCGTCGTCTTCCCGCAGTACCGTCCGGGCGAAGCGGCCGTGCTCGAGCCGGTGGCCGCGCCGCGCGCGTTCGTCAAGCTCTCGGGCAACGCATTCAACTACGCGCTGCTCGGCGAATCGGCGTTCGTCGCGTTGACCAACCTCGTCGCGCAGTGCCGCGTCTACGAGCTGCGCTACTCGAATTTCGACGATGCCTTCGCGCGCATCGATGCGCTCTTCGCCGAGACCGAGGTCACGACGATGTCCGCGGAGCCGGCGAGGCGATGAGCGCGCGCCGGCTGCTGTCGCTGTTCGTCGACCCGGCACAGCCGGTGCAGCCGACGCTGCGCGAATGGGACACGCTGGTGCGCATCGCGCGCCTGGGCGGCGTGGCGAGCGTTCTGCATGCGCGCTACGAAGCCGCCGGGGCGCTCGACGCGCTGCCCGCGCCGGTCGCACGGCAGCTGCGTTCGGAGCGCACGCACGCCGAGTACCGGATCCAGATGACGCGCTGGAGCCTGCTGCACCTGGCGCAGGTGCTCGAGCCGCTCGGCAGCGAGCTCGTGCTGCTCAAGGGCAGCGCCTATGTCGCGCAGGACGCCCCGTGGGGGCGCGGGCGCATGACGAGCGACGTCGACCTGCTGGTGCCGGCGAGCGCGATCGCATCGGCCGAAGCCGCGCTGCGCGCGGCCGGCTGGCATTTCGGCGAGATCGACGATTACGACGAGCGCTACTACCGCGAGTGGAGCCACGAGCTGCCGCCGTTGATGCATCCCGAACGCCCGCTGCCGGTGGACCTGCACCACACGATCCTGCCGGTGACGAGCCGGCTTCGTCCCGATGCGCCGGCGCTGATCGAAGCGTCGCGTGCACTCGAAGGCACCGTGTTCCGCGTGCTCGCGCCCGAAGACCAGGTGCTGCATACGTGCTGCCACCTGTTCGAGGACTCCGACATGTGGCACCAGATGCGCGACCTGCTCGACCTCGATTCGATGCTGCGTGCGGCGGGCGCCGAACCTTCCTTCGACGAGCGGCTGGCGCGTTCGGCCGCGCACCACGGCCTGCAGCGTCCGCTGCACTACGGGCTGCGCTACGCGAACCGATTCCTCGGCACGCCGGTTCCGGCGCGCTCCGCGTGCGAGGCGGCGCAGCGCGGCGCGCCGTCGGCGCCGACCGCGTTCGTGATGGACGCGCTCGTCGCGCGTTCGTTGCTGCCCGCCGAGCCCGATCGGCCGGTGCGCCGCTCGCGGCTGTGGGCCAAGCGCGCGTTGAAGGCGCGACATCTGGCGCGGCGGTTTCCGCCGGGGCTGCTCGTGCGACACCTCTCGGCGAAGCTGTTCCGCGTTCCGCGCGCCGGTGCGTTAGGATGAACACTCGCCGCCGGGTGCGTGCGCCCGGTCGACCGTTCACCGTCGCATTTCCCGGTTCGCCCATGTTCAACCCCGTTCCCCGCGCCACCAAGATCGTTGCCACGCTCGGCCCCGCCTCGTCGAGCCCGGAGATTCTCGAACGCATGGTGCGCGCCGGCGTCAACGTCGTGCGCGTGAACTTCTCGCACGGCACCGCCGAGGAGCACTCGGCCGTCGTGGCCCGCGTGCGGGAGATCGCCGACCGGATCGGGCAGAGCGTCGGCGTGCTCGCCGACCTGCAGGGCCCGAAGATCCGCATCGGCCGCTTCCAGGACGGCAAGATCTCGCTCGAGATCGGCGACCGATTCCTGTTCGACATCGATTGCGAGCTCGGCGACGCGACGCGCGTCGGCCTCGACTACCCCGAGCTCGTCAACGACGTGAGCGTCGGCGACACGCTGCTGCTCAACGACGGGCGCGTGACGATGCGCGTCGACCGGGTCGGGTCGCGCACGATCGAGTGCACGGTCCTGCAGGGTGGCGTGCTGTCGAACCGCAAGGGAATCAACCGCCAGGGCGGGGGCCTTTCCGCGCCCGCGCTGACCTCGAAGGACATGGAGGACATCAAGACCGCCGTGCGCTTCGAGGCCGATTTCGTCGCTGTCTCGTTTCCGAAGAACGCCGCCGACATGTACATGGCGCGCGAGCTGATGCGCGCATCGGGCGGCCGGGCCCTGATGATCGCCAAGATCGAGCGCTACGAGGCGATCGGCAACCTCGAGGAGATCCTGAAGGCGAGCGACGGCATCATGGTCGCGCGCGGCGACCTCGCGGTGGAAGTCGGCGACGCGTCGGTCCCGGCGCTGCAGAAGCGGATGATCCGGATGGCCAAGGGCCTGAACAAGGTCACGATCACTGCCACGCAGATGATGGAATCGATGATCGAGTCGCCGGTGCCCACGCGCGCCGAAGTGTCCGACGTCGCCAACGCGGTGCTCGACGGAACCGACGCGGTGATGCTCTCGGCCGAGACCGCCGCCGGGCGATATCCGGTCGAGACGATCGAGGCGATGGCACGCATCTGCGTCGAGGCCGACCGCGCCGACGTGCTGCCGCTCACCACGGCGATGCTCAACGGCACGTTCACGCGCATCGACCAGACGATCGCGATGAGCGCGCTGTTCGTCGCGCACCACATGAAAGTCAAGGCGGTCGTGTCGCTCACGCAGTCGGGCTCGACCGCGCTGTGGATGTCGCGCATCGATTCGGGCGTGCCGATCTACGCACTGACGCCCGAGGAGCGAAGCCGCCGGCGCATGTGCCTGTACCGCGAAGTGCACCCGATCGTGATGACCTACCACGCCGCCGAACGCGAGGCGCTGCTGCTCGAGGCCGAGCAGCGCCTGCTCGACGCGGGCATCGTCGAGCGCGGCGACCTGATCGCGCTGACGATCGGCGAGCCGATCGGGAAGTCGGGCGGCACCAACACCCTGAAGATCGTCCGCGTCGGCGAGCACGGGGCGTAACGGCTTCCTCTGACTGCGTCGGTGCAGCGGGGACGTCGAGGCGCCGTGAGCGCTCGGCGGGCGAGCACGAAGCCGGCCTTCGGCTTCCCTGCGCTGCTCGCCGATGCGGGCGGCTGCGCAACTCGCCCTCGTCGCGGCGGTCCTCCGGACCTTGCGCCTCGGAACTCGGACAGTGCTCGCCGACGGCCCCCGCACCGGCTGCGCTGCTCGGCGGCTTCGAGCCCGCCCGCCGAGCGCTCACGCCGCATCGACGTCCTGCAGCACGGTGGCGTGCATCGAAGAGGCCCGAGGCCAACGTGCCGCTGAACGCGCAGCCGCGCACGGCCAAGGTGGCTTCCAATGCGGCCGTCGTTGCACTCCGCT
>JAKFES010000114.1:0-9577 GCA_036675585.1 Burkholderiaceae bacterium
GATGCCGGCGTGCGAACCGCGGGCGCGACGATCGGCGCGCCCTGCCCGCCCGCGACCGTCGTGTCGCGGCCCATCCGCAGTTCGGGCGGATCGAGCAGGAACGTGTATTCGCGAACGAACTTGCCCGAAGACCAGTTCAGCTCGACGAGCAGGTCGACGAACGGCTCGTTGACCGGCTGCGACGACGTGACGCGGACGACGGCGCCGCCGTTGGGCCGCTGCTCGATGTTGAAACGCAGGCTCGTCAGCGCCGGGTTGTATTCGAGTCCGGCCTGCCGGAACGCCTCGGGCGGGGCGAGCCGCGCCGTCAGGGATCCGAGTTCTTCACGACCGAGCGCGGTGACCTCGACTTCGGCTTGAAGCGGCTGGCCGAGTGCCGACTGCACGGTGAGCCGGCCCAGCCCGGCGGCATCCGCGGTGAGGGGAACCGTGCCCGACAGCGCGGCCGCGATCGCGACCGCGAGCAGCTTCGGTGCGCCTGCAGCGCGCTCCGCGATCGGTTGTTTTTCGCCTGATCCCACGCTATTCCCCGGACGCAAAAAATGACTTTTTGAGGCTAACATCAGCTATTTACACGCGCAAGCTTGCACAATGGCCGAAGTCACGCGTGTGGCCGTCATGTGACGAACGGCGCCTTCCGCGGGGACTGGCGGCGTTCCGGCGTCTCGCGGGCGACGCCGGAGCGCGACGATCAGGCACCGAGCAGGCGCAGCATGCGTCGCAGCGGCTCGGCGGCGCCCCACAGCAACTGGTCGCCGACCGTGAACGCGCTCAAGAAGCCCGGCCCGAACGACAGCTTGCGCAGCCGGCCGATCGGGATGTCGAGCCGGCCGTTGACGGCCGTCGGCGTCAGCGAGCGCATCGAGTCCTCGCGCGTGTTCGGCACCAGCCGGACCCACTCATTGCCCGAGGCGACGAGCGATTCGATCTCGGGCAGCGGCAGGTCGCGCCGCAGCTTGATCGTCATCGCCTGGCTGTGGCAGCGCATCGCGCCGATGCGCACGCACAGGCTCTCGACCGGAATGCGGCCGGCGCCCGACGCCGGCAGGCCGAGGATCTTGTTCAGCTCGGCCTCGCCCTTCCATTCCTCGCGCGAGGTGCCGTTGCCGAGGTCCTTGTCGATCCAGGGAATCAGGCTGCCCGCGAGCGGCACGCCGAAATGCGCGACCGGGAACGATTCCGCACGCATCGCCCGTGAAACCTGCGCGTCGATCTCGAGGATGGCCGACGCGGGATCGCCGAGCAGCGGCGCCACCGAGCGGTGCGCGCTGCCCATCTGTTCGAGCAACTCGCGCATGTTCTGCGCGCCCGCGCCCGAGGCCGCCTGGTAGGTCGTCGCGCTGATCCATTCGATCAGGTTCTCGCGCAGCAGTCCGCTGAGCGCCATCATCATCAGGCTGACGGTGCAGTTGCCGCCGATGAAGTTGCGCGTGCCGCGCTCGAGCGCGTCGCGAATGACGTGCAGGTTCAGCGGATCGAGCACGACGACGGCGTCGTCCTTCATGCGCAGCGCCGACGCCGCGTCGATCCAGTAGCCGTTCCAGCCGGCGGCGCGCAGTTGCGGGAACACCGCGTTCGTCCAGTCGCCGCCCTGGCAGGTGAGCACGACGTCCATCGCCTTCAGCCGCTCGATGTCGCCCGCGTCGTGCAGGTGCGCGTCGGCCAGGTTGGGCACCTTCGGGGCGCTGCCGCCGGCGTTCGACGTGCTGAAGAACACGGTTTCGACGTGCGCGAAGTCGTTCTCCTCGCGCATGCGCTGCATCAGCACGGAACCGACCATTCCGCGCCACCCGACCATTCCGACCTTCAACATGATGGCTCCGTATTTCCTTCGTGCGGTGCGCTCGGTTACAGCGCGGCGAGCACCGCGTCGCCCATTTCCTTCGTGCCGACGGTCCGCTTGCCCGGCTCGGCGATGTCGGCGGTGCGAAAGCCCTGCGCCAGCACCTTGCGCACCGCCCGCTCGATGCGCTGCGCGCCCGCCTCCTGGCCGAGCGAATGGCGCAGCAGCATCGCGGCCGACAGGATCGTCGCCAGCGGGTTCGCGACGTTCTTGCCGGCGAGGTCGGGCGCCGAACCGTGGATCGGCTCGTACAGCCCGAAGCCGCGCGCGTTCAGCGACGCCGACGGCAGCATCCCGATCGATCCGGTGAGCATCGACGCCTCGTCGGACAGGATGTCGCCGAACATGTTCCCGGTGACGATGACGTCGAACTGCTTCGGGTTGCGAACGAGCTGCATGGCTGCATTGTCCACGTACATGTGCGTCAGCTCCACGTCACGGTATTCGGCGTGTACCGCGGTGACCACATCGCGCCAGAACTGCGTCGTCTCGAGCACGTTCGCCTTGTCGACCGAGCAGACGCGCCGCTGGCGCTTGCGTGCGGTCTCGAAGGCGAGCACGGCGATCCGGCGAACCTCGCCCTCGGTGTAGCGCATCGTGTCGAAGCCTTCGCGCTCGCCGTCGTCGTTCACGCGTACGCCGCGCGGCTGGCCGAAATAGATGTCGCCGGTCAGCTCGCGCAGGATCAGCAGATCGAGCCCGGCGACGACTTCGTTCTTCAGCGTCGACGCGTGCGCGAGCTCCGGGTAGACGATCGCCGGCCGCAGGTTGGCGAACAGGTCGAAATGCTTGCGCAGGCGCAGCAACCCCTGCTCGGGGCGCTTGGCGCGCGGCAGCGTGTCGTATTTCGGCCCGCCGACCGAGCCGAACAGGATCGCGTCGGCCCGCTCGGCGATCTTCAGCGTGGCCTCGGGCAGCGGGTCGCCCGCCGCGTCGTAGCCGGCGCCCCCGACCGGTGCCCCCTCGATCGACAACTCGATGCCCTCGCGTCCCAGCGCCACGAGCACGCGCACCGCCTGCGCCGTGATCTCCGGACCGATCCCGTCCCCTGCGAGCACTGCGATTCTCATCCGGACTCCTTTACGTGGAATGGCCGCACTTCGCTGCCCGAAACGAAGCGGCCCGGCTTGTCGTCCAAGCCGGGCCGCCGTCCGCTTTCGAATGGCGCTTGCCAGCCTGGGTTCTTCAGCCCGCCAGCGTGTTCGCCAGCCAGGGCTGCTCGGCGATCCGTTTTCGCTCGTACTCGCGGATCGCGTCGGCGTGCTTCAGCGTGAGGCCGATCTCGTCGAACCCGCCGATCAGGCACTCCTTGCGGAACGCGTCGACCTCGAACGCGAACACGCGCGAAGCGTCGGCCGTTCGCACTTGCTGCCGCGGCAGGTCGACGATGAGCTCGAAGCCGGGAAACACCCGGACCTGGTCGAACAGCCAATCGACATCGCTTGCCGGCAACGGCACCGGCAGCAGGCCGTTCTTGAAACAATTGTTGTAGAAGATGTCGGCGAACGACGGCGCGACGATCACGCGGAATCCGTAATCGTCGAGCGCCCACGGCGCGTGCTCGCGCGACGATCCGCAGCCGAAGTTCTTGCGCGCGAGCAGGATCGACGCGCCCCGGTAGCGCGGCTGGTTCAGCACGAAATCCGGATTCAGCGGCCGGCGGCTGTTGTCCATCCCCGGCTCGCCCGGATCGAGGTAACGCCACGCGTCGAACAGGTTCGGCCCGAACCCGCTGCGGCGGATCGACTTCAGGAACTGCTTCGGGATGATCGCGTCGGTATCGACGTTCGCCCGGTCGAGCGGCGCGACGATTCCGCGATGAACGGTGAGGCTTCGCATGGGTTATCGCTTGGCGGCGCCCTGGATCGATTCGCCGGCGCGTTGCAGGTCCTTGCCGGCGCCGGCGATGGTGTTGCAGGCAGTGACCGAGAACGCGAACAGCACGGCAAGGCCCGCGAGCAAGGTTCTTTTCGTCATGTCGAATCCGGTACTAGCGCAGCGAACGGACGTCGACGAAATGCCCGGCCAGCGCCGCCGCGGCGGCCATCGCCGGACTGACCAGGTGCGTACGTCCGCCCGCGCCCTGGCGCCCCTCGAAATTACGGTTCGACGTCGACGCGCAGCGCTCGCCCGGCTCGAGCCGGTCGGCGTTCATCGCCAGGCACATCGAACAGCCCGGCTCGCGCCACTCGAAGCCCGCGTCGCGGAAGACCCGGTCGAGCCCTTCCTGCTCGGCCTGCGCCTTGACCAGCCCCGAACCGGGGACGACCATCGCGAGCTTGACGTTCGACGCCTTGCGCCGCCCGCGCACCACCGCGGCCGCTTCACGCAGGTCCTCGATGCGCGAATTGGTGCACGAACCGATGAAGACCTTGTCGATCCGGATATCGACGATGGCCGTGTTCGGCGTGAGCCCCATGTACTGCAGCGCGCGCTCATAGCCCTCGCGGCGCACCGCGTCCTTTTCCTTGTCGGGATCGGGAACGCGCCCGTCGATCGTCACGACCATCTCGGGCGACGTGCCCCACGTGACATGCGGGGAAAGCTGCCGCGCGTCGATCTCGACGACGCGGTCGAACTGCGCGCCGGGGTCCGAATGCAGCGTGCTCCAGTACTCGACGGCACGGTCCCAGTCGGCGCCGGTCGGCGCCATCGGACGGCCCTTCAGGTAGCGGAACGTCGTCTCGTCGGCCGCGATCATTCCCGAGCGCGCGCCGGCTTCGATCGCCATGTTGCAGATCGTCATCCGGCCTTCCATCGACAGCGCCCGGATCGTCGACCCGGCGAACTCGATCGCGAAGCCGGTTCCGCCGGCGGTGCCGATGCGCCCGATCACCGCGAGCACGACGTCCTTCGCGGTGACGCCGCGCGGCAGCGCGCCCTCGACGCGCACCAGCAGGTTCTTCATTTTCTGCGCGACCAGCGTCTGCGTCGCCAGCACGTGCTCGACTTCCGAGGTGCCGATGCCGAAGGCGAGACAGGCAAACGCGCCGTGCGTGCTCGTGTGCGAGTCGCCGCAGACGACCGTCATGCCGGGCAGCGTCGCGCCCTGCTCCGGACCGATGACGTGGACGATGCCCTGGCGCCGGTCGAGCAGGTCGAAATACGGAATGCCGTATTCGCGCGCATTGGCGTCGAGCGTCTCGACCTGCAGGCGCGAGATCGGGTCTTCGATGCCGCGCGAGCGATCGGTGGTCGGCACGTTGTGGTCGACGACCGCGAGGTTCGCCGCGATGCGCCACGGCGTGCGGCCCGCCAGCCGCAGCCCCTCGAACGCCTGCGGGCTCGTGACCTCGTGAACCAGATGCCGATCGATATAGATCAGTGCGGTCCCATCGTCTTCCTTATGGACGACGTGGGCATCCCACAGCTTGTCATAGAGCGTGCGTGCGGCGAGCGGCATGGCGAATCGGCGTTCGGACCCGGCGGCCCGAAATCGACGAGCCGCGGCACGGGTGTTGCGGCGGATCGTCGATTATGCCACGCGCATCGCCTCGTCCGTCAGCGGCGCGCCTGCTGGTACAGCGGCATCACGCGCTGCGCGTAGACCTCGAGATCGCGCGTGCGGTTCTCGGCCGACGGGTGCGTGCTGAGGAATTCGGGCCCGTTGCTGCCGCCGACCTTCGCCATCTTCTGCCACAGCGTGACGGCGGCGCGCGGATCGTAGCCCGCGCGCGCGGCGATCTCGACGCCGATCCGGTCGGCCTCGGTCTCGTGCATCCGGCTGTTGGGCAGCCCGAAGAACGTCTTGTAGAAGATGTTGCCCAGGTCGGCGGTGCTCTCGCCGCCGCCGAGCAGCACGGCCGCGCCGGTGATCACGACCTGCGCGCCGACCTGCTGCGACGCCCGCTCGCGTGCGTGCTCGCGCAATGCGTGCGCGATCTCGTGGCCGAGCACCGCGGCGATCTCGGCGTCGCTGAGCCCGAGCTTCTTCACCAGCCCGCTGTAGACGCCGATCTTGCCGCCCGGCATCACCCAGGCGTTGATCTCGGGCGAATCGAAGACGTTGACTTCCCATTCCCAGCGCGCCGCTTCGGGCCGGAACGCGGCACTGGCCGGTATCAGCTTCGAGGTAATCGACCGGACTCGGTTGGTGAGCGCCGGATCGTGGTTCAGCGACCCTTTCTGCCGCTGCTGCTGGACGATCTGGCGATACGCGGTCTCGGCCTCCTGGCGCATCTGGGCTTCGGAGACGAGCGAGGACATGCGCTGCGTGCGATCGATGCCGACGGCACCGGCCCGCGTCGTCTGCACCGACTGGCACGCCGACAGCGCCAGTACGCAGGCGGCGGAAGCCGCCGCGATCCATCGCATCGCTCTCATTCGTCGGTTCTCCCCGATTCGCCCGAAACGCCTGCGGGCAGCAACTCAGGCGCCCGTACGCGGCGCGCCGCCGATCCGCGGGGTGGCGACGGACACGTCGGCGTCCTGTCCCCGGTCCCGCAGCGCATGGTCGATCAGCACCAGCGCGAGCATCGCTTCGGCGATCGGCGTCGCGCGGATCCCCACGCACGGATCGTGGCGGCCGTGCGTCTCGACCGTGGTCGGCGCGCCGTCCAGGTCGATCGAGCGCCGCGGCAGGCGGATGCTCGACGTCGGCTTGATCGCGATCTCGACGACGATCGGCTGGCCGGTGGAGATCCCGCCGAGGACGCCGCCGGCGTGATTGGTCGCGAACCCGTCGGGGGTGAGCTCGTCGCCGTGCTCGCTGCCCTTCTGCATCACGCAGCCGAAACCGGCGCCGATCTCGACCCCCTTGACCGCGTTGATCCCCATCATCGCGTGTGCGATGTCGGCATCGAGCTTGTCGTACAGCGGCTCGCCGAGCCCGACCGGAACGCCCTCGGCGACGACGCGCACGCGCGCGCCGCACGAATCGCCGGCCTTGCGCAGCGCGTCCATGTACTGCTCGAGCCGGGGGACGACCTCGACGTCGGCGGCGAAGAACGGATTGCTCGGCACCTGCTCCCAATCGGTGACCGGGATCGGGATCTCGCCCAACTGCGTCATGCAGCCGCGGATCCGCGTGCCGTAGTGCTCGCGCAGCCATTTGCGCGCGATCGCCGCGGCGGCGACCGCCGGCGCCGTCAAGCGCGCCGACGAACGTCCACCGCCGCGCGGGTCGCGGATGCCGTATTTCTGCCAGTACGCATAGTCGGCGTGACCCGGCCGGAAGGTCCGCGCGATGTCGGTGTAGTCGCGGCTGCGCGCGTCCTCGTTGCGGATGAGCAGCGCGATCGGCGTACCCGTGGTGCGGCCCTCGAAGGTGCCCGACAGGATCTCGACCCGGTCGGCCTCCTGGCGCTGCGTGACGTGCCGCGACGTTCCGGGACGGCGCCGATCGAGCTCGGGCTGGATGTCGGCGACGTCGAGCGCGAGGCCCGGCGGGCATCCGTCGACGATGCAGCCGATCGCCGGCCCGTGCGATTCGCCGAAGGTCGTGACGCGAAAGAGATGGCCGATCGTGCTGCCCGACATCACGCCTCTCCCGAATTGCGCAGCCGCCCGACGACCGTGTTCCTCGGCATCGCGGCGAGCATCGCGTCGACCGACGGCGTCTGCGCGACGCCGAACACGCTCAGCCGCACCGGCACCGCGAGCTGCGGCATTTTCAGGCCCGCTTCGGCGAGCACCTCGCGCAGCGCGCCGGCGATCGCCTCCCTGGTCCAGTCGATCGAATCGAGCTTCCCGGCGAGCGCGGCGAGCGCACCGGGCAGCGCGCCCGGCGCGCCTGCAAAATGCTTCTCGCGATCGGCCGGCGCGATCGACGGCTCGACGTAGAACATGCGGGCGAGATCGGCCAACTCCTCGAGCGTCTGCGCGCGCTCCTTGAGCACCGCGCACACCGATGCAAGGTCGGCCGAGCCGGGCTCGGGCACCACGCCGCGCCGCTCCAAGCGCGGCAACACCCGCGCCGCGAGCTGCGCGTCGTCGCAGCCCTTCAGGTAATGCGCATTGAGCCAGCGCAGCTTGTCGAAATCGAACCGCGCGGGCGACTTGCTGATGTGCGAGCCGTCGAACCACGCGACGAACTGTTCGCGCGAGAAGATCTCGTCGTCGCCGTGGCTCCAGCCGAGCCGCGCCAGGTAGTTGTTCACCGCCTCGGCCAGGTAGCCGTCGTCGTCGTACTGCATCACCGACACGGCGCCGTGGCGCTTCGACAGCTTCTGCCCGTCGGGCCCGTGGATCATCGGCAGGTGGCCGTATTCGGGCACCGGCGCGCCGAGCGCACGCAGGATGTTGATCTGCCGCGGCGTGTTGTTCACGTGGTCGTCACCGCGCAGCACGTGCGTGATGCGCATGTCCCAGTCGTCGACGACGACGCAGAAATTGTAGGTGGGCGTTCCGTCGGAACGCGCGATGATCAGGTCGTCCAGTTCGGTGTTGTCGAACGAGATCGGGCCCTTCACGAGATCGTTCCAGCGCGTCGCCCCGTCGAGCGGATTGCGGAAACGAACGACCGGATCGACCCCCTCGGGCGGCGCCGGCAGCTTGCGGCCCGGCTCCGGACGCCAGCGTCCGTCGTAGCGTGGCTTGAGCCCGCGCGCCTCCTGCTCGGCGCGCATCGCCTCGAGCTCCTCCTTCGAGCACCAGCAGCGATACGCGGTGCCGTTCTCGAGCATCCGAGCGATCACCTCGCGATAGCGGGGCATGCGCTGCATCTGGTAGAACGGCCCCTCGTCGGCGTCGAGCCCGAGCCAGCGCATCCCGTCGAGGATCGCCTGCACGGCCGCCGGCGTCGATCGCTCGAGATCGGTGTCCTCGATGCGCAGGATGAAAGTGCCGCCGAAATGGCGCGCATAGGCCCACGCGAACAACGCCGTGCGGGCGCCGCCGATATGCAGGAAACCGGTGGGGCTGGGAGCGAAACGCGTGCGAACCATGTCGCGCAGATCCGGAAAGGCAGGTACGACGCCCGATTCTACGTGAGCGATATCGCGCCGACGGCCCCGCGCCGCCGTTGCTTCGACCCCATTCGCCGAGGGGCCGTCCGGAAAACCGCAGTATCGTTCGGCGATGGACAAGCCTTTCTCGCTCGCCTGCGAACGCAACCGCGAGCCGATTCTGTCGGTACTCCAGCAATACTTCGGCGATCGCAGCCGCGTACTCGAAGTCGGCAGCGGCACCGGCCAGCACGCGGTGCACTTTGCCGACGCGCTGCCGCACCTCGAGTGGCAGGCCAGCGACGTCGCGGACAACGTCCCCGGCATCCGCGCCTGGCTCGACGAGGCGCACCTGCCGAACACCCCGCCCCCGCTCGCGTGGGACGTGCGCGACGCGCCGCCGGCGCAGGGCTTCGACGGCGTGTTCACCGCGAACACGCTGCACATCATGGGCTGGGACGAAGTCGAAAGACTGTTCTCGCTGCTTCCGGCGCTGACGACCGCCGACGCACGCCTGGTCGTCTACGGGCCGTTCAACTACGACGGCCGCTGCACCAGCGACAGCAACGCGCAGTTCGACCGCTGGCTGCGCAGCGAGGACCCGCAGCGCGGACTGCGCGACTTCGAGCAGGTCGACGCACTCGCACGCCAGGCGGGGTTCGAACTCGTCGAGGACCGGGCGATGCCGTCGAACAACCGGTGTATCGTCTGGGAGCGACGCGGATGAGTTTGGTGCCGGCGGGCGAATTGCTTACAATCTCGCCTCCCTACTCAGGGGCGGCTAGCTCAGCGGTAGAGCACTGCCTTCACACGGCAGGGGTCACAGGTTCGAACCCTGTGCCGCCCACCA
>JAKFES010000185.1:0-9560 GCA_036675585.1 Burkholderiaceae bacterium
CCATGGTGCGGGTGTCGACCGCGCTGCGTTCCTGCGCCTGCAGCATGGCCTCGCGCTGGGCCAGCACCGGCTCGTCCATCAGGATCACGGCGCCCACGCTTTCGCGCTCGGTGGCGGGCAACGGGGCAATGTCGGTCATGGTGCGCGGCTCCGGCGCCGGCGCGCCTTGCGCCAGCACTGCGCCGCTTGCGAGAAAGGCGGACGACAGCACCGCGGCTGCCGTTCGCACGAAAGCCTGGTACCTCATGGTGCACTCCTTCGGGCGTGTTCGATTGCGTTGAATGAACTGTGGAGCGCCCTGCTGTCCCGTGGTGTGGCCGTGCACGCCCGCTTGCCGTAGGAAGGGAACGACCCAGCCTGTCCGCCCCGGGAGCCTGGCGTTCTTTACACCGGCGCAACCGGCCTTCAACGGTCACGACACAGTCGAGCCTCAGACTGGCTTCCAACCTGACCCATCCGAGTGGCCAGTTCTCTGCAAAGGAAGCTGAAGATGATGAAACCCCTGTACAAGCACCTGCTCACCGCCGGCCTGCTGGCCGGCTTCGGCCTCGGCGCCATCGCCCAGACGCCGACGCCGCCGCCCACCACCGGCTCCGGCCCGGCCCAGATGCACGCCCACCGCGGCGACCCGGCCCAGTTTGCCGAGCGCCAGGCCAAGCGCAAGGAAATGCGCCAGCTGCGCACCGAGCGCCGCCTGCCCGAACTCTACGATCGTATCGCGCGCACGCTCGCGCGCAGCAGCGACTCCGCCGCCGGACTCGCGATGCTCGAGCGCCTCGCGGCGCCCGACGCGAACGAACCGGCGGCGCGCCTCGCGCTCGCGACGGTCGCACACGCGGCCGGCGACGTCTCGCGCGCGGCCGCCGAAGCCGAAGCGGCGCTGCAGCTCGATCCGGGCAACGAGCAGGCGGCGATCATCGCCGCGCGCTACGTCGCGCAGACACCGCGCGGAGTCGACGGCGCGGCGGCGCTGCTGCGCGGATACCTGGAACGCGAGCCGAAGGCAATCGAGGCGCGCTTCGCGCTCGCCCGACTGCTGCACGCCGGCGGCAGCAGCGACGCCGCGCGCGAGCAGTTCGAGCTCGCGCTCAAGCAGGAGCCCGACAGTCCGCCGATCCTGCTGTCGCTCGCACAACTCGCCTACCAGATGAAGCAGCCGCAGGTCGCCGAGGGCTACGTGCGACGCTATCTGGGCCTGCCCGAGACGGTCCAGCGCGACAACGCACCCGCGTGGCTGTTCATGGGCCAGCTCGCCGAGGACGCCGGCCGCACCGAAGAGGCGATCGAATGGTATGCGCGCATCCGGGGCGGCGAGCAGCTCCTGCCGGCGCTCACCCGGCGCGCGATCCTGCTCGGCAAGACCGGTCGCGTCGAAGAAGGCCGCACGCTGCTGCGCAACACGTCGGTGCCGAGCGCGCGCGAGCGCGTGCAGCTCACCTCGGCCGAGGCCGCGATGCTGCGCGAAGCCGGCCGCGATGAGGAAGCGTTCGACGTGCTCGCGGCGGCCCTCGACCGGATGCCCGACAACGCCGAGTTGCTGTACGACCACGCGATGGCCGCCGAGCGCATCGACCGCATCGGCCTGATGGAAGCGAGCCTGCGCAAGCTGATCGAACTGCGCCCCGATTACGCGCACGCATACAACGCGCTCGGTTACAGCCTGGCCGACCGGGGGCTGCGACTCGACGAAGCGCAGGCGCTGATCGAGAAAGCGCTCGAGCTCGCGCCCGAAGACGCGCAGATCCTCGACAGCATGGGCTGGGTGCTCTATCGGCGCGGCGAGAGCCAACAAGCGATCGAGTACCTGGAGAAGGCATGGCGCCTGCTGCCCGAGGCCGAGATCGGCGCTCATCTGGGCGAGGCGCTCTGGCACGCAGGCCGCGTCGACGCCGCGCGCCGCGTCTGGCAGGAGGCCGCGGCGAGCGATCCCGAGAACCGGGTGCTGAAGGAGACGGTCGCGCGCCTGAAGGCCGATCGATGAAGGCCGACCGATGAGTCCGGCCGGCGCGCGCGGCGCGCTCGCGATCGGCGTTGCGGCGCTGCTCGTCGCCGGATGCGCTACGGCCCCGCCGGTGGCACCCGGCGCACCCGCACTCGACGGCGCGCCGAACTTCTGGACCGGGCGCTTCGCCGTCACGTACAGCGAAGGCGGATTCGAGCCGCGCGAGGAACGCTCGAGCGGTCGCTTCTCGCTGCGCGCCGACGACGAACGGCGCGAACTCGAGCTCGCATCGCCGCTCGGCCAGACGATGGCGCAGGTCACGCTCGATGCGCGCGAAGCGACGCTGGTCGCCTCCGACGGCCGGAGCTACCGGGCGCAGTCGGCCGAAGCGCTCACCGAACGCGTCTTCGGCTGGCGCGTGCCCCTCGGCGACCTGCCGCGCTGGCTCGCCGGGCGCATCGAGCGGCCCACGCAGCGCGCGGACGGCCGCGTCGTCGCCGGCACCGACCGGGGGTGGTCGGTTCGCTTCGACGCCTTCGACGGCGACCGGCCGCAGCGGCTTTCGCTCGACTGGCCGGCCGACGGCGGCGACGGCCTGCGCCGGCTCGAGCTCAAGCTCGTCGTCGACAGCGCGCTGCACGTCGCGAACGGACCCGCACGGTGACCGAGGCGCCGATCGCGGCGCTGCGCAACCTGCCGGCTCCCGCGAAACTGAACCTGTTCCTGCACGTCACGGGCCGGCGCGCCGACGGCTACCACCTGCTCGAGACCGTCTTCGAACTCGTCGACCTGTGCGACCGGATCGATCTCACCGCGACCGCCGACGGCGTCGTCTCGCTGGTCGACCCGCCGGCCGGGTGGGACGCCGAAGACGATCTCGCGTTGCGCGCGGCGCGGCTGCTCGCCACCGAGTGCGCCTGCCCGCTCGGCGTCCGGATCGCGCTGCGCAAGCGCATTCCGGTCGGCGGCGGCCTGGGCGGCGGCAGCTCCGACGCGGCCACCGTGCTGCTCGGACTGAACCGCCTGTGGCGGCTGGGCCTGTCGCGCGAACGCCTGCAGGCGCTCGCGCTGCGGCTGGGCGCCGACGTGCCGTTCTTCGTCTTCGGCCGGCGCGCGTACGCGCGTGGCATCGGCGAGCGCCTGGTCGCGATCGATGCTCCCGCCGCGTGGTACGTGATCGTCGCCCCGCCGGTGCAGGTCCCGACCGCGGCGGTGTTCGCGTCGCCAGAATTGACACGTGATACGAAACCCCTCAAAATCTTCGGTCTTTCGCGAGGGCGGTCCGTCTTTCGCGGGAAGAACGATCTCGAACCGGTGGTGCGCGCGGGCTGGCCGCCTGTCGCCGAAGCGCTGAAGGCGCTCCGAAGCGCCGCCGATGCGGCGGGCGCCGAAGGGAACCTGGCGCGGATGACCGGCTCGGGCGCATGCGTGTTCTGTCCCGTGTCCGACGAACCGGTCGCCGAATCGATCCGGCAACGGCTCGAGCGGCTCGCGATCGGGAACGTGTACACGGCCCGCTCGCTCGACCGGCATCCGCTGTCCGATGAGTCGTTCGCCGGCGGGTTCTCGCCCGAAGGCGGTCGACCGGAGTCGTAAGCTGCCGCAGCGTTGCGCGGCGGCCTGCTGACAGGCCACTGGGGAGTAGCCAAGTTGGTTAAGGCACCGGATTTTGATTCCGGCATGCGAGGGTTCGAATCCTTCCTCCCCAGCCAGATTCTCCACCCGGGAAACGCATCGTGCACGGCTACCGCCGCAACGCCGACATCCTAGATCCCGAAGGTCTGATGATCTTCACCGGCAATGCGAATCCGCATCTTGCCGCCGATGTCGCTCGAAACCTGTACATCAATCTGGGCAAGGCCACGGTGAGCCGTTTCTCCGACGGCGAAGTCATGGTCGAGATCCTCGAGAACGTCCGCGGCAAGGACGTCTTCGTCGTGCAGCCCACGTGCGCGCCGAGCAACGACACGCTGATGGAAGTGCTGATCATGGTCGATGCGCTGCGTCGCGCATCGGCCGGACGCATCACCGCGGCGCTTCCGTACTTCGGCTACGCGCGACAGGATCGGCGCGTGCGCTCGATGCGCGTGGCGATCAGCGCCAAGCTCATCGCGAACATGCTGCAGACCGCGGGCGTCGATCGACTGCTCACGATGGACCTGCACGCCGAGCAGATCCAGGGGTTCTTCGATATCCCGGTCGACAACGTCTACGCGGCTCCGCTGCTGCTCGCCGACGTGCACAAGCAGCAGTTCCCCGATCCGATCGTCGTCTCGCCCGACGTCGGCGGCGTCGTTCGCGCCCGCGCGCTCGCGAAGCGGCTCGACTCCGACCTGGCGATCATCGACAAGCGGCGCCCGAAGGCGAACGTCGCCGAGGTGATGAACATCATCGGCGACGTGCAGGGCCGCACCTGCGTGATCATGGACGACATCGTCGACACGGCGAACACGCTGGTGAAGGCCGCGGTGGCACTGAAGGAACGCGGTGCGCGTCGCGTCGTCGCATACTGCACGCACGCAGTGCTCTCCGGAGGGGCCGTCGCGCGCGTCGACAACTCGGCGCTCGACGAACTGATCGTCACCGACACGATCCCGCTGTCGCCCGAGGGGCGGGCGAGCTCGCGCATCCGCGTGCTGTCGTGCGCGCAACTGCTGGCCGAGACGATCCTGCGCATCAGCCGGGCCGACTCGGTGTCTTCGCTGTTCGTCGATTGAAGCTCGAAAATCCGGCGGTGCGCGAGCGCCGCCTGCAGAGAGAACTCCGGTGCGCTGCGCCGGTGAACGGACCGGCGCGACGCGCCGGCTTGTGTGGAGGCCCCGTCGTTCTGGTCGCGGACGCGGGGCGCAACCGTAAGGACAAACGATGAAAATCGTTGCAAGCATTCGCAAGGAGCAGGGTACCGGTGCGAGCCGCCGCCTGCGTCGGACCGGCTTCGTGCCGGGAATCGTGTACGGCGGCAAGGGCGAGGCAACGCCCGTGGCGATCGAGCACAATCCGCTGTATCACGCGCTTCGCGCCGAGGGATTCCACTCGTCGATCCTCGACATGGAAATCGGCGACGCCCGCGCGCAGGTGCTGCTGCGCGACGTGCAGTGGCACCCGTACAAGCCGCAGGTGCTGCACATCGATTTCCAGCGCATCGCCGCCGACGAGAAGATCACCGTCAAGGTTCCGCTGCATTTCGTCAACGAGGAAAGCGCGCCGGCGGTGAAGCTCTCGGCCGGGATCATCGGGCGCGTCATCACCGAAGTCGAGGTCAGCTGCCTGCCGGGCGCGCTGCCGAGCTTCATCGAAGTCGATCTCTCGCGTCTCGAGGCCGGGAAATCGATCCACCTGAGCGACATCCAGTTCCCCGCAGGCGTTTCGTCGGTGCTGCCTTCCGGCGAGAACCCGGTCGTCGTCACCGTGACGATCCCGGGAGCCGCCGAAGAGGAGCCCGAGGCGGCGCCCGCCGCAGCCGCGCCGGCCGCGGCGCCGGCCGCCAAGAAGTCGTGATCGGCCGGATCGAGACGACCCCTACTTCGCCCACCCGCCCGGGCCCAGCGCCCGGGTCAAGACCGTACGAGGCCCGGGTTCGTCCCGGGTTTTTCGTTTGCGCCTCGCCGTACCGATGAATCCCGAAGCCGCTCGCCTGTGGACCGGTCCGCGCTGGGCGCTCGCCGCGCTGCTCGCCGCGCTCGGCATGCTCGGCCCGTTCTCGATCGACACGTACCTGCCCGCGTTCTCGGGCATCGCGCGCGCACTCCACGCAACGCCGGTGCAGATGCAGCAGACGCTGTCTGCCTACCTGTTCGGCTACGCGTTCATGAACGTGTTCCACGGCGCGCTGGCCGACAGCTACGGACGCCGGCCGGTGGTGCTGTGGGGGGTGGGCATCTTCACGCTCGCGTCGATCGGGTGCGCACTCTCGCCGACGATCGGATCGTTGATCTTCTTCCGCGCGCTGCAGGGCCTGTCGACCGGCGCCGGGATCGTCGTCTCGCGCGCGGTGATCCGCGACATGTTCCCGCCCGAGGACGCGCAGCGCGTCATGTCGCAGGTGACGATCTACTTCGGCGTCGCGCCGGCGATCGCGCCGATCATCGGAGGCTGGCTCTTCGTTCACGTCGACTGGCACGGGATCTTCTGGTTCCTGGCGCTGATCGGCGTGCTGCTGTGGGCGGCGAACTGGCGATACCTGCCGGAGACGCTGCATCCGACGCACCGGCAGCCCTTCGAAGTGCGGCACCTGCTTCGCGGGTACTCGCAACTGCTCTCCGATCCGCGCTTCCTGCTGCTCGCCCTGGCCAGCGGCATTCCCTTCAACGGGATGTTCCTGTACGTGCTGTCGGCACCCGAATTCCTCGGCACGCACCTGGGGCTCGGCCCGACCGAGTTCTTCCGGTTCTTCGTCCTGACGATCGCGGGCATCATGTCGGGCGCGTGGGTCAGCGGGCGGATCGCGGGACGCGTGCCGGCGCGCACGCAGATCCGTTTCGGCTTCATCGTGATGTTCACCATCGGCGTCGTGAATCTCGTCGCGAACCTGCTGTTCGAGCCGCGCGCCTGGTGGGCGCTGCTGCCGATCGCGGTGTTCTCCTTCGGCTGGGCGCTGAACGTTCCGGCGGTGACGCTGATGGTGCTCGATCTGTTCCCGTTGCGCCGCGGAATGTCGTCTTCGCTGCAGGCGGTCGTCGGCAGCGTCGCCAACGGCCTGGTCGCCGGCGTCGTCGCGCCGATCGTCATGCACTCGACCGTCGCCCTCGCGGCGACCTCACTCGCGATGCTCGGCATCGGACTCGTCGCATGGCTGTACCTGCGACACCGTTGGCCCGCGCTCGCCTACGCCACCGATGCTTCCGCAACGGTCCAGGGACACGGCACCACCCCATGAACGCGATCCGCCTCATCGTCGGCCTGGGCAATCCGGGCAGCGAGCACCAGCACGACCGGCACAACGCCGGCTTTCTCTTCGTCGACGCACTCGCCCGCGCGTACGGCGCTTCGATGGTGCGCGAGGGAAAATTCTCCGGGCTCGTCGGCCGCGCGCGCATCGGCGACGACGCGGTGTTCCTGCTCGAGCCTACGACCTGGATGAACCGCTCGGGGCAATCGGTCGTCGCGATGGCGAACTTCTACCGGATCGCGCCGGGGCAGATCCTCGTCGTGCACGACGAACTCGATCTGCTGCCCGGGCAGGCGAAGCTCAAGCGCGGCGGCGGTCATGCCGGGCACAACGGACTTCGCGACATCGACGCGCGGATGGGCAGCGCCGACTTCTGGCGGCTGCGGATCGGCATCGGCCACCCGCGCAGCCTGCAACTGAACCAGGAAGTCGTCGACTTCGTGCTGCATCGACCCACGCGCGAGCAGCAGCAGGCGATCGACGAGGCGATCGGCCGCGCGCTCGAGAGCGTGCCCTTGCTCGTCGCCGGCGATGCCGAGGCGGCGATGAACCGGCTGCACACGAAGCCCTGAGCAAGCCACGAGCGGCGCTCGTTCGCCGATGCCTCAGAATGCCGGATTCCCCATAAACCGAACACCATGCCAGCCCGAATCGTCACGCGCCGTTCGCAGATCCACGGGAACGGCGTCTTCGCCGCGACCGACATTCCCGCGGGAACACGCCTCATCCAGTACAAGGGGCGCATGATCACGCATGCGCAGAGCGACGCGCTGTACCCGGAGAGCGCCGATACCGGGCACACGTTCCTGTTCGTGCTCAACGAGAAATACGTGCTCGACGCGAACCGCGAGGGCAACAGCGCGCGCTGGATCAACCACAGCTGCGATCCGAACTGCGAGGCCGTGCTCGTCGAGAACGAGCACGGTGACCCGCGCCGCGATCGCGTGTACATCGAATCGATCCGCGACATCCGCGCCGGCGAGGAGCTCACGTACAACTACGGGATCGTGCTCGACGTAGCGCACACGAAAGCGATGAAGCGCATCTGGGCGTGCCGCTGCGGCTCGGCGAACTGCACCGGGACCATTCTGCAGCCGAAGCGAAAGGGGCGCTGACGGGTTCCGTGGCGCTCGCCCCGCAGCGCGCCTACGGTCGGCGACGCAACCCCCGGTTTCCGGGAATCGGCACCCGCTGCCGCCTGCGGTGAACGCGCCCCGGACGAACGACCGGTTTTACTCAGTCACCGGCGTCGTCGCGCCGCTGCTCGAGCAGCCATGGATGCGCGACGAGACGGCGCGCTTCGAACGCCCGGATCGCCTCGCCGTGCTGCATCGTGCGCTCGATCGCGTCCCAACCGGCCAGCAGCGCCTGCTTCGAGCGCGCTTCGATCGTGAAATGCCAGCTGCGCGCACCGGCGTCCAGACGCTGCGACGGCAGGTCGATCGCCACCCGTGGTTCACGCTGCGCGCGCGCCCAGTCGAAGAGCGCGGCGACGTCGTCGCTGCGCAAGCGGATCGTCAGCAGCCCGTTGGCGAGCGCGTTGTCGGCGAAGATCGAAGCGAACGACGGTGCGACGATGGCGCGAAAACCGAAGTCGCGCAGCGCCCAGACCGCGTGCTCGCGGCTCGACCCGCAGCCGAAGTTTTCGCGCGCGAGCAGCACCGTTGCGCGGCGATACGGCTCGCGGTTCAGGACGAAATCGGGGTTCTCCCGGCGCGTGGAATGATCGACGCCGAGGTCGCCCGGATCGAGATAGCGCCAGTTGTCGAACAGCACCGGGCCGAAGCCGCTCGCCTCGATCGAGCGCCCGTACTGCTTCGGAAAGATCGCGTCGGTATCGACGTTGGCCGCGTCGAGCGGCGCGACGATGCCGGCATGCGTGACGAAGGGAAGCGGTTTCATTCCGGCAGGCGCGAATTGGCGATGCCCGACGGCACGTGGCCCGCGGGCGCGAAGCGCGCGGCCGATTCGCAGTGCCCGGTCTGATCATCGAAGAAGAAATCGGGCTCGAATTCGTTCAGGAACGGACCTTTCTCGAGCCCGCCGAGGAACATCGCCTCGTCGACTTCCACGCCCCACTGCATCAGCGTGCGGATCGCACGTTCGTGCGCAGGCGCGCTGCGCGCGGTGACCAGCGCGGTACGGATGCGGATGCCCGGAATGTCGTCGCGCGACGGGTCTTCGTGCTGCAACCGGTGCAACGCCTCGAGCAGCGGCTTGAACGGCCCCGGCGGAAGCGGCTGCGCGACCTGCTCGGTTTCGTGCCGGTGGAACGCATCGAGCCCGCCGGCGCGGAACACGCGCTCGGACTCGTCGGAGAACAGCACCGCATCGCCGTCGAACGCGATGCGGATCTCGTCGGGGTGCGATTCGGACGCCTGGACCGATTGCGGATACACGCGCGCGGCGGGAATGCCCGCGCCGAGCGCCGCGGCGACGTCCTCGGCGTTGGCCGACAGGAACAGGTTCGCCTTGAGCGCCTGCAGATAGCGCCACGGCGCGCGCCCGCGCGTGAAGACGCCGCGCTCCAGGCGCAGGCCCGCCTGGCGCGCCGAGCGGAACACGCGCAATCCGCTGACGGGGTCGTTGCGCGAGAGAACGACGACCTCGACGCGGCGCTGCGCCTCGGCTCGCTCGGGCGCGTCGAACTGCAGCAGCTTGCGAACCAGCGCCCCGGCCACGCCCGGGCGCGCGCAGACGTCGAGCCGCTCGCGCTGCAGCGCCATGTAC
>JAKFES010000210.1:0-9545 GCA_036675585.1 Burkholderiaceae bacterium
ACGCGGCGCCGTGGTGGCGTCGGTCGTCTGCTGCAGGCTCGGTGCACGGCGCACGACCGGGTCGGCGGCGTAGATCGGCACTTCGGCCAGGCGCTCGAGCGCCCCCGGCTCGAGCGCCGGCGCGGCAGGACCGCCCTCGCCCGGCGCGGCCGGACGCAGCGTGTTGTCGAGCAACCCGGCGACGTCGCCGGGCAGCGCCGCCTTGCGCACCTGCTCGGGGCTGTCGGCATCGAATCCGTCGAGCTCGAGCAGGTTGCCGAGCACGCGCAGCACTTTCCACGCCGGACGGGCATCGCCGATCGGCGGCGTCACGCCGTTGAACGGCTGCACGCGCCCCTCGCAATTGACGTAGGTGCCCGCGGTTTCGCTGAACGGCGTGATCGGCAGCAGGCAGTCGGCGACTTCCATCAGCTCGGGCGAGCGGTACGCGGTGAGCGCAATCACCGACTCGGCACCGGCGAGCGCCTCGAGCGCGAGCGCCGGGCGCGCATGGTCGAGCGCGGGCTCGACGTTCGCCAGCAGGTACAGCTTGCGCGGCTGCTCGAACATGCGCAGCGCGTCGAGTCCGCCGTCGCGCGGAACGGCACCGGCCAGGTAGCCGCCGACCGAGTTGGCCGCTTCGCCGATCACGCCGAACGAAGCCGAGGCCGCGTCGGCGATCGCGCGCGCGAGCGCGGCGATCCGCTCGTATTCGGGATGGCGCACCGCCGCGTTGCCGAGCAGCACCGCGCGCTTGTCGCCGGCGCCGGCGAGCGAAGCCGCGACGGCGCGCGCCGCCTCGCCCGGCTCGACGCCGTCCAGTTGCGCGGCGACCTCGGCCGGCGCGCTCGCGCCGCTGGCCGAGAGCAGCGCGGCGAGCACTTCGCGCAGCGCCGCCACCCAGCGCGACGGCGCGACGACGAAGCGCTCGGCGAGCGGCATCAGCAGGTCGTCGTCGGCGGCGTGCAGCACCGAGACCCGGGCACCGTCCTTCGCCGCCTTGCGCACGCGCGCGGCGAACAACGGATGATCCTTGCGCAGCGTCGATCCGACCAGCAGCAGCGCGTGCAGCGATTCGACGTCGGCCACCGGCATGCCGAGCCACGGCACGCCGGCGCGGCGCGCATCGCCGGAGAAATCGACCTGCCGCGTGCGGAAGTCGACGTTCGCGCTGCCGATTCCGCGCATCAGCCGCGCGAGCAGGTGCAGCTCCTCGACGGTGCTCTGCCCCGAGCCGAGCGCGGCGAGCGCCTGCGGGCCGTGTTCGTCGCGCACGGTGCGCATCGCGTGCGACGCGTAATCGAGCGCCGCCGCCCAGTCGACGACGCGCCATTCGCCGTCCTGGCGGATCATCGGCGCGGCGAGGCGCTCCTCGCTGGCGAGCGCCTCGTACGAGAAGCGGTCGCGGTCGGACAGCCAGCACTCGTTGACCGCCTCGTTCTCCAGCGGCAGCACGCGCATCACGCGGTTGCCCTTGACCTGCACGAGCAGGTTCGAGCCGAGCGAATCGTGCGGCGACACCGACTTGCGCCGCGACAGCTCCCAGTTGCGTGCGCTGAAGCGAAACGGCTTGCTGGTGAGCGCGCCCACCGGGCAGACGTCGATCATGTTGCCCGACAGCTCCGAATCGACCGAGCGCCCGACGAAGCTGAGGATCTCGGAATGCTCGCCGCGGTTGGCCATCCCGAGTTCCATGATCCCGCCGATCTCGATGCCGAAACGCACGCAGCGCGTGCAGTGGATGCAGCGCTGCATGTGCTGCGCCGAGATCAGCGGGCCCATCGGCTTGGGCGTGACGACGCGCTTGCGCTCCTTGAACTGCGACGCCGAGTACCCGTAGCCGACGGAGAGGTCCTGCAGCTGGCACTCGCCGCCCTGGTCGCACACCGGGCAGTCGAGCGGATGGTTGATCAGCAGGAACTCCATCACGCCTTTCTGCGCGCGCAGCGCCATGTCGGAGCGCGTGAAGACCTTCATGCCGTTGCTCACCGGCGTGGCGCAGGCGGGCAGCGGCTTGGGCGCCTTCTCGACCTCGACCAGGCACATGCGGCAGTTCGCCGCGATCGAGAGCTTCTTGTGATAGCAGAAATGCGGAATGTAGATGTCGAGCTTGTGCGCCGCATGCATCAGCATGCTGCCCTCGGACACCTCGACTTCGCGGCCGTCGATCTCCAGCTTGACCATCTCGATCCCGTTCGTTGCGCCGTGAAAGCGACTCAGAGGTAAGGGGACACGACGCAGCTCTTGTGCTCGACGTGGTGGGCGAACTCGTCGCGGTAGTGCTTCAGGAACGCGCGCACCGGCATCGCGGCCGCGTCGCCGAGCGCGCAGATCGTGCGGCCCTGGATGTTGTAGGCGATGCG
The DNA here is from genome assembly GCA_036675585.1 of Burkholderiaceae bacterium. Classification (GTDB taxonomy): domain Bacteria; phylum Pseudomonadota; class Gammaproteobacteria; order Burkholderiales; family Burkholderiaceae_E; genus Zeimonas. The sequence goes on from JAKFES010000210.1 coordinate 2,343, forward strand.
ATCGAGCTCGTCGAGGTCTTCCATCGTCCCTTCGCCGTGCTCGACCCGGTTCACGATGCGCCACAGCCAGCCGGTGCCCTCGCGGCACGGCGTGCACTGCCCGCACGATTCCTCGTAATAGAAATACGACAGCCGCAGCAGCGACTTCACCGCGCAGCGCGTCTCGTCCATCACGATGACCGCCCCCGAGCCGAGCATCGACCCGGCCTTCGCGATCGAGTCGTAGTCCATGTCGGTGGCCATCATCACGTCGCCGGGCAGCACCGGCATCGACGAGCCGCCGGGGATGACCATCTTCAGCTTGCGCCCGCCGCGCACGCCGCCGGCGAGCTCGAGCAGCTTCGCGAAGGGCGTCCCGAGCGGGACTTCGTAATTGCCCGGGCGCTCGACGTCGCCCGACATCGAGAAGATCTTCGTGCCGCCGTTGTTCGGCCGCCCGACCTCGAGATACTTCTGCGCGCCGTTGCGCAGGATCCACGGCACCGCGGCGAGCGTCTCGGTGTTGTTGATCGTCGTCGGCTTGCCGTACAGGCCGTGGCTCGCCGGGAAAGGCGGCTTGAAGCGCGGCCAGCCCTTCTTGCCCTCGAGCGACTCGAGCATCGCGGTTTCCTCGCCGCAGATGTACGCGCCGTAGCCGTGGAACGCGTGCAGCTGGAAGGAGAAATCGGAGCCGAGGATCCGCTCGCCGAGATAGCCCGCTGCGCGCGCCTCTTCGAGCGCCTCCTCGAAGCGCTCGTAGGTTTCCCAGATCTCGCCGTGGATGTAGTTGTAGGCGACCGAGATGCCCATCGCGTAGGCCGCGATCGCCATGCCCTCGATGACGATGTGCGGGTTGTAGCGCAGGATGTCGCGGTCCTTGAAGGTGCCCGGCTCGCCCTCGTCGGAGTTGCACACCAGGTATTTCGGGCCGTCGAACTTCTTCGGCATGAAGCTCCACTTCAGGCCGGTCGGGAAACCCGCGCCGCCGCGGCCGCGCAGCCCCGACGCCTTGACCTCGGCGATCACCTGCTCGGGCGTCATGCCCTCGGCGAGGATCTTGCGAAGCGCCTGGTAGCCGTCGCGCTGCTCGTAGTCCTTCAGGCGCCAGCCGTCGGCCGAAACGAGCCCGGCGTAGATCTGCGGCTGGATGTGGCGGCCGTGGAAGCAGGTCTGCTGGGCGCGTGCTTCGATCAGGAGGTCTTGTGCGCCCATGTCAGTCCTCGCGCCGCGCCGGCTCGGCGGCTGCCTCGGCGCGCAACTCGGCGATCAGCGCGTCGAGCTGTTCGTTGCCCATGAAGCTGCACATCCGCTTGTTGTTGACCAGCAGCACCGGCGCGTCGCCGCACGAGCCCAGGCACTCGCTCTCCTTGAGCGTGAACAGGCCGTCGGCGGTCGTCTGGTTGTAGTCGATGCCGAGCCGGCTCTTCAGGTATTCGCCGGCCTTCGAGCCGTCGCGCAGCGCGCACGGCAGGTTCGTGCACACCGAGAGCTTGTACCGGCCGACCGGAGCCGTGTTGAACATCGTGTAGAAGCTCGCCACCTCGTAGACCGCGACCGGGGGCAGATCGAGGTACCTGGCGACGTCCTCGATCGCCTCCTTCGACACCCAGCCGATCTCGTCCTGCGCGAGCGTGAGCGCGGCGATGACCGCGGAGCGCCTGCGATCGGGCGGAAACTTCTGCAACTCGCGATCGATGCGCGCGTAGGCTTCGTCGCTGAGCAGTCGGTGGGTGTCGGATGCGGCGTTCATGAGCGTGGGTTTTCGGGCGGGTTGAGCGTCTCGCTTCAGCGATCGATTTCGCCGAACACGATGTCCTGCGTTCCGATCACGGTGACGACGTCCGAGAGCATGTGTCCGCGCGTCATCTCGTCGAGCGCCTGCAGGTGCGGGAATCCCGCGGCGCGGATCTTCAGTCGGTAGGGCTTGTTGGCGCCGTCGGAGATCAGGTAGATGCCGAATTCGCCCTTCGGATGCTCGACGGCGGCATAGGCCTCGCCCTCGGGCACGTGCATGCCTTCGGAGAAGAGCTTGAAGTGATGGATCAGCTCTTCCATGCCGCTTTTCATCGCCACGCGCGGCGGAGGCGCGACCTTGTAGTTGTCGACGATCACCGGGCCCGGGTTGTTGCGCAGCCACTCGATGCACTGCCGGATGATCCGGTTGCTCTGGCGCATCTCCTCGACGCGGACCAGGTACCGGTCGTAGCAGTCGCCGTTGCGACCGATCGGGATGTCGAAATCGACGAGATCGTAGACCTCGTACGGCTGCATCTTGCGCAGGTCCCAGGCCACGCCCGAACCGCGCAGCATCGGCCCGGTGAAGCCGAGCGCCTTGGCGCGGTCGGCATCGACGATGCCGACGCCGACCAGGCGCTGCTTCCAGATCCGGTTGTCGGTGAGCAGCGTTTCGTATTCGTCGACGTATCCGGGAAAGCGGTTGGCGAACGCCTCGATGAAATCGAGCACCGAACCATCGCGATCGCGGTTCAGCTCGCGCACGACCTGCTCGCCGCGCGTTTTCGACGCGCGATATTTCGGCATCGCATCGGGCAGGTCGCGGTAGACGCCGCCCGGGCGGTAATAGGCCGCGTGCATGCGCGCGCCCGAGACCGCCTCGTAGACGTCCATCAGGTCTTCGCGCTCGCGGAACGCATACAGGAACACCGCCATCGCGCCGACGTCGAGCGCGTGCGCACCGATCCACAGCAGGTGGTTCAGGATGCGCGTGATCTCGTCGAACATCACGCGAATGAACTGCGCGCGCAGCGGCACCTCGATGCCGAGCAGCTTCTCGACCGCCATCACGTACGCGTGCTCGTTGCACATCATCGACACGTAATCGAGCCGATCCATGTACGGGACGTTCTGCAGGTACGTGCGCGTTTCGGCGAGCTTCTCGGTCGCCCGATGCAGCAGCCCGATGTGCGGGTCGGCCCGCTGCACGATCTCGCCGTCGAGCTCGAGCACGAGCCGCAACACCCCATGCGCCGCCGGGTGCTGCGGGCCAAAATTGAGCGTGTAATTCTTGATCTCAGCCACGTACCTGCCCTGACAGTCGCTCGTGTTCGCGCCGCGTTACACGCTCAATTTCGGCGAAGGCTGACGTCCGCGCAGCGGACGTCAAGGCCGGCGAAGCCGGCCGGCCGAAGCCAAAGTTCAGCGTGTAATTCTTGATCTCAGCCACGGTAAAGCTCGACAGACTCTCGTGTTCGCGCCGCGTTACACGCTGAACTTCGGCGGAGGCTAACGTCCGCGCAGCGGACGTTAAGGCGGCGAAGCCGCCGGCCGCAGCCAAAATTCAGCGCGCACGCCACGTTGGGGTTCCCTCTCACGCCCACCCCCTCAAACCCGCTCGGGCCCATACCCTTCCTCGCGGATCACCCGCTGCACGATCTCGCGCGCCGGGATCGTCACCGGCTGGTAGATCACGCGCTGCTGCTCGGGGTCGTAGCGCATCTCGACGTATCCGCTCACCGGGAAATCCTTGCGGAACGGGTGGCCGACGAAGCCGTAGTCGGTGAGGATGCGTCGCAGGTCGGAGTGCCCCTCGAAGACGATGCCGAACAGGTCGAAGGCCTCGCGCTCGAACCAGCCGGCGGCCGGCCACACGCCGGTCACCGAATCGAGGACGGGAAAGTCGTCGTCGGCGCAGAAGCTGCGCACGCGAACGCGCCAGTTGCGCTCGACCGACAGCAGGTGCAGCACGACGGCGAAGCGCGGCCCGCTCCACGTGCCGTCGCCGTAGGTGCGGTAGTCGACGCCGCACAGGTCGACCATCGTGTCGAAGCGCAGCGCCGGGTCGTCGCGCAGACGCAGCGCGACGGCTTCGTGCATCGACGGATCGATCTCGACCGTGATCTCGCCGAGCCGCACGACGAGCTTGCGCAGCGCGTCGCCGAGCGAATCGCGCAACGCCGCTTCGAGCGCCTGCAGCGCGGTGACGGGCACGGTGGCAGCCGGAGACGGGTTCATGGGCAACGGGGACGGTCGGGAAGCGGGGGGCGTCGGCATCGGCGCACTACCGAGCGATCGTGCTCGTGCGACGGATCTTGTCCTGTAGCTGGATGATTCCGTAGATCAGCGCCTCGGCGGTCGGCGGGCAGCCCGGCACGTAGATGTCGACCGGAACGATGCGATCGCATCCGCGCACCACCGAGTACGAGTAGTGGTAATAGCCGCCGCCGTTGGCGCACGAGCCCATCGAGATGACCCAGCGCGGCTCGGGCATCTGGTCGTAGACCTTGCGCAGCGCCGGCGCCATCTTGTTGCACAGCGTGCCGGCGACGATCATCACGTCGGACTGGCGCGGGCTCGGACGGAAGATCACGCCGAAGCGATCGAGGTCGTAGCGCGCAGCGCCCGCGTGCATCATCTCCACGGCACAGCACGCCAGGCCGAAGGTCATCGGCCACATCGATCCGGTTCGCGTCCAGTTGACCAGCTTGTCGAGCTGCGTCGTGACGAACCCCTGATTCAGTACCCCTTCCATGCCCATCGACAGGCCCTCCGGGCCAGAGCGCGGCACACGGGCCGCGCGATCACGCCACAACGGCGCGCGCGCCGCGAAATCACTCCCAGTCGAGCGCGCCTCGCTTCCATTCGAAAAGGAACCCGACGACGAGGATCGCCAGGAACACCATCATCGACACGAAACCGAAGAAGCCGATCGCATCGAGCGAAACCGCCCACGGGAACAGGAAAGCGATTTCCAGGTCGAACAGGATGAACAGGATCGCGACCAGGTAGTAGCGAACGTCGAACTTCATCCGCGCGTCTTCGAACGCTTCGAAGCCGCATTCGTACGGAGAGAGCTTTTCGGGATCGGGACGGGTGGGGCCGAGCAACTTGCCGATCAGCATCGGCCCGACACCGACGGCAACGCCCACCAGGATGAACAGCAGGACGGGCAAGTAGTTTTCGAGCATCAAGACATCCTGACTGGTGCCGACGGCGAGACTCGAACTCGCACAGCTTTCGCCACTACCCCCTCAAGATAGCGTGTCTACCAATTCCACCACGTCGGCACGAATTCAATCGCAAGCAAGCCCGCTATCTTACTTCGGAATGTCGTTCGCTCCAAAGCCGCCGCTGCCCGAAGGCGCGGGGGAAGCGGGGTTCGCGCTGCCCGAAGCGGCGCCCGAAGCGGCGCCCGAAGCAGCACCCGAAGCAGCACCCGAGGCAGGGGCCGCCGGAGGCACGTCGGTCGGCGGAACGTCCGACGGACGCGTCGCCGGCGCGGGGGCCGTGACGGGCGCTTCCATCACGCTCGCCGGCGCCTCGGGACGACGGTGGCCGTACATCGCGAGCACGAGCGTGCTGATGAAGAACAACGCCGCGAGGACCGCGGTGAAGCGGCTCAGGAAGTTCGCCGAGCCGCTGGCGCCGAACAGGCTGCCCGAGGCGCCGCCGCCGAACGCCGCACCCATGTCGGCGCCCTTGCCGTGCTGCAGCAGCACCAGCAGGATCACGCCGAGCGCGGTAAGCACCTGCACGACCATCAACAGGTTGACGAGCCAGGTCATCGAAGCAACTCCTCGGTTTCGTGTTCAGCGGGCCGCCGCGCGACAGATCGCGAGGAAGTCGTCCGCGATCAATGCCGCCCCGCCGATGAGTCCGCCGTCGACGTCGGGCATCGCGAACAGGCTCGCCGCGTTCTCGGGCTTGACGCTGCCGCCGTACAGGATGCGCGTCGCGTGCCCGCCCCCGTCGAGCGCCGCCAGGCGCTCGCGAATGAAGCGATGCGCGTGCTGCGCGATCTCCGGCGACGCGGTGCGTCCGGTGCCGATCGCCCACACCGGCTCGTAGGCGACGACGAAGCGCTCGGGCGGGATGCGCACGCCGGACTGCCCGCTCGCGAGCCCCGCCAGTGCGCCGACGAGCGCGTCGACCTGGCGCGCGAGAACGGCCTCGGTCCGGTCGGCTTCGCGCTCGTCGAGCGTCTCGCCGACGCAGGCGATGACACCGAGCCCCTGCGCAGCGGCCATCGCGACTTTCGCGGCGACCTCGTCGTCGTTCTCGCCGGCGATCTGCCGACGCTCGGAATGACCGACGATCACCCAGCGGCAACCGAGATCGACCAGCATCGACGCCGACACCTCGCCGGTGAACGCCCCGTTGGGCATCGCGCACACGTTCTGCGCGCCCCATTCGACGCCGCTGCCGTGCAGCCGTCGGGCGGCCTGCGCGAGATACGGATACGGCGGGAACACGGCGACCTCGATCTGCGACAGCGGCTCGCGCTCGAGCCGCCCGCGCAGCTCGCCGAGCAGATGCTCGGCGAACACGTTGTCGCCGTTCATTTTCCAGTTCCCGGCAACGAGCGGCTTGCGAGACTTCATCGATTCGGCACCGGCGGAGAAAAAGCCCGCCATTCTAGGATGCGCGGTCGAAGCGGGTCAAACCGCGCCCGGTCGAAAGGAAAGCGGCGTGCGGATCAGCGGCGCGGGTCGCGCTCGTCGGTTTCGTCGAACGCGTCGTCGTAGTCGTCGTCGGGATCGTCGTCGTCGTCCGATTTCCACGCCTCGCGCCGCCACGGTGCAGGCTCGCCTTTTCGCCAGCGCCAGATCCACAGCACGTAGCCCGACACGCCGTAGAGCAGGAACAGCAGGAACAGCACCGTCGGCGGATCCGAGGACACGAGGACGAACAGCATCACGACGCCGATCACGAAGATGAACGGCACGCTCTTCTTGAGGTTGATGTCCTTGAAGCTGTAGAACGGCGCGTTCGACACCATCGTGATGCCGGCGTAGACGGTGATGACGAACGACAGCCAGGCGAGGTCTTCGCCGCTGGCCGAGATCCACTTCGATTCGCGCAGGTCGGTGACGAGCCAGACCAGTCCGGCGACGAGCGCCGCGGCGGCCGGACTGGGCAGGCCCTGGAAGAAGCGCTTGTCGACGACGCCGATGTTCGTGTTGAAGCGCGCCAGGCGCAGCGCCGCGCCGGCAACGTAGACGAACGCGGCGAGCCAGCCCCATTTGCCCAGGCCGCGCAGCGACCACTCGTAGATGACGAGCGCGGGCGCCGCGCCGAACGAGACCATGTCCGACAGGCTGTCGTACTGCTCGCCGAAGGCGCTCTGCGTGTTCGTCATGCGCGCGACGCGCCCGTCGAGGCTGTCGAGCACCATCGCGATGAAGATCGCGATCGCGGCCGCCTCGAAACGGATGTTCATCGCCTGCACCACCGCGTAGAAGCCGCAGAACAGCGATGCGGTGGTGA
>JAKFES010000308.1:0-9307 GCA_036675585.1 Burkholderiaceae bacterium
GATCCTGCGGTGCGCGCGAAGGCGCTCTACAACCTCGCGCTGGTCAATCTCGAGCTGGCCCGCCAGACCTTGCGCACGCTCGAGCGAATGGGCGAGGTCGGCGCGGTCGCGGGCGATACCGAGTCGGTTGCGCGCGCAATCGAGCGCACGCAGCACGCGCTCGAGTCGATCGCATCGCGCGGGCCGGTGGTCACGCCGCTCGCCGAGCCGCGGGCGCGGTCCGGGCCGCAGACCGTGTCGCCGTCGCCGAAGGGGTCGGCGTCGCCGATCTCGTCGTCGCAGCGAGCCCGGCCCGATCGGGCGGCGCCGGGCATTCGGGCGTCGCAGCGCGAAACGCTTCCGGTCGTCGATTACATCCGCGGCGAGCCGCGCCCGTGAACGCGTCGCGGCCCCTTGCGCGCACGGGCGCGCGCAGGCAGCGCGCGAGCGCGCTGGTCGAGACGCTGCTCGCCGCACCGATCGTGCTGCTGCTCGGGCTCGGCGCCTTGCAGTGGGCGCTGCTTTTCCAGGCGCGCAGCGCGGTCGAGTACGCATTGTTCGAGGCGGCGCGCGCAGGCAGCGTTGCACAGGCGCGGCCCGAGGCGATCGAGGCCGGGCTCGCCCGAGGATTGATGCCGTTCTGGCAGGGCCCCGGAACGCCGCGTTCGCTCGAATCGGCGTGGGCGGCGTCGCGCCTGCGGCTCGGTCGCGGCATCGCCGCGGGCTGGATCGCATGGCGCCAGATCGCGCCCACGGGTGAGAGCTTCGACGACTGGGCCGAGCCTGCGCGCGACGCGCTGGGCCGACCGATCGCGGGCGTCGACGAGATTCCCAACGACAGTCTGCAATGGGCCTCGTTGCGAACGCCGTCTTCGGCGGGCGGTTCGACGTCCGGCGGCGCGCCGATCGGCGCGCGATCGCAGCAGACGCTCACCGACGCGAATCTGCTCAAGATCGAATTGCGCTATGGCGTGCCGATGACCGTGCCGCTGGTCGGCGCGCTGGCGGTGTGGTGGATGCGGGTCGTCGACGGATGCGCGCCGCCCGCACGCAGGCGCGTCGGGCTCGTCGAGCTGGGCAGCCGATCGCCCTCGACGGGGTTGCCGCCCACGGCGCCGCGCGCGTGGGCGTGTCCGATCTATCTCGCGCCCGATGCTTCGGGGCGCCCGGTCGCCCGCTGGCCGGTGCGGGTCGCCGCCACCGTGCGGATGCAAAGCGCTGCGCGACGCAGCGTCAAGACGCCGCACCGAACCGAATCGGCCGTTCGATCGGCCGCGGCAGCGCCCGGCGCAGCGTACCACCGGGACGCTGCGCCGGCGGGAGGCGCATCGCCCGCGATCGACGCGCCGACTGCGCCCGTACGGGTGGGCGCCGACGGGGACGGGAGCCTCGCGCGCGAAGCGAGCGGCTGGCTCGATGTCGGTGGCGAACGGACTTTCAGCGTGCCCGGAGCCTGCGATGCGTGATCTGCTGCACCGCCCATTCGACGAGCGCGCGCCAATGCTCGGGTTGCGTGTATCCGGCATCGGCGCCGTCGATCCGCCCGAACGACGCGCCGTTGTGCAGCGCGCGCCGCCATCCCGCGTCTTCGGAGATCAGGTTGCGTGTCAGTTCGCGCGCATGCAGATCGTGCCCGGCCGCGACGTGCAGCGAGGCGTCGAGTGTCCGCACCGCCTCGGGCAAGCGCAGCCATGCCTGCTCGTCGGGGTGCAGCGTCGGCGAAGCCTGGCGCAGCGCCTGCATCGACGGCGAAGGTCGACCCGTGATCCGGCGCCACCATCCGCGCGGAACGACCGGGCGCACCGTCGCCAGCATCGGGTCGATGAAGCACAGCGCGCCGCACGGGAGCGCTGCCGCACGCAGCGCGCGCAGCGATTCGACGAGCGGCAGCGCCGCGTTGCCGAAGGCGACGAAAACGATCTTCGAGCCCGGATGCTGCGCCACCAGATCGGTGGCCGCCGCGACGAGGTCGCCTTCGTAGCGGGCCGCGCGCGCGGCCCCCACCGCGGTGTCGCCTCCGTCCGCCGGGTCGAAGCGCAGCGACGGCACGCCGACGCGGGCGAGCTCGCGCGCGAGCCGCACGTGCAAGCGGTACGCGCCGGTGCGCGGATACCCCGGCACGGGCGCGATCAGTGCCGCAATGTCCGCGGTACGCACGACCGCCGTCGTGATTCCGATCAGCGAACCGGTGACGCCGCCGATCAGGCGCGGCTGTTCGAGAACCGTCATGCGGTCGGCTGGCCGCAACCGGCGCGATTCAATGGACCGACTCGAGGAAATCCTCGGTCGTGTCGAACAGCGCTTCGGGCAGCGCGCGCTCGAGCTGCTGCGCGTCCCAGAAGGCCGCCACGCGCGCGGCACGGGCGTTGGCGAGGTAGCCGGCGTCGAGCCACGATTCGGTCAAGCCGCGCGTGGCGAGCGACACGTCGCCGAGCGAAGTCGGTGCATCGTTGATTTCGATGAACGAAACGGCGGGCAGGCTGCCGCGCTCGGCGGTCGGCGGCGCCTGCATGCGCAACTCGCCGAGCGAGGCGAGCAGTCGCGCGGGCAGGCGAGACGACGTCGCCAGCGCATCGGCCACGCTTCGCCCGTGCTCGGGCGCCTGCCAGAACAGGTGCGCATCGAGCAACTGGTCGAGCGCCACCGCGATGTCCACGCCGAGCAGCGCGCCGGCGCGAACGCCCCACAGCACGTTCGGTCCCTGCGAGCGCTGGCGCACCAGCATCGCGCAGCGCAGCAGGTCGTTTCGCCACGCATCGAGCGTGGCTTCGCTCGGGTCGCCGGGCGAGTCGCCGCAACCGTACAGGTCGGGCAAGAGCACGGCCCAGCCGCGGGCGGCGAGCCGCCAGGCCTGGGCGGCGATCACGTGGCGCGCGCAGAACCGTTCGTCGCCCAGCGGCTGCACGCACAGGATCGAGCCGCGCGGATCGCGTTCGGCCGGCAGCCACCAGACGCCGAAACGCGGGCCGTCCTCGAATCCGTCGAGTTGCACGGGCTCGAACCGGGCCGGGCCGTCGCGGCCGTCCACGCGCGCGGCATCCCGGGTGGTGCTGACCGAGATCCAGGGTTCCATCGCGCGGCCATTCTATCGCCGGTGTTGTCGGTTCGGCGCTGTACCATCGACCATTCCTTCCGCTTCGACCCGAACATCATGCAATTGCGAAAGGCCGTCTTCCCGGTGGCAGGACTGGGCACCCGCTTCCTGCCGGCTACCAAGTCGATTCCCAAGGAAATGCTGCCCATCGTCGACCGGCCGATCATCCAGTATGCGGTCGACGAGGCGATCGAGGTCGGCTGCGACACACTCATCTTCGTCACCGGGCGCTCGAAGCGCGCGGTGGAGGATTACTTCGACCGCAACCCCGAGCTCGAGTCCGAGCTCGAGGCCAAGGGCAAGCACGAGGCGCTCGCCGCGGTGCGCGACATCCTGCCGCCGCACGTGAAGGTGCTGTTCGTGCGCCAGCCGGCGCCGCTCGGACTCGGTCACGCAGTGCTGTGCGCCGCGCCGATGATCGGCGACGACGAGCACTTTGCGGTGTTGCTGCCCGACGACCTGATCGACGGGCATCCGGAAGGCGTGCTGAGCCAGATGCTGCCGCTGGCCGAATCGAGCGGCGGCAGCGTGGTCGCGATCGAGCAGGTGCCGCGCGCCGACGTCAGCAAGTACGGAATCGTCTCGCCGGTCGACGAGCAGGGCCCGTGCATGCGCATCACGGCAATCGTCGAAAAGCCCCCGGTCGAGGAGGCTCCGTCGACCTATGCCGTGGTCGGGCGCTACATCCTGCATCCGTCGATCCTGAAGACGCTCGTCGACCTGCCGCCGGGCAGCGGCGGCGAGATCCAGCTCACCGACGCGCTCGCCCGCCAGATCGAGACCCCCGGCCTGCACGGTTACCGTTTCGGCGGCAAGCGCTTCGACTGCGGCAGCAAGCAGGGTTTTCTCACCGCCAACATCTATTTCGGGCTGCGCTGAAGGCATTCACGAGCCGCGCGGCCGACGAAGGGAGATCGGCATGCACGTCGGAATGGTCGGCCTCGGCCGGATGGGAGCGAACCTGGCGCTGCGGCTCGTGCGCGCCGGGCATCGCGTCACGGGCTACGACCCCAGGCCCGAGGCGAGGGCGGCGATCGAGCAAGGCGGGGCCGACCGGGCCGATTCGCTCGAGGCGCTCGTCGCGGCGATGCACCCGCCCCGGGTCGTGTGGACGATGGTCCCCGCCGGGCACGTCACCGGGCAGACGATCGACGCACTGCGCGGGTTGCTGCAGCGCGGCGACGTGCTGATCGACGGCGGCAATTCGTACTACAAGGACACGATGCACCGCGCGCAAGCGTGCGCGGCCAGCGGGATCGATCTCGTCGATGCGGGCACGAGCGGAGGCGTGTGGGGACTCGCCGAGGGGTACAGCCTGATGATCGGCGGCGACGAAGCGGTCGTCGAGCGCCTGCGACCCCTGTTCGAGGCGCTCGCCCCGGCTCCCGATCGCGGCTGGGGCCATGTCGGGCCGAGTGGTGCCGGGCACTTCACGAAGATGGTGCACAACGGCATCGAATACGGCTTGATGCAGGCGTATGCCGAGGGCTTCTCGGTGCTGTCGCACAAGCCCGACTTCGACCTCGACCTGCACCAGGTGGCGCAGATCTGGCGCCACGGCAGCGTCGTGCGTTCGTGGTTGCTCGACCTCGTCGCGCGTGCGCTCGAGGAGAACCCCGCGCTCGATGGAATTGCGCCCTACGTGGAGGACTCCGGCGAGGGCCGCTGGACCGTGGCCGAAGCGATCGACCTCAACGTACCCGCTCCGGTCATCACGCAATCGCTGCTCGAGCGCCTGCGTTCGCGCGACGCCGATTCGTTCTCGGACAAGCTGCTGGCCGCGCTGCGCAACCAGTTCGGCGGGCACGCGATCAGGAAGGATGAATGACGATTACGGCCGGATCGCAGGGAGCGGACGATGCCCCTCTTTCCATCGATATCGGCCGCGATGCAAGGGATGCTCGATGAGCGCGAGCTCATCGAAGGAACGTGTGCTTGCGATGCCGGGCAAATGAACCGCTCGCACCCGTCGGCCGATCGCGCAACGCGTTGGCATGTATTGCCGACGGGCGAAGCCATCGACGATTACGCGTTTGCGGAGGTTGCCCGCCTCGCGGGCGTCGCGCTCGCTTCGCGAGACGTGTTTCGGATCGTGCTGGCCGGCGGAAACACGCCGCGCAATCTCTATCGCAAGCTACGCGAGCTCGAAACCGACTGGTCTCGCTGGGAAGTGTATTTCGGCGACGAGCGATGCGTGCCGCCGGGCGACGTGGAGCGCAACGACCGGATGGCGTTCGAGACGCTCACAGCGCATGTTCCGATTCCCCCCGAGCGCATTCACGTTATTCCCGCCGAGCGCGGGCCGATAGACGGTGCCAACGAATACGCCCGCGCGTTGTCCGGTGTCGGTGACTTCGACCTCGTGCTGCTCGGCCTGGGCGACGATGGCCATACGGCCAGCCTCTTCCCGGGCGACGACCGGGCGATGATGGCGCACGCACCCGACGTACTGCCCGTGTTCGATGCGCCGAAGCCCCCGCGCGAGCGCGTTTCGCTCGGCGCCACCCGCCTGAGTCGCACGCGCGCCGTGCTGTTCCTCGTCACCGGAGGCTCGAAGCGCGATGCCGTGCTGCGATGGCGGCAAGGGCAGGCGATTCCTGCCGCATCGATCCGCTGCCCTGGTGGGGTGGATGTGCTCGTCGAGCGGTCGCTGTTCGAACCCAACGACTAGTTACTCGAAGTGATTTCCTGTCGACGCAAGAAAACCGGACAGCGTCGGAATCCGTATCCCCGAGATGGCGTTCATGCCGCCGAAGCTGCGCCCGCCGGCTGCGGGTCATGCCAACCTTCCTCGCCGGCCACGATCGCCCGCGCGGCGGGTGGCCCCCAGGTGCCGGGGTCATAGAGCGCGATCGGCCGCTCGTCGTGCAGCGCCGGCTCGACCACTGCCCAGGCCGCCTCGACCGTATCGTCGCGGATGAAGAGCGACGAATCGCCGCGCAGTGCCGCGCCGATCAGCCGTTCGTAGGCGCTTTTCCCTTCGCTCTCGTGGCAACAATTCGCCATCAGCTCGACGTCGTCGCCGACCATGTCTTCGCCCGTGCGCTTGACCCTCGCGCCGATCGACACCGCGACGTCGGGGCTGAGCCGGAAGCGGAAGTAATTCGAGGGCTTCGCCGTCCCCCGATCGAACACCGCCATCGGCGGGCGCTTCAGGTCGACGACCACTTCGGTCGTCGTGACCGGCATGCACTTGCCGGAACGGATGTAGAACGGAACCCCGGCCCAGCGCCAGGTGTCGATGTGCAGACGAAGGGCGACGAAAGTCTCGGTTCGGGAATCGGCGCTCACGCCGCGCTCGTCGCGGTAGCCGCGGAACTGCCCGCGCACGACCGAGGAGGGGTCGAGCGGACGCATCGCACGGAACAACCGCAGCTTCTCCCAGCGCAACGCCTCGGGATCGCTACCCACCGGTGGATCCATCGCGAGCAGCGAAACGACCTGCAGCAGGTGGTTCTGGACGACGTCGCGGATCGCGCCGACGCTGTCGTAGAACGCGCCCCGGCTGCGAATGCCGAAAGCTTCCGCCATCGTGACCTGCACCGACTCCACGTACGTGCGATTCCACACCGGCTCGGTGAACGAGTTCGCGAAGCGGAAATAGAGCAGGTTCTGCACGGCTTCCTTGCCGAGGTAGTGGTCGATCCGGAACACCGACGACTCGGGAAAGGTCGCGTGCAGCGTTCGGTTCAACGCGCGCGCCGATTCGAGGTCGCGCCCGAACGGCTTCTCGACGATGACGCGCGCGCCCTCGGTGCAACCTGCCCGGGCCAGCCCGTGCAGCACCGTCTCGAACATCGACGGCGGGATCGCCAGGTAGTGCAGGGGGTGTCGGGCGTCGCCGAGTTCGCGGCGCAGCTTTGCGAAGGTCTCGGCGTCCGCATAGTCGCCCGAGATGTACCGCAGGCGCCGGCACAGCGCCTCCCATGACTTCGCGTCGAACTCGTCGTCGGACTCGAGGCTGGCGCGTGCGCGATCCCGGAACGCCTGCAACGGCATCGACGACCGTGCGACGCCGATGACGGGCATATCGAGGCGGCCCGAACGCACGAGCGCCTGCAACGCAGGAAAGATCTTCCCCTGCGCCAGGTCTCCGGTCGCACCGAAGAAGACGAATGCATCGGCTCGGGGCGTGGACATCGGCCTTTCTCCGGAGAGCGAAGTTTCGACTTCGCGACCGATCGAGTCTAAGCAGACGGGCGACGCGCCCCCGTGCGACCCGATTCGGACAGTGGGGTCGTGCCTGTAAGGGTCATCGTGGAGTAATTCACGACCCCGGGGCCCCGAGGCGGGCAAAGAATCGTTACCATTTCGCGCACCTGCCGGCGCGCCGGCGTTTCTCGTTCCTCCGTGACCGAACCGCGCCTGATCGTCTTCTCGAGCCTGTTCCCCAGCCATGCCGCACCGACCGCCGGGATCTTCGTTCGCGAGCGCATGTTTCGCGTCGCCCGCCGCGTGCCGCTCGTCGTCGTCGCACCGCAACCCTGGTCGCCGTTCGACCGGGCGATCCGCTGGTTCCGCAAGGGCTTTCGCCCGGTTGGAGTCCGGTACGAGAAGATGGACGGGATCGACGTGTACCGGCCTCGCTGGCTTTCGTTTCCGGGCGTCGGCAAGCGTTTCGACGGCTGGCTGATGGCGGTCTGCGCCGAACGGTGCGTGCGCCGGGTCCACCGCGCGTTCGGGGCGACTGCGATCGATGCGCATTTCCTGTACCCGGACGGCTGGGCGGCCACGCGCATCGGGCGGAAACTGGGGCTGCCGGTGACGGTCACGATTCGAGGCAGCAAGGACGAATGGCTGATCGGCACCTCGCGCGAGCCGAAGCTGCGCGAGGCGCTGCACGATGCGACGAAGCTGTTCGCGGTTTCGCACGCGCTCGCGCGCAACGTCGCGCATGCGCTCGGCGTGGAAGCGGCGAAAGTCGAAGTCATCGGCAACGGCGTCGATTCGCAGCGCTTCGCGCCGGTCGATCGCGCGGCCGCCCGCGAGCGATTGAACATCCCCGGCGATGCACCGGTTCTGATCGGCGTCGGCAACCTCGTCCCGAACAAGGGGTTCCAGCGCGTGATTCCGCTGCTGCCCCGGTTGCGCGAGCGGCATCCGGGCCTCGTGTATCTCGTCGTCGGCGCGGGCGCCTCGCAGGGCGACCTGCGTCCTTCGCTCGAGGCACAGGCGCGCCTGCACGGCGTTGCCGACGTGGTTCGGTTCTGCGGACGCCAGCCGCAGGACGAGTTGCGCTGGTTCTACGGCGCCGCCGACGCCTTCGTGCTCGCCACCGAGTTCGAAGGCTGGGCAAACGTGTTCCTCGAGGCGATGGCCTGCGGGCTTCCGGTCGTGACGACGCGCGTCGGCGGCAATGCCGAAGTGGTCGCCGAGCCGCATACCGGCGAGCTCGTCGACTGGTGGAATGCCGATGCGTTCGCCGATGCAATCGACCGCGCGCTCGTGCGGCAATGGGACCGCGATGCGATCGTCGCCTATGCACGCTCGCACGCGTGGGACGAGCGCGTCGAGCGGCTCGTCGGTGAGTTCGCGAAACTGTCCGTACCGCCTTCGGCGATCACCGTGCCTGTCGTTGCACCCGGTTGAACCCGCATGCGACGCAAGCTCCTGATGCTCGTGCACCGGATCCCGTACCCGCCGAACAAGGGCGACAAGATCCGTTCGTTTCACCTGCTCCGACACCTGGCGTCGCGCCACGAAGTGCATCTCGGCGCCTTCGTCGACGATCCGGTCGACTGGGAATACCGGCCCACGCTCGAGGCGTTGTGCGCATCGGTGCATCTCGTCGCATTGCATCGGCTGCGCCGGCGTGTGCGAAGCCTTTCGGGTTTCGCCACCGGCGAGGCTTTGTCGCTTCCGTATTACCGTAGCCGGGCCCTGCAGCGCTGGGTCGACCAGACGATCGCCGAGCACGCGATCACGCACGTCGTCGTGTTCTCGTCGACGATGGCGCAGTACGTGCAGGGCGCACGGCACGCGAAGCTGCATCGCGTGGCCGACCTGTGCGACGTCGATTCGGACAAGTGGCGCCAGTACGCGCAGGGCCGCAAGGCGCCGTCGCGCTGGATCTACGCGCGCGAGGCGCGCAAGCTGCTCGAATCGGAACGCGCGATCGCGCGCGAGTTCGACGCGACGCTGTTCGTGACGCAGGCCGAGGCCGAGCTGTTCCGCACGCTCGCGCCCGAATCGGCCGCGCGCGTCGGCTATTTCGACAACGGCGTCGACACCGAG
>JAKFES010000030.1:0-9293 GCA_036675585.1 Burkholderiaceae bacterium
CGCGAGGTGCTGCAGCAGAACCTGCAGATCGTCGAGCAGAACCGCCAGCTCGAAGCGGCGTGCGTGCTCGCCGAGTCGGCCAATCGCGCCAAGAGCGCATTCCTGGCCAACATGAGTCACGAGCTGCGCACGCCGCTCAATGCGATCATCGGCTACAGCGAGCTGCTGGAAGCCGACGCGATCGACGCCGGCGATTCCGCGCAGGCCGACGACCTGCGCAAGATCGCCGCCGCCGGAACGCAGTTGCTCGCGCTGATCGACGACGTGCTCGAGCTCTCGCGCATCGAGGCCGGCCAGGTCGAGCTCACGCGCGAATCCGTCGACGTCGCCGAACTCGTCGAGGAAACGGCGGCGCTCGCGCGCGATGCGATCGAGCGCGGAGGCAACCGCTTCGCCGTGCGCTGCGTGCCGCCCGCTCAGCGCGTGCTGGCCGACGCCGGCAAGCTGCGCCACGTGCTGCGGCAACTGCTGTCGAACGCCGCCAAGTTCACGCAGGCGGGCGAAGTGACGCTCGACGCCTCGTGCGAGCCGGACCCCGCGATGCTGGTGCTCGCGGTCGCCGATACCGGGCCCGGCATCAGCGCGCAGCAGCGTGCGCTGCTGTTCCGTCCGTTCACGCCCGGCGACGCGTCGAGCACGAGGCGCTTCGGCGGCAGCGGCCTCGGCCTGGCCCTCGCCCACCATTTCTGCGAACTGATGGGCGGGCAGATCACGGTCGAGAGCGACCCCGGGGCGGGCACGCGCTTCACGGTTCGCGTGCCCGTCGCGCCGGCAGCCGTGGGCGCGGCGTCCGGGACGGCCGCACAGGGAACCGCACATGCCTAGGATCCTGCTCGTCGAGGACAACGAGATGAACCGCGACATGCTCTCGCGCCGGCTGCAGCGGCACGGGTTCGCGCTCGCCATCGCCGTCGACGGCGAGCAGGCGCTGCGACAGGCGCAGATCGACGCGCCCGATCTCATCCTGATGGACATGAGCCTGCCGGTGCTCGATGGGTGGGACGCGACGCGACGCCTGAAAGCCGGCGCCGCCACGCGCTCGATTCCGGTCATCGCGCTGACCGCGCATGCGATGTCGGGCGACCGCGAGCGGGCGTTGCAGGCGGGTTGCGACGATTTCGACACCAAGCCGATCGACCTGCCGCGCCTGATCGACAAGATCCATCGCGCGTTGCAGCGACGTGCAACATGAGCGGGACGCCCGAAGCGACCCGCCTGCGCATCACCCGCGCGGCCCGGCTGGAGAACCTGCCGGCGCTGCTCGACGCCGCCGAACGCGCCTGCGAGCGGGCCGGAACGAGTGCAACCGATCGCGATGCCGTGCGCCTGGCCGTCGAGGAGGTCAGCGTGAACATCATCACCTACGGATACGTCGACGGAACGCCCGGGCCGATCACGCTCACCTTCGCCTGGGATCCCACGCAGATGACGATCGAGATCGAGGATCGCGCCCGGGCGTTCAGCCCCGACACGATCGGCGCACCCGATCTCGAATCCGACTGGGAACGGCGCGAGCCCGGCGGACTCGGCTGGCATCTGGTGCGGCAGATGGTCGACCTGGTGCGCTACCGGCCGAACCGCGGGCGCGGCAACCACGTCACGCTCGTCAAGCAGATTCGTTGAGTACCGGAAACAGGAACCACCATGCAGATCGACGTCATACCGGGAGAAGTCACCATCGCCGCCATCAGCGGAAGCATCGACAGTCTCACCGCCGAACATCTGCTCGACGTGCTCGGGCGTACGGTGCGCGACCGGCAGGTGCGCGTCGTCGCCGATTTCAGCCAGGTCGCCTATACCAGCAGCGCGGGTCTGCGCGCGCTGCTCGTCACGCTCAAGGACACGCGTCGGCTCGGCGGCGATTTCCGCCTGGCCGCGGTGCAACCCGCCGTGCTGCGCGTGCTCGAGCTCTCGGGTTTCACCAGCATCCTGAAGCTGTATGGCGACGTCGAAGAGGCGGTCGCGAGCTTCGACACCGATCGGCACTGAAGGCGCCGGACGTGGACAGGCCCCGCAAGCGAGTCGCGCTCGTCATCGGCGCCGGGAGCGTCAAGTGCGCCGCCGCCATCGGTATCCAGAACGTGCTCACGCGCGAAGGCATCGCGCTGGACATGGTCGTCGGCTGCAGCGCCGGCGCGGTTTACGCGGCGACGATGGCCAGCGGCCACGAGGCGAGCGTCGCCGCGGCAATGACCCAGCGGCTGTGGACGCGCGAGCTGGCCGCCAGGCGCAGCCTCGGGGCCGTGCTGCAGGCGGTCGCACCGAAGTGGTTCGGCTTCCGGGCCGATCGCTTCGGCATGCGCGACGATCGCCTGCTCCTCGCGCGGCTGCGCGACGCATTCGGTGATTCGCGCATCGAGAGCCTGCGCACGCCGCTGTACATCACGGCAACCGATTTCGCCAACGGAGAGCAGGTCGTGCTGTCCTCGGGCAGCCTGGTCGACGCGGTGCGCGCGAGCGTCGCGTTGCCGTTCGCCTTCTCGCCGTGGCGCCTCGACGGCCGGCTGCTCGTCGACGGATTCCTGTCCGATCCGCTGCCGGTCGGTGTCGCGATCCGCAACGGCGCCGACGTGATCATCGCCGCCGGCTTCGAGAGCCCGTACCAGGAGACGATCCGCTCGGCGGGCCGCTTTGCGTTCCAGTTGAGCGCGATCATGTCCAACAACCTGCTGAAGTCCAATTTCGCCTTTCACAGCCTTGCGCACCACGGTGAGGTGATTCCGGTGATCCCGCGTTTCGAGCAACGCGTCCGGCTGTTCGACACGCAGAAGATCCCGTACATCATCGGCGAGGGCGAGCGCGCCGCCGAGGCGCAGTTGCCGTACCTGCGCGAGCTGCTCGAAGGCGGCGGCGCAGGGCGCGACGCACCTCCGGAAACGCGCGCGGCACAGGCCGACCGCGCATGAGACACCCCGTCGATCGCGCCGGGGCCGACCGGCCCCGGGTCGCGGTGGTGATCGGCTCGGGCTGACTGAAGTGCGCCGCCGCGCTGGGCATGCTGAAGGTCCTGCAGCGCGAGGCAATCCCGATCGACATGGCGGTCGGCTGCAGCGGCGGCAGCTTCTTCGCCGCCGCGATCGCGATGGGCCGGCACGACCTGGACGACGTCGCCGACCGCTTTTCGCGCGGGTGGCGCGGCATCATCGGTCCGATCGGCTACAAACCGATGCTGCGAGCGCTGTTTCCGCGCCTGTGCGGCTTCGGCCCGCGTTTCGGACTGCTCGACGATCGGCGCGTGAACGAGGGCATCGCCGGCTTCACCGGAGAGTTCGGCTTCGCCGACACCCGGGTGCCGCTGTATCTGGCGGCCACCGATTGCGCGAGCGGCGAGAAGGTCGTGCTCTCGAGCGGACGCCTGTACGACGCGATCCGCGCCAGCATCGCGATCCCGCTGCTGCTGTCGCCGTGGTCGGTCGACGGCCGGCTGCTGTTCGACGGCGGTGCGTCCAATCCGGTTCCGGTCGACATCGCGGTGCGCGAAGGCGCCGACATCATCGTCGCGATGAGCTTCGAGGAGACGCTCGACGCCGAAGTCGCAACGGCCGTGCAACTCGCGCGCCGCGTGATGTCGACCACCGTCAACCATTTCATGCGCGCGCAGTACGCGTTCTACAGCCTGACGCACCATGCCGAGGTGATCGCGGTCGCGCCGGTCTTCGAGCGCCGCATCGGGTTGCGCGACCTGCACGAGATGCCGTACATCATCGAGCGGGGCGAGGAGGCGATCGAACGCGAGATGCCGTATCTGCGCCGGCTGCTGCACGCGGGCCGCTCCGGGGTGCGCACGGGGGAAAGCGTCTCGTGAACGCTGCGCACGTCGCGCCGGGGCGCGTGCTCGTCGTCGACGACAACGCGATGAACCGCGACGTGCTGACGCGCCGGCTGCAGCGCGGCGGTCACGCGGTGGAAGCGGTCGAGGACGGCGAGAGCGCGCTCGCGCGGCTTCGCCTGCGGGCGTTCGACCTGGTTCTGCTCGACGTGACGATGCCCGGCATCAGCGGATACGAGGCGCTCGCGCGCATCAAGGCCGACGCGGTACTGCAGCATGTGCCGGTGGTGATGATCTCGGCGATCAGCGAGAGCGAGAGCGTCGTGAAGTGCCTGGAACTCGGCGCCGACGACTATCTCACCAAGCCGTTCGATCCGCTCATCCTGAAGGCTCGCGTCGACGCGAGCCTGTCGAAGAAACGCCTGCACGATGGAGAGTTGCGCCACATCCGCAGCATGGAGCGCGAATTCGAGATCGGGCGCGCGATCCAGCAGGGATTCCTGCCCGAGTCGTTGCCGCAGCCGCGCGGCTGGGAGATCGCGGCGCGTTTCCGGCCGGCGCGGCAGGTCGCGGGCGATTTCTACGACGTCTTCGAGGTGCCTGCGGGCGGCATCGCGATCGTCGTCGCCGACGTCTGCGACAAGGGGGTCGGTGCGGCGCTGTACATGGCGCTGTTCCGTACCCTGCTGCGCGCCTCCGCATGCCAGCCGGCGACGCCCGGCGCCGCGGCCGAGACCGTGCTGCTTGCGGCCATCACGCTGACCAACGACTACATCGCCCGGGTGCACGGGCGGGCGAACATGTTCGCCACCGTGTTCTTCGCCGTGCTCGATGCGGACAGCGGAGCGCTTTCCTACGTCAACGCCGGCCACGAGCCGCCGATGATCGTCGGGCCGGGCGGCGTGCGCCAGCGGCTGCGACGGACCGGGCCGGCGCTCGGCCTGCTTCCCGAGCAGCACTTCCTCGTCGCCACGGCGCAACTCGAGCCGGGCGAGGCCCTGCTCGGCTACACCGACGGCGTCGTCGAAGCGGCCGGCGCGCAGGGCGAGTTCGGCGAGGCGCGGCTCGCCGGCGCGCTCGCTCCGTCACCCGGTTGCGCCGATCGCCTGCTCGCGGCGATCGACGCATCGCTCGACGCGTACACGCGAGGTGCCGAGCCGCCCGACGACATCACGATGCTCGCCGTACGCCGGGTGCCGGCAGAGGGCGCCTGAAGCGACAATGCCCGCGGGTGGGTGCGGGCATTGTCAGGGGGGCCTCGGACGCCCCTCGGTCGGGCGAGGCCCGGCCGGTTTCGGCGCAGTGGCGCCGTTTTACTCGCGTTCGCCGCCGAAGACGCCCAGCAGCATCAGCAGGTTGCTGAACACGTTGTAGATGCTCAGGTACACCGAGAGCGTGGCGGTGACGTAGTTCGTTTCCCCGCCGTTCACCACGCGCTGCAGGTCATAGAGGATGAACGCGGAGAAGATGAGCACCGCCAGCGTCGACACCGTGAGCATCAGCGCGGGCATCTGCAGCCAGATGTTCGCGATCGCGGCGACGAAGACGACCATGAAGCCGATGAACAGCCACTTGCCCATCCCGCTGAAGTCGCGCTTCGAGACGGTGGCGACGGTGGCCATCACGGCGAAGATCGCCGCGGTTCCGCCGAAGGCCGTCATGATGAGCCCGGCGCCGTTCGAGAAGCCGAGCACGAAGCCCAGCAGCCGCGACAGCATCAGGCCCATGAAGAACGTGAAGCCGAGCAGCAAGGCGACGCCGATCGCGCTGTGCTTGAATTTCTCGATTGCGAAGAAGAAGCCGAACGCGACACCGAGAAAGACGATCAGGCCGACGAAGGGACTGCCGGCGAAGACCGAGAAACCCGTCTGCACGCCGATCCAGGCGCCGAGTACGGTGGGGACCATCGACAGCGCGAGCAGCCAGTAGGTATTGCGCAATACCCGATTGCGGCTGGCTGCCTCCAGTGCCCCGCCGTATCCGCCGCGGGCGATGCGGGTGCCCAGTTGATTCTGCTCGAAAGCCATTGATGTCTTCTCCGTGGAACGCCAAAAAAGGGAAGCGGGGCGAAAAGCCGCGGGTCCGGCCGCAGATCGGGTCGGTCGCCGGGGTTTTCAAGACCCGGGCGTTCCGGCCACCGCCGGCCTGGACCGTACGCGCACCCCGATTGGTTTCACCGCGCATGTTAAACTTACAGGTCGCATAAGACGTTGACAATGCGCCACACATTCGTCGCGCAACCGGCGGATTTTCCAAGCATTCTATCCAACGTTCCATTCCATAATCCCACCCGACGAACCCGTCTTCGCCCCGCCGCATCGCCCGCCGGATCCGCGAGGCGGCGCCTCACCGGAATTCACATGGCTGTCGAACGCACCCTATCCATCATCAAGCCCGACGCGGTCGCGAAGAACGCGATCGGGCAGATCCTTGCGCGCTTCGAGGGCGCGGGGCTGAAGATCGTCGCCGCACGGATGATGCATCTGTCGCGCGAGCAGGCGGGCGCCTTCTACGCGGTTCATCGGGAGCGACCGTTCTACGCCGATCTCGTCTCGTTCATGAGCTCCGGCCCGGTGATGATCCAGGTGCTCGAAGGCGAGGACGCGATTCTGCGCAATCGCGACCTGATGGGCGCGACCGACCCGAAGAAGGCCGCCGCGGGCACCATCCGGGCCGATTTCGCCGACAGCATCGACGCCAATGCGGTGCACGGCTCGGACGCCGCCGACACGGCGCGCACCGAGATCGCGTTCTTCTTCCCGACGCTCGATCTGCATTCGCGCTGATCGCGGTCCGGTCTTCCCCGCGAGCGGTGTCATGAATCACAACCCCGGCGACGGCGAAACGGCGAAAGTCAACCTGCTCGGTCTCGACCCGCAGGCGCTTGCGCAGCAGTGCGTCGACTGGGGCCAGAAGCCGTTTCGCGCGCGCCAGTTGATGCAGTGGGTGCATCAGCGCGGCGCCGGCGACTTCGCTTCGATGACCGATCTGGCGCAGGATTTCCGGCGCGTGCTCGCCGAGCGCGCGTGCGTCGTGGCACCGGCGGTGCTGGCCGACCACGAATCGGCCGACGGCACGCGCAAATGGCTGCTCGAAGTCGGCGCGGGCAATGCGGTCGAAACCGTCTTCATTCCGGAAACCGATCGCGGCACGCTGTGCGTTTCCACGCAGGCCGGCTGCGCCGTCAACTGCCTGTTCTGCTCCACCGGCAAGCAGGGGTTCGCGCGCAACCTGCGCGCCGACGAGATCGTCGCGCAGGTGTGGCACGCGAGGCGCGCGCTGCAGCGCGGCGCGCAGCCGCCCGCCGGCGACGGCGCCGGCAACCGGCCGCAGGCTGCGCCCCCGGGTGCCGAAGCGCATCGACGCATCGTCAGCAACGTGGTGTTCATGGGGATGGGCGAGCCGCTGCAGAACTACACGGCCACGCTCGCGGCGCTGCGCCTGCTGCTCGACGACCATGCCTACGGCCTGTCGCGGCGTCGCGTCACGGTATCGACCTCCGGCGTGGTGCCGATGATCGACCGGCTGCGCGAAGACTGTCCGGTTGCGCTCGCGGTTTCGCTGCATGCGCCCGACGACGCACTGCGCGACCGGCTCGTTCCGCTGAACCGGAAATATCCGCTCGCCGAACTGATGAGCGCGTGCCGGCGCTACCTCGAGCGCGCGCCGCGCGACTTCATCACCTTCGAGTACGTGATGCTCGACGGGGTCAACGACTCCGACGCGCAAGCCGAGGCGCTGCTGCGCTGCGTGCGCGAGGTGCCCTGCAAGTTCAACCTGATCCCGTTCAATCCGTTCCCCAACTCCGGATTGCGCCGCTCGCCGAACGAGCGGATCCGCGCGTTCGCGCAGCGGCTCGTCGACGCCGGAATCGTGACTACCGTGCGGCGCACGCGAGGCGACGACATCGACGCCGCCTGCGGTCAGCTGGCCGGCGAAGTCCACGATCGCACGCGCCTGCGCGAGCGCGAGCAGCGACTGCGTTTCGTCGAGCGGCGCGACGCGGCACCGGGGCGAGACGTCGAGGCGGGTGCATCGAGCGAGCCGTCGCGCCGCGCGGCGCCGGTGCACTGAAGCGCGCGCACCCGTGAAGGAACGAACGATCGTGAATCGCCCGTTTGCCCTGGCCGGCCTGTGCGCGGCATTGCTGTGGCTGGCCGGCTGCAGCGCAACCGGCGGCGCGCAGTCGTCCGCGGCGAGCGGCGTTTCGCCGATCCCGCAACAGGCCTTGCCCGGCTCGCCCGAGGAAACCGAGGAGCGCCGGCGGGCGCGCATCCGCCTCGAGCTCGCCGCCAGCTATTACCAGCAGGGCAACTACACGGTCGCCCTCGACGAGTTGCGCCAGGCGCTCGAGATCGATCCCGGCTACGCGCCGGTCTACGGGGTGCTCGGCCTCGTCTACAACGACCTCGGCGATCGCGACCGTGCCGAGGACGCGTTCCAGCACGGCCTTCAGTTGCGGCCCAATGACGCCGACCTGAACAACAGCTACGGGTGGTTCCTGTGCCAGACCGGGCGCGAACAGGCTTCGCTCGAGCGCTTCGCGCGCGCGCTGAACGACCCGCTGTATCGCACGCCGGCCAAGCCGCTGCACAACGCGGGCATCTGCGCGCTGCGCATCGGCGACGAGGCGACGGCCGAGCGCAACCTGCAACGTGCGTTCCAGGTCGATCCGTCGAATGCGGTGGCGATGTACCACCTCGCCCAGCTGTATCTGAAGAACAACGAAGCCGGGCGCGCGCGCTTCTATTCGCAGCGGCTGCTCGCCACCTACGAGCCCAACGCGCAGACGCTGTGGCTCGCGCTGCGCGTCGAGCATGCGCTCGGCAACGCCGACGGCGAAGCGAGCCTGGCCGCGCAACTGCGCCGCCGTTTTCCCGATTCGCCCGAATCCGCACTGCTCGCGCAGGGTCGCTTCGGCGGATGAACACCAAAGCACTCGCATGAGCACCGAAGCGGGAACGTCCCCGGCGCAGGCGCCGGCCCAGATCACGTCGGCCGAGCAACTGATCGCCGCGCGCGAGGCGCGCGGCTGGTCGATGTCCGACGTCGCGGCGAAGCTGGGCATGATGCCGCGGCAGATCGACGCGATCGAGCACGGTCGCTGGGAGTCGCTCCCCGGGCAGGCTTTCGTGCGCGGCGCGATCCGCGCCTACGGCAAGGCCGTCCAGGCCGATGTCGCGCCGCTGCTGGCGACGCTCGGCGCGCAGACGAACGCGCCCGAGCTGCGTCCGTCGGCGTCGCTCGAGGCGCCGTTGCCGCGCCATGGCGCGCTCGGCTTCGACAACGGAGGCTCGGGCAGCCGGCTCATCTGGATCCTGCTCGGCATCCTCGGCGTCGTCGCGATCGCCATGTATTTCGGACGCGGCGCCGATTTCGCTCGCGTGCTCGAGCCGTCGAGCGGCGAGGCGCCCGGCCGCGCGGTCGACGTCGTTCCGTTGACGCCGGGCGGCGCGAGTCCGGGCGGGGCTGCGCCCGGCACGACCGCGCCGGACGCGACCGCACCGGGCACCCCCACGCCGGG
>JAKFES010000049.1:0-9281 GCA_036675585.1 Burkholderiaceae bacterium
GCCGCGGTTCGGGCTGGGTCGCGCGACTGGCCGAGCGGCTGGAACGGAATACCCCGCCGTGGCAGGTGGTCAACGCGAGCATCAGCGGCGAGACGAGCGCCGGCGGGCGCAGCCGGATCGATTCGCTGCTCAGCCGGCACCAGCCGCAGATCGTCGTCGTCGAACTGGGCGGCAACGACGCGCTGCGCGGCCTCGACCTGCGCGCCACCGAGTCGAATCTCGACGCAATCGCCGCCGCCGCCGGGCGCACGAATGCGCGCGTGCTCGTGCTCGGCATGCAGGTGCCGCCGAACTACGGCGCGGCGTACTCCGATGCCTTCGCGGCAATCTTCCCGCGCATCGCGCAGCGACACGACGCCGCGCTCGTCCCGTTCTTCCTCGATGCGATCGCGCAGCGCGTCGAGTTCTTCCAGCCCGACCGGATCCATCCGACGGAGGCGGCGCAGCAGGCGCTGTTCGACACCGTCTGGCCGGCCTTGCAGCCTTTGCTGAGCGCGTCGGCTGCGCGCTGATCCGGCGGCGCTCGCCGCTACCCGACCCCGGGGCAAGGAAACTCTTCTGGTCGCACGAGCGATCAGGCAGTATGGGTCGTGCAGTTCGAGGAGTGCCACCACCATGACTCGGCAGAAGATTCAGAACCCCGAGCGACGTCGTTTCGCGGTTCGAGCGGCCTACGTGGCGCCGGCCATTCTGACGCTCAAGGCCGCCCCGGCCTACGCCCGAAGCGGGTCGCAGCGCGAGAGCGGCCCTCCCTGGTCCGGCGGCCCCGGCGGGCCGCCCTGGTCCGGTGGTCCCGGCGGGCCTTCGGGGTAGCGTGCTTCGCGATGCCGTGGAGGGATTTCAGCAGATCGACCACGGCGTTCGCCCCGAAGCACAAGCCGCCCGCGGGCGGCTTTTTCGATGGCACCGACCGCCGCCTCGCTGCGAACCTCGAGGGTCGACGGCGACAGATTGGTGCCCGAGGCCGGAGTCGAACCGGCATGGCCGCAAGGCCCAGGGATTTTAAGTCCCTTGTGTCTACCGATTCCACCACTCGGGCATGCGTATGCAGTGTACGGTGAAGCACCGATCATCGACTGACGCACAGTACAGCAACTGTCTGCCCCCGGAACGCCGGCCGTGACGCAACGCCCATGACGCAACACTCGCTTCCCGTGCGGATCGACGTCGTCTCGGACTTCGTCTGTCCGTGGTGCTACGTCGGCAAGCGCCAGCTCGAATCGGCGATCGCCGAATGGGTGCGCCGCCATGCGCGTCCGCGCATCGCGTGGCACGCGTTCCAGCTCAATCCGGGGCTGCCCCGCGAGGGGATCGCCCGCGATCGATACCTGAGCGAGAAGTTCGGCAGCGCCGACCACCAGCGCATCTTCGACCGGGTTTCGTCGGCGGCCGCCGCAGTCGGGCTCGACCTGCGTTTCGAGAGAATCGTCCGCCAGCCCAACACGCTCGCCGCGCACGCACTGGTCGCCGCGCTGCCGGCGGGCCCGGCGCAGGACGCCCTGATCGAGGCGCTGTTCCGCGCCTACTTCGTCGACGGCGCCGACCTCACCGCACGCGAGACGCTGCTGCGCGTGGCTGCGCGCGCCGGGTTCGAGCGCGAAGTTGCGCTCGGCGCGATCGAGGACACGGCCGCGCTCGAGGCGGTGGCACGGGCCGACCACGCGTTGCGCGCACAGGGCATCGAGGGCGTTCCGATGTTCGTCGTCGACCGGCGCTTCGCGATACACGGCGCGCAAGGCGCCGAGGTGATTCTCGCGGCGCTCGAGCGCGCACGCGACGAGCGCTGCGCACAAGACGTCGACGACCCGCGCGCCGCTTGAGCGGCGCTTCGCGTCGGGCCGCCGGTTTGCGCGGGATTGTGGTCGTCTGGAGCGCCCAGGAGGCCATCATGTCCCGAGTTTCCGTCGAGTTCGTTGCGGCGCGCCGCGCCGCCGTGCTGTTCGTCGCGCTCGCCTCGACCGGCCTGGCCGCGTGCACGATGACCCGGCCCGAGGACGAGGCATCGGCCGCGACCAAGCGTCGCGAGATCGACGCCGGCGTCGACGCGGCACTCTCGAAGCTGTACGACACGTCGCCCGATGCGCGCGCGCTCGTCCAGCGCGCTGCCGGTGTGCTGGTCTTCCCGTCGGTGATCCGCGTGGGTTTCGGCATCGGCGGCGAGCACGGCAACGGCGCCTTGCGGGTGCGCAACCGCACGGTCGGGTACTACAGCACGAGCGCCGGATCGATCGGCCTGCAGGCCGGCGCGCAATCGAAAGCGGTCATCTACCTGTTCATGACGCCGGCCGCGCTCGAGCGCTTCCGCAACAGCAGCGGATGGACGGCGGGTGCCGACGCGACGGTGGCGGTCGCCGACGTCGGCGCGACCGGATCGATCGACACCGCAACCGCACGACAACCCGTCATCGGGTTCGTCCTGACGAATGCGGGGCTGATGGCCGGCGTTTCGCTGCAGGGATCGAAGATCACGCCGCTCACCGACCTCTGAAACGGAGGCCGTCGAATTGACACCCGTTCTTCACCCGCTATAATCGTCGGCTTCGGTTTGCGGGAGTAGCTCAGTTGGTAGAGCGCAACCTTGCCAAGGTTGAGGTCGCGAGTTCGAGACTCGTCTCCCGCTCCAGGTTCCCGGGGAAAGCGCATCGGCTTTCCCCGTTCCGACAGGGAAGCGCAACGGCTTCCCTTTTTCGTATCGCGCACCGCGACTGACTCGTCGCGGTTCGACTGCGCTCCCGGCGGAGTGGCAGAGTGGTCATGCAGCGGCCTGCAAAGCCGTGTACGCCGGTTCGATTCCGACCTCCGCCTCCATCCTCGAACGACGCGCCGTGCCTCAGGCCGAGTCGCGCAGGTACGGCCACGCCCGCCGCAGGTAATACGTCATCGACCAGACGGTGAGGATCGCCGCGGCATAGATGAGCCAGGTGCCTGCACGATGGCTGTCGACGAAGCCGAACAGCAGGCGGTCGTAGAGCAGCATCGGAATCGCGACCAGTTGCGCGATCGTCTTGAACTTTCCGATCGAATGGACCGCGACGCTCGCTCGCGCGCCGACCTGCGCCATCCACTCGCGCAGCGCCGAGATGGTCAGTTCGCGGCCGACGATGATCGCCGCGATGATCGCATCGACGCGCCCGAGCGCAACGAGCATCACCAGCGCGACGCAGACGATCAGCTTGTCGGCGACCGGGTCGAGGAACGCACCGAATGCCGAAGTCTGCCCGAGCCGGCGCGCGAGCCAGCCGTCGAGCCAGTCGGTGATCGCCGCTGCGACGAACAGCGCCGTCGCGACGACGTTCTGCACGTACTCGCCGATCGGCAGGTAGAAGACCGCGACGAGCAGCGGGATCGCCACCACGCGGGTCCAGGTGAGCAACGTGGGATAGTTCAGAACCATGCAGGCATCGCGAGAACGTGCGTGGAAGGTCGATCCGCCGATGCGGGATGCTCGCGGCGCGCTTCAGTGGAGCCGACGATAGATTTCCTCGGCCAGCGTTCGTGAGATGCCTTCCACCGAACTGAGATCGTCGACGCTCGCCGCCATGATGCCACGCAGACCGCCGAAACGCGTCAGCAGCCGCTGCCGCCGTCGAGGCCCCACCCCATCGATTTCCTCGAGCCGCGAAGTGTGCCGGCTTTTCGCGCGCCGTGCCCGCATCCCGGTGATCGCGAACCGGTGCGCTTCATCGCGGATCTGCGCGACGAGCATCAGCGCAGCCGAGTGCGCGCCCGGGACGATCGGTGCGCGCCCGTCGGCGAAGACGAGCGTCTCGAGTCCGACCTTGCGCGCCTCGCCCTTGGCGACGCCGACCAGCGTCGAGATGTCGAGCCCGAGGTCGGCGAACACCTGCCGGGCGACCTCGACCTGCCCGACCCCGCCGTCGATCAGCACCAGGTCGGGTAGCGGCGCCTCCGAATAGCGGCGCGTGAGCACCTGGCGCATCGCCGCGTAGTCGTCGCCCGGCTCGATGTCGGCGATGTTGAAGCGCCGGTACTGCGAGCGCTGCATCGCGTGATGCTGATAGACGACGCACGAGGCCTGAGTCGCCTCCCCCATCGTGTGGCTCACGTCGAAGCACTCGATGCGCAGCGCATCGAGGTCGCCGTCGTCCAGACAGAGCAGCTGCGCAAGTGCTCGCGTGCGCGCGTGTTGCGATCCTTCCTCGGCGAGCACGCGGGCGAGCGACACCTCGGCGTTCTGCCGGGCCAGGTCGAGCCATTCGCGGCGCATTCCCTGCGGCTGGCGGATCCACTGCACCGGGTGACCCGCCTGCCGTTGCAGCCACTCGAGCAGCGCCTCGTCGGCAACGACGCCGTCGACGACGAGCACCGGCGGCACCGGGACGCCGTCGTAGTGCTGCGCGACGAAAGCCTCGATGACCTCGCCCAGGCTCGCTTCGACGCCGCCTTCGGCCGCGTGCAGCGGGAAATGCGCCTTGTCGCCGAGATGGCGGCCGCCGCGCACCATCGCCAGGTTCACGCAGATGCGCCCGCCGCGCATCGCCGCGGCGACGATGTCGGCATCCGCGTCGGGCGACGTCTCCATCGACTGGCGGCTGAGCACTTTCGACAGCGCGGCGATCCGGTCGCGCAGCACCGCGGCCGCTTCGAAGCGCAGCGCCTCGGACTCGGCCTGCATGCGCTGCTCGAGTTCGGCGAGCACCTGCGAGTGCTCGCCCTGCAGGAAGCGCACCGCCGCTTCGACGTCGGCCGCGTACGCGTCGCGGTCGATCCGGCCGACGCACGGCGCGCTGCAGCGGCCGATCTGGTGCAGCAGGCACGGCCGCGTGCGATTGGCGAACACGCTGTCCTCGCACGTTCGCAGGCGGAACACCTTCTGCAGGACCTGGATCGCTTCGCGCACCGCGTGCGCGTTGGGAAACGGGCCGAAATAACGGCTCTTGCGGTCGACCGCACCGCGGTAGTAGACAAGCCGCGGGAACTCGTGCCCGGTGATCTTCAGGTACGGATACGACTTGTCGTCGCGAAACAGGATGTTGTATCGCGGCGCGGCCGTCTTGATCAGGTTGTTCTCGAGCAGCAGCGCTTCGGCCTCCGAACGCGTGACGGTCGTCTCGATGCGTTCGATGCGCTCGATCATGTGCGCAATGCGCGGGCTCGGCTGCCCCTTGTTGAAATACGACGACACGCGTTTCTTCAGGTCGCGCGCCTTGCCGACGTACAGCAGCGCGCCGCCGGCGCCGATCATCCGATAGACGCCCGGACGATTGGGCAGTTGCGCGAGATACGCGCGGACATCGAAGCCCGCCTCGGGCTCGCCGCCCGCGGCGCGCTCCGCGGCCGCGTCGTCCGCTCCGCTCATGCGCGAAACAGCGCGGCCAGTCGCTCGTCGAAGCCGGCCGGTCGACTCCATTGCAGCTGCCCGAGCAACTCGTCGGCGAGGTCGGGACGGTTGCACACGAGCACCATGTCGCAACCCGCGTCGAGCGCGGCGTTCGCGCGCTCGACGATTCCGCCGGCCACCGACGCGCCCTCCATGGTCAGGTCGTCGCTGAAGATCAATCCGCGGTAGCCCAGGCGCTCGCGCAGGATCGTACGCAGCCAGCGCGCCGAGAATCCGGCCGGCTGCGCGTCGACCGCCGGATACACGA
The DNA here is from genome assembly GCA_036675585.1 of Burkholderiaceae bacterium. Classification (GTDB taxonomy): domain Bacteria; phylum Pseudomonadota; class Gammaproteobacteria; order Burkholderiales; family Burkholderiaceae_E; genus Zeimonas. The sequence continues at coordinate 5,610 of JAKFES010000049.1, forward strand.
CGTGCGCGGGCATCACCGACAGCAGAGCATCGCCGAGCCACGCATACGGCGCCGCATCGCGCGCGAGCAACGCGTCGAGCGGCCGCTCGTCGACGGGAAGCGCGACGTGCGAATCGGCGTCGGCGAACCCGTGGCCGGGAAAATGCTTGCCGCAGTTCGCCATTCCCGCCAGCAGCAGCCCGTGCGCCAGGCTGCGCGCCAGCGAGGCCACCGCGTCGGCGCGCGAATGGAACGCACGATCGCCGATCACCGCCGAGCGGCCCCAGTCGAGATCGAGCACCGGTGTGAAGCTCAGGTCGACGCCGACCGAACGCAGCTCGGTGCCGATCGTGCGCCCGATCTCGGTGGCGCGCCGGCACGCGGCCTGCGGATCGAGGTCCCACGCGCGGCCGAGCTCGCGCATCGGCGCAAGCGCGGTGAAGCCTTGCCGGAAGCGCTGCACGCGACCGCCTTCGTGATCGACGCACACGAGCAGCGGCGGCTCGCGCAGCGCATGGATCTCGGCGCACAGCCGCGCAAGCTGCGCCTTCGATTCGAAGTTGCGCGCGAACAGGATCACGCCGCCGACCAGCGGATGGAGCAGCCGCTCGCGCTCGTGCGCTTCGAGCGCCAGCCCCTGCACGTCGACGACGACCGGCCCGCGCGAACGGTGCACGGCCTGGCTGCCTGCGCGACTCACCGGAATGGCCTCCGCTCGACGATGACGAAGGCGAGCGCGGCGTCGCGCTCGTCGGACAGCGACACGTGCGCGACCAGGCCGTTCTCGTCGAGGTGCCGTTCGAGTGCGTGGCGGGCGACGGCGACCGGACGCCCGCGCGCATCGTTGAGCACCTGCAGCGAATGCAGGCTCATCGGCGCGTGCAGGCCGACGCCGAGCGCCTTGCCGAACGCCTCCTTGGCGGCGAAGCGCTTGGCGAGATACCGGCTCGCGTATCCGTTGCCGTGCGCGCCCTTGCCGCGGCGGCGCCGGAACTCGGCGAGCTCGTCGTCGCCGAGCACGCGCCGCGCGAATCGATCGCCCCAGCGCGCGAGCAGCGCCTCGACGCGCTCGACCATCACGATGTCGGTGCCCACGCCGTGGATCATCGCCCGCCGCTCCCGGCCGCCTCGCGGAGCAGCCGCTTCATCTCGCGCACGGCTTCGCGCATGCCGATGAAGAGCGCGCGCGAAACGATCGCGTGTCCGATGTGCAACTCGCGAACGCCGTCGATCGCCGCCACCGGTTGCACGTTGAAGTAGTTCAGCGCGTGCCCCGCGTTGAAGCGCATGCCCAGCGCGCGAATCGCGGCTCCGGCACTGCGGATGCGCGCGAGCTCGGCGACCACCGGCGCGCTGTCGGCATCGCGGCCCTGCGAATGGAACGCCTGCGCGTACGGCCCGGTGTGCACTTCGCACACGCGCGCGCCGATCTCGGCGGCCGCATCGACCTGGCGCAGGTCGGCGTCGACGAACACGCTCGTCACGATGCCACCTTCGGCCAGTGCGCGCACGACGTCCTTCAGACGCGCCGATTGCGCGGCGATGTCGAGCCCGCCTTCGGTGGTCACTTCCTGGCGCCCTTCGGGTACGAGCATGGCCATCTCGGGTCGCAACTGCAGCGCGATCGAGAGCATCTCGTCGGTCGGAGCCATCTCGAGGTTCAGCTTGATGTGCGTGAGCTCGCGCAGGCGACGCACGTCGTCGTCGTGGACATGGCGGCGATCCTCGCGCAGATGCACCGTGATGCCGTCGGCGCCGCCCAGGTGCGCTTCGACCGCCGCCCAGACCGGATCGGGCTCGTAGGTGCGTCGCGCCTGCCGGACGGTGGCGATGTGGTCGATGTTGACGCCGAGTTCGATCATGTCCGATGGATTCCGGTGGGCGAAGGCGCGCGCGGTGCGCCGCGGTAGCGCTTCACAGCTTCTGCAGGTCGATCAGGATCTGCCGGGTGCTCAACGGCGCGCCCTCCAGATGATGCGAGAGGATGGCGCGCGTCAGGTATTTTGCCTGTTGCCGGCTCGCGGCCGACCCGGAGCGTCCCTCGGCGAGGTCCTGCAGCACGCCGCCCGAGACGGCCTGCGCGGCACCCGCATCGCTCGCAACGAAACCCTCGCCGGGGCGCCACGCGTAGGCGCGCGCGGGATCGATCGGCTGGCGCGACGCATCGCGCGCCAGGTCGGGCGCATAGCCGATCTCGCGCAGCAGCGCCCATTCGAAGCGTCGAAGCGTCTCGTCGCGCGACGCGTCCGAGGAAAGCTCGCGCAGCGCCTCGCCGTACGCGTCGAACAGCAACGGGTGCGGGTCCTCGCGCGCCAGCAGCCGCATCAGCAGCTCGTTCAGGTAGAACGCGCACAACAACGCGTCGCCGCGCGGCGCCTCGAGCCCGCCGCTCCACTCGGCGCCGGTGAGCGTGCGCAACTCGCGCCGGCCCGCCCACGCGACGCGCAGCGGCTGGAACTGCAGCAGCACCGCGCGCAGGCTCGAGCGGGGACGCTTCGCCCCCTTGGCCACCGCGGCGATGCGGCCGTACTCGCGGGTGAACAGGTCCACGACCAGGCTGGTTTCGCGGTACGGCGTCGAATGCAGCAGCCAGGCCGGCTCGTCGCGGTTACTCGTAGCCATAGCTTCGCAGGCTCTGCTCGCTGCCTGCCCAGCCGGATTTCACCTTGACGAACAGCTCGAGATAGACCTTGCAGCCGAACAGCCGCTCCAGATCGATGCGCGCATCGGTGGCGATGCGCTTGATGCGCTCGCCGCCGGCGCCGAGCACGATCGGCCGCTGCGCCTCGCGATCGACCAGAATCGCCGCATGGATGCGCCGCAGGTTCGGCAACTCCTCGAACTGCTCGATCTCGACGGTGCTCGCATAGGGCAGTTCGTCGCCGAGCTGACGAAACAGCTTCTCGCGCACGGTCTCGGCGGCGAGGAAACGCTCGCTGCGATCGGTGAGCGCGTCGGCATCGAACATCGGCGGCGCCTCGGGCAGCCGCGCCGCGCACAACTCGACGAGCAACTCGACCTGCCGCCCGCTGCGCGCGCTCAGCGGAACGATCTCGTCGAAGGCGCGCACCTCGCGCACCGACGCGATCATCGGGAGCAGCCGCTCCTTGTCGGGCAGCGCGTCGATCTTGTTCACCGCGAGCAGCACCGGACGGTCGTTGGGCAGCGCCTGCGCGATCCGGGTGTCGGTGCGCGTCCAGCCGCGGGCGTCGCAGACCATCACCACGACGTCGGCGTCCTGCGCCGCCTGCATCGACGTGCGGTTGAGCACCCGGTTCAGGGTTCCGCCGACCCGCGTCTGGTATCCGGGGCTGTCGAGGAACAGCAGTTGCGCCTGCGGTCGGTGCACGACGCCGACGATGCGGTGGCGCGTCGTCTGCGGCCGATCGGACGTGATCGAGAGCTTCTGCCCGACCAGCCGATTGAGCAGCGTCGATTTGCCGACGTTCGGTCGGCCGACGATCGCAATGGTTCCGCAGCGAAACATTCAAGCGCCTCGCGCGGGATCAGGCGGCACGCGCGCGTCGCGTCCCCTGCACTGCTCCGCCGCGCGGGCCGTCGTTCCCGCCGTCGGGGTCTGCATCGCGCGGGGCGGCGGATGACGGATCGGGTTTCGATTCGGAGGCCGGGTCGGTTGCCGGCGGCGACGTGTCGCCCGCGGCCGCCTCCGGTGCGACGCCGGTTGCCGCCCCC
>JAKFES010000176.1:0-9268 GCA_036675585.1 Burkholderiaceae bacterium
TCCCACCGAACCGAGCCCCACCGAACCGACTCCTACCGAACCGACTCCTACCGAACCGACTCCTACCGAACCGACTCCTACCGAACCGACTCCTACCGAACCGACTCCTACCGAACCGACTCCCACCGAACCGACTCCCACCGAACCGACTCCGACTGAACCGCCGCCCACCGACTCGGGCTCGACGACCGGGTTCTCCGTCACCAGCGTGGCGAACTCGGGCGGCACGCTGACCGTTTCGGGCGCGGGCTTCGGCACGGCGAAGGTCGCGCCGCTGCTGTGGGACGACTTCGAGGGCGGCACGGCCGGTGCCTCGATCGCGTCGTCGCCGAAAGTCGGCAGCTGGAAGGTCGTCAGCGCCGAGCGCACCACGTACACGACGAACTACCAGCACTCCGGCTCGAAATCGTTGCAGGGGTCGCGCACCCCGTCGGGGCAGTGGGCGAACTTCGACGTCGCCATTCCGGACGGCCGGACCTTCTACCAGAGCTTCTGGTTCCGCTACAACTATCCGGCGGGAGGCACCGGGCAGGCGAAGCTGATGCAGATTCACGGGACCTACGGTGTCGGCGACTACAACCCGGGCGTCATGACGGGTGGCTTGTCGGGCGACTGGTGGGCGAGCTACATCGCGCTCGAGGATAGCGGCACGTACAACCGCGTCAGCTATGCGGCGCAGCCGACGCAGAACGCCTGGCATCATTTCGAGTCCGTGCTGAAGCAGTCGGATCCGGGCGTGGCGAACGGCTCGGTCGAGATCCGGATCGACGGCAAGACCGTGTATCGCCAGTCTCCGGTCAAGACGCGCGAGCGCTCGGGGCACCGCTGGAACCTGGCGGCGTTCTTCACCGGGATGACGAACTTCACGTCGAACACGTATACCTGGATCGACGACGTGTACTTCAGCGATTCCTGGGCGCGTGTCGAGATCTGTGAAACGCCGACCTACGCGAGCTGCACGCGCAAGGAGATCCAGCCGCTGAAGTCGTGGGGCTCGAGCGCCATCACGGCGACGATGAACCGCGGCGGGTTCCAGCCGGGGCAGAACGTGTATCTGTTCGTCGTTCGCGCAGACGGAACCGCGACTGCCGGCTACCCCGTCGTCGTGCAGTAGACAGGGTCACGCTTCGGGCGGAATCGGGTGGCGGGGCGGCTTCGGCCGCCGCGCCACCCTTCAGGTTTTCTCGGCTCCGCGATTCTGGACGCGCGCGCCGAGCGCCGCGGCGCCGCGCAGCGTCGCCGGCGGCGACTCCCGGCTGGTGGCACGCGGCTCGCGGAAGACCGCCCGGGGGACATTGGGAACCGGACTGGGCGCCGCGGCGGGCAGCGTCTTGGCGATCGCGATCAACTGGCCCTGCGACGAGGCGCCGGTCTTCAGGAAGATCGCCTTGAGCTGCGTTCGAGCCGTGCCCATCGTGATCTGGCGCGCCGCCGCGCATTCGTCGAGCCGCTTGCCCTGGAGCAGCTCCTTCAGCAGGCAGGCTTCCGCATTCGACAGCCCGAACAGCCGGCGCAGCATGGCGGCGTCGTGGCGTTCGCTGCTCGCCTGGCCGAAGATCACGAGCGCGAGGCGCTGGACGGCCGGTGCTCCGGGAACCGACTGGGGAACGCCCAGCGCGCGCACCTGCACCTGGAGCCGGACGCCGGGCCGCCGCGCGCAGGCGAGCTGGAAGGCATCCTGTTCCAGTTGCATGCCGCACACTTTCCCGACGGCACCCGACAGGCGCAAGGTCGCCGCCGAGTCGGTGCCGCACAGTCGGCGTTCGCGTACGACGAGCGCCTCGGATGCGCCGATCGATTCGCGGGCGGCGGCATTCATGCGACTGACGGTGCGGTTCGCGTCGACGATGCAGAGCGCGACGGCGAACGAATCGAGGACGGCGGTGAGCGTTCCGTCCATGCCGTCCATCGGCAATCCCGCGGATTCCGTCCGTCCGTTCGGCGGGGCTGCGAGAAGGCCCGCGCCGTAGAAGGTCGAGGCAATCGAGATCGTATCCAAGGTACTACCTCCCAACCTGACACGGGAGCACGGCGGATCGCGTCCACTCGACAAGTCCTGATCTTATACGCGATCGTTTTCGCTGCCGCCTCTCCCATTTGAGGGAGGCGGGTCGGCAGCGCCGCCGATAGACTGATTCGTCAGAGTGCCCTCGAACGCGTGGTGGAGATGAGCAAGGGCCGCGGGCCGGGTCGTACCAGCGTGCTGCGGAACTCGGTCTCCGCCACGCTGCTCTACTGCACGAGCGTCGTCACCAGCCTGCTGATGGCGCCGGTCATCGTGCGCAGCTTCGGCGCCGAGGCCTACGGCGTATGGGAGCTGATGCTCGGGCTGGTCGGCTACCTCGGACTGCTCGACCTGGGCGTCACCCCGGCACTCATTCGTTATATCGCCGTCGCGAAAGGCGGCGACGACCGCGCGCAACTGCAGCGTGTCTTCAGCGCGGGGCGCCTGTTCTGCCTGGCGCTGGCGATCATCGGCGCACTGCTGCTGGTGCTGGCGGCTGTCCGGCCCGACATCCTGTTCAACGCGAAAGCGGCCGCCAGCGACGAAATCCGCCGTGCCCTGCTGCTGTTCTCGATCACCTTCGCGCTCAACTACGCGTGCGCCGCGCCGGTGTGCTACCTGCTCGGCGCGCAACGCTACACGCTGGTCAACGGCTTTCGCATCGTTCAGGCGATCGTGCAGACCGGCGTGAGCTACTACGTGCTGGTGCGCGGGCCCTCGTCTCCGCTCGTCGCACTGGCGACGATCACCGCGTGCGGCGCCGCGGTCGAGCTGGCGTTCTTTACCGTGCTGCTGCGGGTCCGAAGCGACGCGCCGCCGCTCACGCTGCGCATTCCGCGCAGCCTGCTCGTCGACCTGATGCAGTTCGGGGCGAAGAGCACGGCGCTGGTGGCGGCCGCAACGCTCATGCGCAGCGGAATGCTCTTCGTCGTCGCCCACGCCGCGGGCGTGGGCCAGGTCGTCTTCTTCGTGTTCCCGTTGCGGTTGTTCGAGATGTCGCAGAGCCTGGGACAGGCGATCGGCATTCCGCTCACGCCGTATTTCGCGCACGCGTTCGGGCGCGCCAACGGCGCGGCACCGACGCAGCAGTGGATCGTCGCGACGCGCGCATTGCAGTTCGTCACGTTCGGCGTAACGCTGTCGGTGCTGTGGCTGGGTCTGCCATTCCTTGCGCGCTGGCTCGGCGCCGACTACGCCGAACGCGGCGCGACGGCCTTCGGGCTGCTTTGCGTGGCGATGCTCGTGCAGAGTGCCGTCGTCAATGCGAACCGCCTGCTCGTCAGCGCCGGGCGCCACGGTGCGCTGGCGATCTCGGCGCTCGTGGTCGGCTCGATCTGCCTGGCACTCGCCGTACCGCTGGTCGCGCGCTTCGGCATCGCGGCGGCGGCGGCGGCGGTCGTCGGCTACTGGAGCGTTCAATCGGCGGTCGAGCTGGTTCTGGCGTGCCGCGTGCTCGGCATCAAACCGGCGCATCACGTATCGACGACGCTCGGGCGGTACGGCGTTCCGTTCCTCGCCGGCTCGCTCGTGTTCTATGCGGCCCGGCAGATCGCGTACCCGCAGGGATACGTCGAGATGGCGGCACACGGGTTCGCCGGCGGCAGCGTTTACGCGCTCGCCTGCCTGATCACCGCCGTCTCGGCCGACGAGCGACGCGTGGCCTGGTCGGCGATGAAGTCCCGGCTCCGGTTCTCTTGACGGGAGAAGCTCGATCCATGCGCACTCCGACCATCGTGGTGGCCCGATCCGCCGAACCGATCGACGTGCAGCGCGGCTACTCGTTGCGCGCGCTGCTGCACGTGCTCTTCAAGCGCAAGTGGCTCGTGCTGCTCGTCGCGCTCGCCTGCGCCGTCGCACTGCAGGCGTTCGCCTGGTTCTATTCGGCGCCTCGCTACCAGGCCTACGCGCAGATTCTCGTTTCGCCCGAGGAAGCGATGCTGCCGGCCGAGCGCCCGGTGGCGAGAGGGCCGGGCGCCGACGAGCAGATCGCGCGCACGATCCGTCTGCTGGCCGGACGTTCGCTCGCCGAGGACGTCGTTCGGGCGATCGGACCCGCCGTGCTGTACCCGGAACTCGCCGACCGCTTCTCGGGCGACCCGAACCGCCGGGTGCGTGCGGTCGCCGCGCGCGTTCTCGATCGCCTCGACATCCAGCCTGCCGGACGTTCGTCGATCGTTTCCGTGAGCTTCGTGCATGCCGACCCGGTCCTGGCCGCGCGCGTCGTCAACCTGCTCGGCGAGAAATATGTCGATCGGCATCTGAGCGTGCAGAACAATCCGCGCAGCGACGCGTTCTTCCGGCAACAGGCCGAGTCCACCCTGCGGCAACTCGAGGAATCCCGTCGTGCGCTCGAGGCGTTCCGGCAGCGCCACGAGTTGAACGGCTCGTTCGAGGAGGAGCACGCGCGCGCCGCCGCCGAGCTCTCGGGCATCGGTAGCGCCGTTGCACAGGCGCGAAGCATGCGTTCGGCGCTCGAAGCGCATACCGCCGCGCTCGGCGCCAGCCTCGGGCGCGAAGTGGTCGTTCCCGAGACGCACTACCGCGAGAAGGAGCGGCTCACCGAGCTGGAGTTGCGCGAGAGCGAGTTGCGGCAACGATTCACGCCCGAGCATCCGACGCTGCGCGAGGTGCGCGAGCAGATCGCCTCGCTGCGCGAGGCGCTGGCACGCCCGCCGGGGGCGTCTGCGCCCTACGAGACGCGCTCCGAGCAGGAGCAGGCGCGGATCTCCATCCAGGCGGAGTTGCTGCGCCTGCGCTCGGAAATCGAAACGGCCCGCGCGCGCGAACAGGCACTGGCCGGCCGGCGCGCGGCCCTCGAGCGCAAGCTGCAGACCTTGCGCACGATCGAGGCGCCGCTGCGCGTGCTGCAGCAGCGGGCGAGTGCTGACGAGCAGAGCTACCGCGCCTACGCGACGAAGGTCGACGGGGCGCGCGTGGCCGACGCGATGGCCGCGCAGCGCCTGATCGGCGTGCGCGTCATCGAGCCGGCGGCGATTCCGACCGAACCGCTTCCCCCGCGATTCCCGCTCGCGCCGTGGATGAGCTTGCTCGCGGGACTCGGCGCCGGGATCGCCGCCGCTTTCCTGCTCGAACTCGCCGGCGGTCGCCTCGATACGCGCGACCAGGTCGAGCAGGCGCTCGGATTGCCGGTGCTGGCTTCGGTCCTCGAAATGAAAAGGGTTCCGCGGCTGCGGTTCTCCGAAGGAAGGCATTCACCGCCATGAAAATACGATTCCGCGACGAGGAAGCGCTCGAATCCGGGTACGCCGGCCCGGACTTCGCCGGAAGCGGCCGCGCCGAGCGCTTGCCGCAACGCCCGGTGCCGCAGGGCGAGCCGGCGCCCGCGCTCTCGTGGGCGCCCGACGCGCGCAGGGGCGGCGACCCGCTGTCGATCGCGCCCTACGATGCGTTGTCGTCGGGTCTGTGGCTTCGCAGCGCCGACGGCGCGCCTCGGATCACGCTGTTCGTCGGCGCATCGCCGGGCTGCGGCACGTCGACGGTGGCGGCGGGTTTCGCGCGATCGCTGTGCGATCGCGCCGGCGCGCGCGTGCTGTTGCTCGATTTCGATCCCCGCCGTCCGGCGCGTGCGGCCGGCCAGGCTTCGTTTCCGGATCTCGCATACTGGCTCGACGCGAACGCGCCGCGGCACCGCGACGCATCCGAAGAGGGCTCGCCGGAGCCGCTGCGCATCGGCCTCGGATCGATGCCGCCGGCGCTGCTGCATGGCGAGGCGTTCGACGAGTTCCTGCAGGCGGCGCGCGAGCGTTTCGACCAGGTGATCGTCGATGCGCCGGCCTTGCAGAACCATCCGGAGAGCCTCGTCCTGAGCCGCAAGGCCGATCGCGTCGTTCTCGTCGTCGAATCGCGCGCGACGCGCAAGCAGTCGGCGTTGTGGGCCAAACAGGAGCTGATCCACGCGCGCGCCAATCTGGTCGGCGTCGTGCTGAACCGTCGTCGGTTCTACGTTCCGCACTGGCTCTACGAGCGGCTCTGACGCCCCGGGCGCAACGCGGCGCGCCGACTGCAGGGTCATGCGATCGAGCGGCGCGATTCCCGGTCGATGCCGAGCCGGGCACGCCACGACGCGAGCAGGCGTCCGACGTGCGCGTGCAGGCGCGGCTCTCGCAACAGCCGGGCGAACGGAGGCGCGTAGCGCAGCCGCGGACGCAGCGACGTCGCGAAGCCGAGCAGCGCGCGCCCGCTGTCGAGACGACCTTCCAGGATCTGCGCGACGCCGATCCAGAATGCGCTGTCGGCCATCTCGCGCTCGGCGCTTTCGCGCATGCGTGCCGCGCCGGGCAGGGTGCCCGCGTGCTCGTCGAAGAAGTGGTCGAAGGCGCGCTTTCGCTGGCTGCAGTCGCGCCATTTGACCTGCTGGTATCCGGTCGACATGTTGCCGTCGTGACAGCGCTTGAACGCCTGCGTCGCATGGACGCGGGCGATCGCGCCACGCGGCGCGAAGCGAAGGAACATCTCCATGTCGCCGCTGTGCGGCAGTTCGGCGAGATAGCCGCCGACGGCTTTCTGGACCGGCGTGCGCACGACGACCGTGGGCGTGTGCACGACGTTGAATCCGCAAGAGCAGAACTCCCAGGCGAAATCCGCTCCGTCCTGGCGCGTCCACGAATCGCCGGGCGCGGTGTCCGGGGCGGGCAGCGGCGTCGCGTCGTCCCATTCGATGCACCCTCCGTGCACGAGGACGATGTCCGGGTGGCGATCGAGGATCGCGCTCGCCCTGGCGAGCGCACCGGGCGCGAGCACGTCGTCGGCCGAGAGCACCATCAGGTAGTCGGAGTGCGTGCGCGCGATGCCCTCGTTGTAGGTTGCGATGTGACCGCGGTTCGTCTCGTGCACGACGACGCGCACGCGCGGATCGGCGGCGGCGAGCCGCGCTGCGACGGCGGCCGAATCGTCGGTCGAGGCGTCGTCGAGGATCAATACGCCGACGTCGGGCATCGACGGATCGAGCAGGCTCTCCACGCAGGCGGGCAGGTAGCGCGCGTAGTTGTAGCAGGGAACGATGACCTGGACTTTCGGCATGCGAGGTTTCGTCGGCTGGGTTCGTGTGGGTGCCGCGCTCAGGCGAGCACGGCCTCGGGCCGGTTGCCCATGCCGACGATCAGCTGTTTCTTGCCCGACGCCAGGCGCTCGATCCGGTCGACGCGCTCGAACCGGATGCACGCCTGCGCATCGAAACCGTCGCGGATGCGCTGTGCGACGAACGCCTCGGTGGCCGGCCCGTATCGTGCGTCGGCGACGACGCGAATGCGAAACGCGCCCGGCGCCTCCTGGACGACCTGGAAGGCGCGGATGCCCAGGTTGCGGCGTTGCGCCTCCTCGAAGATGTACATCATGAACTCGGCATGGAAGACGCGGCCGTGCCGGTTGCGCAGCGCGTCGTAGGCACGGCCGTAGACGTTCTCGAGCACCGGAAGCGTGCGTCCGCATCGGCACGGCGTCGCGGAGACCGCAGCGAAGTCGCCGGTGCGATACCGGATCAGCGGCATCGCGCCGTTGTTCAGCTCGGTGACGACGAGTTCGCCCACACGGTTCGGCTCGCACGGCCGGTCGCCGTCGAGCACCTCGACGATCATGTTCTCGGCGCTCACGTGCAGGCTGCCGTGCTCGCACTCGTGGGCGACGGTGCCGAGTTCGCCCGATCCGTATTCGTCGAACACGCGCGTGCGGAACACCTCCTCGATCGATCGCCGCTGCGCCGACGTGAGCACCTCGGAGGTCGTCACGATTGCGTCGAGGCGAAACGGCGACGCGGTTCCGGTGCGTCGCAGGAACTCGGCGTATTCGTGGATCATCGATACGTAGCCGTAGAACCAGGTGGGATCGAAGCGCTTCAGCCGTTCGGTATAAGCGGCGAGCGCGCGATCGTCGAAGGCGAACGCCGAGCATCGGCGTCGGTTCGCGACCCAGTCGACGAGCCGGGCGCGGCGGCGCGCGTTCGCCTCGATCGGAACGCCCCAGAAGCGAGCCTGCCGGTCGCCGATGCGAACGCCGGCCCACGAGTATCCGCGCCAGGTCGCGGCCAGCTCCCAGGCCATCGCCTGGCGCGTCTTGTGCACCGTCATCGGCTCGCCGGTCGACCCGCCGGTCGTTTTCCGGGTGATCGGTCCCAGACGCTCCTGCGCCAGGAACGATGCCGGTTCCGACTGGATCTGCTGCTTGTGCACCGGCGGCACGTCGCTCAGCGAAGCGAGACCGGCCGCGCCGGCGAGCGGCCCGAGCGTGCGCCGGTAGAACGGCACGCGACTGCGCGCAAACTCCAGCAGCCGGCGCAGCTTGTCGGCCTGCAACGCGGCCAGTGCCGAGGGCTCCAGGTACTGCGTGGTGAGCAGCTTGCGCAGTTGCGCCGGCACGGGCTGTCCGCGCGCCCGAACGACCGGGTAATAGACGAGATAGCGGAACATCAGCGCGTTGACGTCCATCGTGCAGCCCGCTATTTGAAGAGCAGTCCGTCGCGCGTGAACATGCGCTTGCGCACCAGGTACGCGAGGCCCGGGCGCCGCGCGTCGATCTCGCGCAGTTGCCGCATCGTGGCCGCGCTGAGCACGCGCCGGCGGCGAAAAGCGCCCGGAACGCCGGCGACGCCGTCGGCGACCGCCTTCAGCCAGTAGCGCAGATAGCCGTCACGCAGCGCGTAGGCGAGCGTCGAGGCGAGACCGCGCGCCAGGTAGCGCGCGGCGTACGGAACCGGGAAATTGCGCGTCGCGAGCCAGAACTGGTTGCGCGTGTCGTAGTAGTAATTGCGCCACGGCTCGCGCCCCTCGACGGCGAAGCCGTGCCGGACCGCGACGTTGCCGCAATAGACGACCGAGTAGCCGTGCTCGAGAATGCGCAACGCGAGGTCGGGACCTTCGTGGCTGAGGAAGAACTCGTCGGCGTAATAGCCGGCGCGCTCGACGGCGCTCTTGCGGAACGCGACCGCGCCTTCGGTGATCTCGTAGGTCGGAAAGGTGCGGCGCTCGAATTCCTCGGGCCGGCAATGGTGGACCCAGTTGCACGTCGCGCCTTCCTCGTTCGTCACGCGCAGGTTCACTGCACCGAGCATCGGGTCGGCGGCGAACATCTGCAGCAATGCGCGAACGCCGTCTTCGTCGAGTCCGCGCACGTCGTCGTCGAGCGTGATCACGATGGGGGCGCGCGCGCCGGCGGCGTAGTGCAGCACCTCGTGCATCAGCAGCAGGCCCTGCGACGCGGTGGCGGTGAATACCCGGGCGCCGGCCAGGGAAGCCGGCACGCAGGCGGCCA
>JAKFES010000261.1:0-9139 GCA_036675585.1 Burkholderiaceae bacterium
GGGTCGTGCTGATCGCGCTGGCCTGGCTCGTGATTCACCTGATCGCGATCAGCCAGAGACGGCGCGAGCGCGGTCGCGACGGGGCCGGCGCAGGCGGTCGCGACGCGCCTGCCGGCTCGCGCGCCGCCGGCCGCGCGTCGAGCGGAGCGCTCGAGGGAGAGCCGATCGTTCCGTGTGCCCACTGCGGGGTGTTCGTTCCGGCATCCGACGTCGTGCGCGACGGCGAGCGTGCGTACTGCGGCGTCGCGCACCGCGACGCCGACCGGGCGGTGCGCGCCGGCGCAGGCGCGCACGGCGAAGCGCGAACGCGCCCGGGCGACTCGCACCCACGCCCGGGCGAATGAGCGTCGCGCACTCGTACTGGGCCTCGTTGCGCTGGCTCGCGGCGAGCCGGGTGGCGATCGCGCTCGTGCTGTTCGTGTTCATTCCGCTGCACGACGCCGGCCGGCTTTCCGGCGAAGTCGGCGATCCGGCGCTGTACGGGGGGACGGCGGTTGCGTACCTGCTGGTCGCGGTCGTGTTCCTGTCCACGCTCGATCGCTTCCGCGCGCATTTCCATGCGCTGGTCGTCGCACAGGCGCTCACCGACATCGTCGCGCTGTCGACGCTGATGCACGCGGCGGGCGGGTTGAAAAGCGGCTTGCTCGTGCTGCTCATCGTCGCGCTCGCCGGCGCGGCGATCGTCGCGACGCGTCGCATGGCCGCGTTCTTTGCCGCGACGGCGACGCTGCTGATGCTCGCGCAGGCGGGCTGGGGCCTGCTCGACCCGCCCGGCGACGCCGCCGCCTCGCTGATGCTCGCCGGCGTGGTCGGGATCGGCTGCTTCGCCACGGCGATGACGGTCAACTGGCTGGCGACGCGACTGCACGCGCAGGAGCGCATCGCGCAGAGTCGCGCCGACGACCTGCGGCGACAGCTCGCGGTGACCTCGCGCGTGGTGGCCGAACTGGCCCACGGCGTCGTGATCGTCGACGCGCAGGGCGAAGTGCGCACGATGAACCCGGCCGCGCGCGCGCTGCTCGGCGTCGGCGGCGCATCGCCGCCGCTCGCGGTTCGCGACGGCGCACCGTCGATGCTGGGCGCCGGATGGGCGAGCCTGCAGCAGGCCTACGCGCGGTGGCGCGACGCGGGGCCGGCGCGCAACGCCGAGACCGATCTCGAGCTGCCGGCCGTCGACGGTCGGGTGACGCGCGTACGGTTGCGCTTTCTCGGCACGGCCGAGCCGGGCGAAGATACGGTCGTGATGCTCGAAGACCAACGCCTCGTCGAGGAACGCGCGCAACAGCTGAAGCTCGCTTCGATGGGGCGGCTGTCCGCGTCGATCGCGCACGAGATCCGCAACCCGCTCGGGGCGATCCGGCATGCGAACGACCTGCTCGCCGAACGCCTGGCCGAGCCGGCGCTCGAACGTCTCGCGCGCATCGTCGAGGCGAACACGGTTCGCATCGACCGCATCATCGAGGACGTGCTGTCGATCGCCCGGCGCGAGCGGGCGGCCGACGAAGCGATCGACCTGCCCGCGTTCCTCGATCGCCTGCTGGCCGAATTCGTCGATGCGCAGGCCGCCGATCGACACCGGATCTCGGTGCGGCTCGCTTCGCCGCGCCCGATCCGGTTCGACTCGAACCATCTGCGCCAGGTGCTGCTGAACCTGCTCGGCAATGCGCTGCGCTACGCATCGAGCGAGGAAGCCGCCGTGCTCGTCGAATGGCGCGAGCGCGAGGACCGTCGACTGGAATTGAGGGTCGCCGACGACGGCTCGGGGCTGGCCAGCGAAATGCTCGAGCACGCGTTCGAGCCGTTCTTCACCACCGAGAGCCGCGGCACCGGCCTCGGCCTGTACCTGGCGCGCGAGTTGTGCAACGCGAACGCCGCGACGATCCGCTACGAAACCGGGTCCGCGTCTCGCCGCTATCGCAGTGCGTTCGTCATCGAGCCGCAATCCGATTGAGCGCCGCCACCGAATGAAAGAAGCCGCCGAAACCGGCCCCGTACGCACCGCCGCGCGTCCCGCGCGTACGCCTCGAGTGCTCGTCGTCGACGACGAGGCCGATCTGCGCGAGTTGCTCGAGCTCACGCTCGTCGGCATGGGGCTCGACGTCGATTGCGCGGGAACACTCGCCGATGCCGAGGCTTCGCTGTCGGCGAACGCCTACGCGCTGTGCCTGACCGACATGCGCCTGCCCGACGGCGACGGGCTGACGCTGGTCGGCTCGATCAATCGAGGGCATCCGCATACCCCGGTGGCGGTCATCACCGCCTATGGCAGCGCCGAGAACGCGGTCGCCGCGTTGAAGGCCGGCGCCTTCGATTACCTCGCCAAGCCGGTGGCGCTCGATGCGCTGCGCAGCCTGGTGCGCTCGGCGCTTCAGCTGCCCGCGCCGGCCGCGGGACCCGCTGCGCCCGAACCGGTGCAGCCGCGCACCGACCCGGGCCGGCAACTGCTCGGCGACTCCGAGCCGATGCGCGAAGTGCGGGCGCAGATCCAGCGGCTCGCGCGCAGCATGGCACCGGTCTCGATCTCCGGCGAATCGGGCTCGGGCAAGGAACTCGCGGCCCGGCTCATCCACGAATCGGGATCGCGCGCCGCGCAACCGTTCGTCGCCGTGAACTGCGGCGCGATCCCCGAGTCGCTGATGGAGGCCGAATTCTTCGGCTATCGCAAGGGCGCGTTCACCGGAGCCGACCAGGATCGAGACGGGTTCTTCCAGGCGGCGGGCAGCGGTACGCTGTTCCTCGACGAAGTCGCCGACCTGCCGCTGGCGATGCAGGTGAAGCTGCTGCGCGCGATCCAGGAGAAGCGCGTGCGCAAGGTCGGCGCGACGCTCGAGGAGGCGGTCGACGTGCGCATCGTCAGCGCGACGCACCAGGACCTCGCCCAGTGCGTCGCCGCGGGCCGCTTCCGGCAGGATCTCTATTACCGGCTCAACGTCATCGAGCTGAAGCTGCCTGCGCTGCGTGAGCGCATCGAGGACGTTCCGTTGCTCGCCGAGGCGATCCTCGCGCGGCTGGTCGCGCGCAGCGGCGCTTCGGTCGTGCCGCGCCTGGCGCCCGTCGCGATCCGGTACCTGCAGAGCTATACCTATCCGGGCAACGTGCGCGAGCTCGAGAACGTGCTCGAGCGCGCGCTCGCCTTCTCCAACGGCGAGGTGATCAACGTCGAGGACCTCGGGCTGAAGCCCGTCGTCTCGGATTGCGACGAGAACGAGCGCGCCGAAGGCGACGCGACCGACACGGCGCCCGCCGCCGCGCAGGGGCCCGCCGAGCGCCGTCCGGTGCGGGTCAGCGAGGACGGCGTTCCGGAGTCGTTGCCCGACTACCTCGAGCAGATCGAGCGCGAGGCGATCCAGCGCGCGCTCGAGAAGACGCGCTACAACCGGACGGCCGCGGCGCGGCTGCTCGGGATCACGTTCCGCGCGCTTCGCTACCGGATGCAGCGGCTCGGGCTGAACTGATGCCGAGGGTCGAACGCTCGTCGGAGACGGGTGCGCGCAGCGACTCGCCCGGCTGGCTGCGCGGCGCGCGACACCGGCCGTCGCCGAACTTCGATGCCCGTCCGCCGGGCGCGAGCGTCGAGCTGCTCGTCGTGCATCACATCAGCCTGCCGCCCGGGCGCTTCAGCGGCGACGCGGTCGAGCGGCTCTTCACCAACCGGCTCGATGTGTCGGCGCATGCGTCGTTCGCCGAGCTGTACGGCCTGCGTGTCTCGGCGCATTTCCTGATCCGGCGTCGCGGCGAGCTGCTCCAGTTCGTCGACACGAACGCGCGCGCCTGGCATGCCGGCGTGTCGCGTTTCCTCGAACGCGAACGCTGCAACGATTTCTCCATCGGCGTCGAGCTCGAGGGCGACGGCGAACATCGATTTACCGAGGCGCAGTACCGGCGACTGCGCTTCCTGCTCGCCGCATTGCGCGCACGGCATCCGCTTCGCTGGCTCGCCGCGCACAGCGACATCGCGCCCGAACGCAAGAGCGATCCCGGTGCGCATTTCGATTGGCCGCGCGTGCACGCGATGCCCGAAGCGCGCGGACTCGTGCGCCCGTTCTGACGCGCGCATCGCACGCGCAACGTGCATCACGCGTGCCGCGCGCGTGCGTCGACACGATGCGCACGCATCGATGCACATCGATGTGTTGCGTCGACGCCGACGAAAGAGCGTGCAAGTCAAGCGAAAACGCGTCGCGTCGTTGCATGCACCCTACAAGGGCCGTAAGATTTCCGCATGTGCATAACAGCGGATTTTCGCGCCAGTACAAGCAGTTATCGGCGTGTATTGATGCGCGTATTCAGATGCTGTCGCAGGGGATGATCCGAATTGAGGTCGATGGCGCCGGGCGCGAAGAAGCGAGCGACGACGGGTTTGTGCAAGCGGCCGAACCCCGTCGACTCGATCCGCCGTTGCGACGATCTCCACAGAGCGCCGAACCGTTGGTTCCGGCGTTTTTTTTGCGCCGAATTCATTAGCGTTGGAACGACGAACCGTCCACACGGTGTTCTTGCGCCGATGAATAGCCCGTACCGCGCGACGCGTTCCAGCGCGCCGGCACGGGTTTCCATCATCGCAACATCCTGACAAGGAGATCCTCATGGCAACCGCCAAGAAAGCCGCGAAGAAGCCGGCCGCAAAGAAAAGCGCCGCGAAGAAAACCGCCCGCAAGGCCACGGCAAAGAAGGCCGTGACCAAGGCGGCATCGAAGAAGCGCGTCGTCGCCCGCAAGGCCGCGGTGAAGAAGACCGCCGCCAGGAAGTCCGCCGTGAAGAAGACGGCGGCGCGCAAGAGCGTCGGCAAGAAGACCGCCGCCAAGAAAACCGCGCGCAAGACCGCGGCGAAGAAGCCGGCCGCTCGCAAGGCCGTGAAGAAGACCGCGGCGAAGAAGACCGGCGCGAAGAAGGCGGCTGCGAAGAAAGCGACCGCGAAGAAGTCGGTAGCGCGCAAGACCGCGGCGAAGAAGCCGGCCGCTCGCAAGGCCGTGAAGAAGGCCGCGGCGAAGAAGACCGCGCGCAAGGCGGCGGCCCGGAAGCCGGCCGCGAAGAAAGCCGCTGCCAAGCCGGTCGCGAAGAAATCGCCGGTGAAGAAGGCGCCCGTGCGCAAGGCGGTCGCCAAGAAGAACGGCGCCAAGCCGGCCGCACCGGCTCCGGCTGCCAAGCCGCTGAATCCGGCGGCCGCGTGGCCGTTCCCGACCGGCAATCGTCCGTAATCCGCAGCAGGCAACGATCGGTCCCGCGCGCGTCGTTCGCGACGCCGCGGGGCTTTTTTTTGCCCGCCGCGACACGCGCGATGCGTGTCGACCGCTCGTGCGTCGATTCGTGCGGGCTTCCCCGGCGGGAGTTTCGTTCCCCTGTGCGAGAATCGCTGCGTTCCGGAACCGTCCCCATGCACCAGGCACTCTGGCTTCTGCTCGAAACGCTCGGCAGCCTGCTCGCCACCGCTTGCGTACTGCGCGCCTATCTGAACTGGCTCGGGCTCGGTGTGCGCGACCCGCTCGGGCAGTTCGTCATCGCCGTCACCGACTGGATCGTGCGTCCGCTGCGCGGTGTGCTCCCCGCCACGCGCAAGAACATGCGCAGCGTCGACTGGGCGAGCCTGCTCGCCGCGCTGCTGTTGTCGGTCGTGCTCGCGATCGTCTACGTGATGCTGTTCGGCCGCGGCCGCGCGCCGGCCTTCGGCGCCGTCGTGCTGCTCGCGATCTTCTGGCTCGCGAAATGGTCGCTGTGGCTGCTCACCGCGCTGGTGCTGCTGCTCGCGGTGCTTTCGTGGGTCAACCCGCACGCACCGATCGCGCCGACGATCGACGCGCTCACGCGGCCGTTCCTGTCGCCGATCCGTCGCGTCGTCCCGCTGATCGGCGGCGTCGACCTGTCGCCGCTCGTGCTGATCCTCGTCGCGCAGCTCGCGCTGACGCTGTTGCAGTCGGCGATGCCGTCGTTTCTCGCGCTCACCTCGTAGCGCGCCACGCGCACTGCGGTTCCGGCTCGAAGGATTGCGGTGCCCGCTCGAAGGCGAACCCCCGGCCCCGCGTGGCTCGAAGGCGAACCCGGAGCGTGGCGGCTGCGCATCGCGGCGCAACCCGGCGCGCCGCGCAGCGAAGTCGTCGGCGAGCACGACGGATGCCTGAAGTTGCGGATCGCCGCGCCGCCGGTCGACGGTCGCGCGAACGACGAGATCGTCCGCTTTCTCGCCGAGCGCCTCGCGCTGCCGCGGCGCACGCTGTACCTGGTCGCGGGGGCCGGCGCGCGGCGCAAGCGCTTCGCGCTCGACGATCCGATCGACGCCGGGTCGATCGAGTCGCGGCTCTACCAGGGCTTGCGGCCGTAGGCCTGCTCGAAGCGGCGCGCGACTTCCGTGCGATCGAAGGCGTGGTTCTGCGCGCCGCGATGCTCGATCTTGATCGCGCCCATCACGCCGCCCAGCCGCGCCGCCTCGGTCCAGCTCCAGCCGAGCGTGCGCGCGTGCAGCAGCCCGCCGCGGTACGCGTCGCCGCAGCCGGTGGGGTCGAGGGCGCGCGAGATCGGCGCGGCGGGGATGTCGGTGACCTGCGCAGCCTCGTAGACGCGCGAACCCTCGCCGCCGCGCGTGACGATCAGTGCCTGCACGCGCTCGGCGATCTGCGTTTCGCTCCAGCCGGTGCGCTCGACGAGCAGCGACGCTTCGTAGTCGTTGACCGTCACGGCGCAGGCGAGCGAGACGAAGCTGCGCAGCGCTTCCCCGTCGAACATCGGCAGTCCCTGGCCGGGGTCGAACACGAACGGCACGCCGCTGTCGGCGAATTCACGGGCGTGCTGCAGCATTGCGTCGCGGCCGTTCGGCGCGACGATGCCGATGGCCGCGTCGCCCGCGCGCTCCGCAGCGGACACGACGTGCGCGTGCGACATCGCACCGGGGTGGAACGCGGTGATCTGGTTGTCGGACAGGTCGGTGGTGATGAAGGCCTGGGCGGTGAACTGGTCCTCGAGCCGGCGCACGCGCGACACGTCGATGCCGAGCGAAGCGAGGTGCCCAACGTACTCGTCGCCGTCGCGCCCGATCGTGGCCAGTACGACGGGCTCGCCGCCGAGCCCTTGCAGCGTGACCGCGATGTTGCCCGCGCAGCCCCCGTAGTTCCGCTCGAGCCGCGGCGCGAGGAACGAGACGTTGAGCATGTGCACGCGCTCGGGGAGGATGTGGTCCTTGAAATGACCTTCGAACACCATGATCGTGTCGTAGGCGATGGACCCGCTGATCAGCACGCGTCGGGACATCGGGGCTCCGTTTCGGTTCAGGGATAGAACAGCCGCACCTGGTACTCGTAGCCGGCCAGCTGCAGGTCGCGCGCTTCGAGCGCGAGCCGCAGCGGCCACTCGACCTGCGCCGGCACGCCTTCGTCGCGCTTCGTCGGGCTTTCGCGCAGGTAGTCGTCGGGATCGAGCACGCGGCGCACGAGCACTCGGCTCGACGGGTCGGTGAGCGTGAGCTGCATCGATGGCCAGCGCACCGGATGCTGCGCGCGGTTGCGCAGCAACGCGCGCATCTCGAGCACGTCGGGCACCGCCGACGCGTGCAGCTCGAACGATTCGATGGTCAATGCATCGAGCTGGCGCGGCGGCTCGAGGCGCCATCCGAACGGCGCGAGCGCGCCGGCCAGAAGCGGAGCGAGCGCAGGCACGCTCGCGGCGATCTCCGAGCGTTGCACGACGATCCACTGTAGCGCGAGCGTTGCGGCGAGCACCGCGGCCGCGATCCCCGCGAGCGCGCCCTGCCGATCGGCAAAGCCCAGCCCGCGGCGACGCGTGGAGAAGTAGTCGATGGCCGACTCGTCGGCGTCCGGTGCCGCTGCGCGATCGGGTTCGTCGTCGGGCCAGCGCGGTGGCGAGCTCGCCTCGAGCGCGGGCGCGGTGCGGCGCGGTGCTTCGGGTTCGGGTGCCGGCTCGGGCGCGGGTGCGAGCACCTCGCTCGTGTCGCGTCGCTCGCGTGGATCGAGCACGTCGGGCGCGTCGAGCGGGACGTTCGTCGGCCCCAGCGCGTCGATCGGCGGCGCGGTGACCGTGACCCACTCGACTTCGATGTCGCTCTGCGCGGGCAGTGAGGCAAGTGGCGTGTCGTCCGCATCGCCCGCCGCTTCGGATTCGTCTTCGATCGCGGGTCCGGCCGATGGCGCGCGGCCGGGGTCGCGGGGTGTCTCGTCGTCGGCAACCGCATCGGCCGCGGCGAGCGACTCGCTCGGCGGGTCTTCGCACTCGGCCTGCGCCGGAATCCGCTGCGCTTCGCGCGGTGTTGCCGGCTCGTGCGTCGCGTGCGCGTCGTCGGGCGCATCGTCGAGCGCGGCGTGCCCGGCGACGCGTTCGTCGACCCGAAGCTGCGCGTCGTCGACGTAGCGCAGCCAGTCGATTCCGGCGAACACGTGCCGGCAGTGCCCGCAGCGGACGAACCCGCGGCGCAGCTTCAACTGGTCCGGAACGACCCGGAAGCTGGTCTTGCACTGCGGGCAGGTCGTTGCGAGCGCCATCAGGTGCCCTCCGGAATCGCGCCGATCATGCGCGACGGGTTCCGGCCAGGCAAGTCCAGCCGTCGAGCGAACGCCATGCGACGAGATCGATCGACGCATAACAGCGCGCGATCTCGCGCGCCTGCCGTTCGAGCAGTCCGGCGAGGACCAGCCGCCCGCCCGGGGCGACCAGCGATTCGAGCAGCGGCGCCAGCACGCGCAGCGGGTTGGCGAGGATGTTCGCGACGACGACGTCGGCCGCATCGCGCAGCGGATCGCTGCTCGAGCGAAGCGCGAGCCTCACGCCGTTGACTTCGGCGTTGCGCTGCGCGGCGACGAGCGCCTGCGGGTCGATGTCGATTCCGGTCGTGCGGCCCGCACCCAGCCGTGCGGCGGCGATCGCGAGAATGCCCGAGCCGCAGCCGTAGTCGATCATCGACTCGCCCGGGCGCAGGTACTCGTCGAGCCACTCGAGGCACAGTCGCGTGGTCGGGTGACTGCCGGTGCCGAACGCGAGGCCGGGATCGAGCACGATCGGGATGCGCGAATCGGGCGCGGGCACGTCCGCATGCCAGGACGGAGTGATCCAGAGCCGGCGGCCGACCGGAAATGCATCGAACTCGCGTTGCGTCGCCCGTACCCAGTCCTCGTCGGCGACCGACCGCAGTTCGACGTCG
>JAKFES010000292.1:0-44581 GCA_036675585.1 Burkholderiaceae bacterium
CGGCAGGCCCGCCGGCGACGGCGATCGCCGGCGCCGGCGGCGAAGCGGCGACGCGCACGCCCCACCGCCGCTGCGCGACGGTCGCCCGCAGGCGCTGCAGCGCAAGCCGCGCGTCGTCGCACGCCTGGAGCGCCTTGACCTGCGTCTCCACGATGGCGCGCCCGAGCGTCGCGCGCGCCGCCGCGATGTCGATCTCGGCCATCGACTTCCGACACGCGAGCGCGAGCCCGAACACGAGAGCCGCCGCCGGCACGACGGCCGCTGCGGCGGCGACGGCCACGGCGGCGGGGCGCGCCGCGACCGCCGTTTCCGTCGCGTCGGCGAAGGACAGGCCCTGCGTCCACGCGGCGAACGAAGCGAGCGCGCTGCCCGGGCGCTCGACGCCGACGAGCGCCGCGGACAGCGCGTCGACCAGCGCGAAACCGACGAGCGCGAATGCGGCGACGCCGAGCGCGACGACGCCGACGACGACGAAGAGCAGCGACAGGTCGACGAAGCCCGGAACGGCGCGTCGCGCGCACACCGTGCAGAACTGCGCGAGTGCGCTGCGCAGCGAATGGCCTTCCCACAGGACCGGAACGGCGAGCAGCGCGGCAACACCGAGCGCGGCGAGAACGAGCGCACCCGAGAGCGCGAGGAACGGCAGCGCGACGACGTACAGCGCGGGTCCGACGACCGGCAACCGGCACGCGAGCAGCACGACGGCGGCGGCCAGCACGAAAGCGAGCAGCCCGACGAACGCAACGAGCGCCAGGCCGAGCATGCGGGCGACGATCGCCGGGCTGGCGGCAAAGGCGCGTGCGACGCTCGAAACCGGCCGACCGCCCGCCTGCTCCATGAACTGCGAACCGGCGGCCGCCAGGCCGAAGAGCCCGAGCGCGAACGCCAGCGCGCCGGGAATCGACCCGGCCGCCCGCGAAGCACTCGCGACAGCGAGAACCGAAAGCAGCGCGATGCCGGCGAACGTCAGCAGCAGCGTGGCGAGGCCCGGCAGGTTGCGCCATGCCTCGGCGATTTGCAGCCAGGCGCAGGGCGCGCCATCGGCGACGGCGCGATCGTCGTTCGAGACCGTTTCGTTCATCGCACGGCCCTCAATTGAAATTCGTCGCGTCGGATACGCGCGCGCGCGGACATTCGGCGACCTGCCCCCAGGCATTCGCGGGCGTGCAATGCCGCAGCTTGGCGCTCTCCCGGCAGACGATGCGCGCGAGCAGCGGATCGCCTTCGCACGCGGCGAGCGCGCCGCGCAGCGCACGGTACCAGTCGGCGCGCGCGCGCGTCGACTCGGCGGCGACGCGCTTGCCGGCTCGGTCGCGAGCATCGGTCGGCTCCGGGGCGCGCGTGCGCGAAGGCGACGACGCAGCGATCGGCGCCGATCGTCGCGGTCCGGCGACCGCCGGCTTTGCCGGCGCAGGCGGGGCCGGCCGCGCGCGGCCGGGCCTCAGCGGCTCGGGCAAGGACCGAGGCGCGTCGTCGAGCGGATCGAGCAGCGGATCGACGCCGGCGAGCGGCGCCGGCGCAGCGGAGATCCCGCCCGGGTCGGACGGAACCGGCTCCGGAAGCGGCTGCGCAAGCGGGGCTTCGTGCAGCGGCGCCGACTCCGGAACCGGTGCAGCCGGTGCGCGGCTGGACGGCTGCGCGTGCGATGGCTCGTCGGCCGGCACCGGCGCCGCCGCCGGTTGCGGCGCAGGATCGGCCGCGGGCGGCTCGGCGGCGATGTCCGCCTGCGCCACCTCGGCGGGGGCGGTCTGTCGCTCGGCCGGACGCACCGCCGCGGCGTGGTCGAACCACAGCTGATACGCGGCGAGCGCGACCGCCAGCCCGATCGTCACGAGCACGACGGAAGCCTCGCGCACCGGGAAGCGCGAGCGCCTCGCCGGCAGGCCGCAGTGCGTGCAGAAGTGCACTGCCGGGCGGTTGGCGTGACCGCAGCGCGTGCATTCGATCGCCGCGCCTTTCGCGCGTTGCATGCAGCGTCTCTCCCCCGTGTTCGACGAGCTCGCGACCCCCGGCAAGGGTAAACGTTCCGCAGGCACGAGCGCGTGGAATCGACTGCTTGTCCGGGCCACTCTTGCGGGAATGCCTTCCCGGTGGCTCGTCGCGCGGCATGGCCGCAACGCACGTGTCGGCATTGGCGAGGCCGGCTTTCGTGCGCGTATGCTTCGCTGCAGACCCAACTGTCCGACGCGCCTCGCGCGAACAGCGGTAGACAAGGGGAGAAGCGATGCACACGAAGCAATCGATCTTCGCGGGTTCCGTTGCGTCCGGCGCACTCGCGCTGCTGCTCGCACTGCCGACGGCTCCCGCGCTGGCGCAGGCACAGCCCGCCGCCGCGCAGAAGCCCGTGCGAATCGGAATCGTCACCTTCCTGTCGGGCGCAGCGGCCGGCCCCTTCGGCGTGCCGGCGCGCAACGGCGCGGAAGTCGCGATCGAGGCGCTCAACGGCGGCAAGCTGCCGGCTCCGTATTCGACGCCGGGGCTCGGCGGCGCTCCGATCGAGGTCAGCTTCGTCGACGAAGCCGGCGGAACCACCCGGCAGGTCAACGAATACCGCAACCTGGTGCAGCGCGACAACGTCGACGCGGTGATCGGCTACATCTCGAGCGGCGACTGCCTGGCGATCGCACCGGTTGCCGAGGAACTGAAGCGGCTGACCGTGTTCTTCGACTGCGGCACGCCGCGCATCTTCGAGGACGCGAGCTACAAATACCTGTTCCGCACCGGTGCCACGGCAACGATGGACAACACGGCCGCCGCGCTGTACATCAGCGAGCGCAAGCCGGGCATGAAGAAGGTTGCCGGGATCAACCAGAACTATGCGTGGGGACAGGACTCCTGGAACGATTTCGAGGCGGCGATCAAGGCGCTGAAACCCGACGTGCAGATCGCGACATCGCAGATGCCGAAGTTGCTCGCCGGACAGTACGGGGCCGAGATCTCGACGCTGCTCACCAGCGGCGCCGACGTCGTCCACTCGAGCTTCTGGGGCGGCGACACCGAGGCGCTGATCCTGCAGGGCGCACCGCGCGGACTGTTCTCGAAGAGCACCATCGTGCTGACCGCGGGCGAGCCGACGCTCGTGCGGCTCGGCACCCAGGTGCCGGAGGGAACCGTGATCGGCGCACGCGGCCCGTTCGGCGTGTTCGCACCCGACTCCGAGCTGAACCGATGGTTCCGCAAGGCCTACGAGGAGCGCTACGCGGTGGCGCCCAGCTACCCGGCGTACAAGATGCTGCAGGCGATCCTCGGCGTGAAGTCGGCGTTCGAGAAGGCGCAGCAGGCCAACGGCGGAAAGGCGCCGAGCCAGGAACAGGTCATCGCGGCGTTCGAGAACCTGGAGTTCGAAGGGCCCGGCGGCAAGGTCTCGATGTCGCTCGGCAAGGGACACCAGGCGGTCCAGGGGACGGCGTACGGCGTGACGAAGAACGTCGACGGCAAGGTCACCATCGTCGACGTGAAGCGCTACGAAGCCTCGCGCATCACGCCGCCCGAGGGCACGAAGAGCGAGGACTGGATCCGCACCGGCTTCAAGTCGCCGAAGTGATCGATGAACGCCGTCGTTCCGGTCCTGTTCGACGGCGTCATCTACTCGTCGTACCTGTTCATCATCGCGGTCGGATTGACGCTGATCTACGGCGTCATGAAGATCCTGAACATCGCGCACGGCAGCCTGTACGCGCTCGGCGCGTACGTGGCGGCCACGCTCGTCGGTGCCTGGTTCACCGCCGGGTTCGACCCCTACGCGAGCTTCGCGCTGCTCGCGCTGGCGGCCGTGCTCGTCGGCATCGTCGCCGGGCCGATCATCGAACGCGGCCTGCTGCGTTTCCTGTACGGGCAGGACGAGGTCGTGCTGATCCTCGTCACCTACGCGGTGTTCCTCATCCTCGAGGACCTGATCAAGCTCGTCTGGGGCGTCGAATCGCTGTCGGCGTACCAGCCCTACGGATTGCTCGGCAACTTCGAGCTCGCCGGGCTTCCGTACACCGTATATGACGCGCTGCTGATCGCCGTGGCGATCGCGATCGGCGTCGCACTGCACTGGACGCTGAACCGCACGCGCAACGGCAAGCTGCTGCTCGCGGTGATCCACGACCGCGAGATCAGTGCGGCGATGGGCATCCACGTCGACCGCTTCTACCTGGTCACGTTCACGGTCGGCACCATGCTCGCCGCGCTCGGCGGTGCGCTGATCGCGCCGAAGATCTCGGTCGTTCCGGCGATGGGCGTCGAGGTGATCGTCCTCGCGTTCGCCGTCGTCGTGATCGGCGGGCTCGGCAGCCTGCCCGGCGCCGCGCTCGGGGCGCTGATCGTCGGCCTCGTGCGCTCGGCCGCGGTGCATTACCTGCCCGAGGTCGAACTGTTCAGCGTCTACCTCGTCATGGCACTGGTGCTGATCGTGCGTCCGAGGGGGCTGTTCAGCGCGCCGGAAGCGCGTCGCATATGACGGCCAGCGCGCGCAACACGGCAGCGACGTCGATCGGCCTGCTCGCCGCGCTCGTCATCGGCTGGTGGCTGCCTTCGTGGGCGCAGAGCCTCGTCGTCCTCGCGCTGGGCAAGGGGCTCGTCGTGCTCGGACTGCTGCTGCTGATGCGCTGCGGGCTCGTCTCGTTCGGGCAGGGGCTCTATTACTGCCTCGGCGCCTACGCGGCCGTCTCGGTGAGCCGCATCTTCGGGCTGCCCGACTCGCTGCTGACGACCGACGCGGTCGTGATGCCGCTGTTCGGCGGTGCGATCGCGGCACTCGTCGCGTGGCTCCTCGGTTTCCTGCTCGCGCGCTACCGGGCCATCTTCTTCGCCATGCTCACGCTGGCGTTCTCGATGATCCTGTACGGGCTGCTGATCAAGATGTCGGTCCTCGGCAGCAGCGACGGATTCAACATCGCGTGGACGTCGGTGGCGTCGCTCGCGCCGCCTGCGCAGGCGCGCGGCTACGCGCTGTATTCGGTGGCCGTGCTCGCGACGTTCGCCGCTGCGCTCGGCGTCGACCGCTTCATCGGCTCGCATCGCGGGCGGCTCGGCCCGGCGATCCGCGACAACGAGCTTCGCGTCGAGTACATGGGCGCGTCGGTGCAGCGCATCGTGCACCTGAACCTGGTCGTCTCGGCGTTCCTCGGCGGCGTCGGCGGCGGAATCGTCGCGCTGTCGATCGGGCACATCGATCCCGAGCTGGCGTACTGGACGACGTCGGGCGAATTCGTCTTCGTCGCGATCCTCAGCGGTACGTCGAACGTCGTGGCACCGTTTCTCGGGTCGATGCTCTTCGAATGGATCAAGAATTTCGCCTACCAGTACACGCCGTACACCTGGCAGATGGTGCTCGGCGTCGCGATGCTGCTCGTGATCATGTTCCTGCCCGCGGGGCTCTGGTCGCTGTTCCGCCGGCGCGAGGGCGAGCGCGCATGACGGGACCGCTCGCATGAGCACGGTGCTCGAGACGCGCGAGCTGACGAAACGCTTCGGCGCGGTCACCGCCGCGGCGGGCCTCGACGTGGCGATCGAGGCCGCAAGCGTGGTCGGCCTGATCGGCGGCAACGGCGCGGGCAAGACGACCTTCCTCAACATGATCACCGGCTACCTGAAGCCCGATCGCGGCACCATCCGGTTCGACGGCCGCGACATCACCGGGTTGCAGCCGCGGCAGGTCACGCAGCTCGGCGTGTGCCGCTCGTTCCAGGTCCCGCAGCTCTTCGACAGCCTGAGCGTGCGCGAGAACCTGCAGGTCGGCCTGGGCGTGGTCGCGCTCGGCGGCCGGCAATGGGCCGCCGGCACGAAGCTCGACCCCGGCCAGGTCGACCGCGCCGCCGACGAGGCGCTCCAGCGCTACGGGCTCGTCGAGTATCGCGAGCGGCGCGCCGGCGTGCTGCCCGAAGGCGTGCGAAAGCTGCTCGACATCGCGATCGCGATGGCCGTGAAGCCGCGCCTGCTTCTGCTCGACGAGCCGACCAGCGGCGTGAGCACCGACGAGAAATTCGCACTGATGGACACGGTGATGGGCGCACTGCGCGGCGAGGGCGTGACGATCCTGTTCGTCGAGCACGACATGGACATCGTTCGACGCTACACGCAGCGGGTGCTCGCGTTCTACGAAGGTCGCGTGATCGCCGACGGCCAGCCCGAGGCCGTCCTGGCCGACGACGAAGTGCGCAAGTACGTCATCGGCACCGAACCCGCCGGCGCGGCGACAGGGAGGCCCGCCGGTGCTGCGCATTGAAGGACTCGACGTCTCGATCGGCTCGGTCGCGATCCTGCGCGGCGTACGCATGACCGTATCGAGCGGGCAGTTCGCCGGACTCATCGGACGCAACGGCGCGGGCAAGACGACGTTGATGCGCAGCATCATGGGCATCCTCCCCTGCCGCCACGGAACGATCGACTTCGACGGGCATGCGCTGACGGCGCTGCCCGGTCATGCCCGCGCGCACCTGGGCATCGGCTACATGCCCGAGGATCGTCGGCTCGTCCCGACGCTGTCGGTCGAGGAGAACGTGATGCTGCCGGCCTGGGCGACGCGTGCCGGCGACTGGCGTGCGCGCCTCGAACAGGTCTACCGGATCATTCCGGAAGCGCAGCGGTTCCGCGAGCACAAGGGCCAGCAGTTGTCGGGCGGGCAGCAGAAGCTTGCCGCGCTGGCGCGCGCGCTGATGTGCGGAACCCGCCTGCTGCTGCTCGACGAACCGTTCGAGGGCGTGGCGCCGGTGCTTCGGCAGCGCCTGATCGAGGTGATCGCCGCGCTGCGCACCGAAGGCGTGTCGATCGTCCTGTCCGAATCGAGCCTCGCGCATTCGGAGGCACTGCTCGATTGCGTGTACCGGATCGACCGCGGCGAGGTGCGAGCCGGCTGAAGCCGTTCGTTCAGGGCGACCGCGACGGTGACGCGCCGGCTTCGCGGGCCGACGCGAGCCCGCGCAGGTGTGCGAGCCAGTCATCGAGTGCATCGACGTGCTCGGTTTCCTCGGCGGCAAACTCGGCCGCGAGCCGCCGGACGTCGACATCGGCGGCGTTCTGTCCGACCGCGCTGTAGTACTCCATCGCCCGCACTTCGTTCGCACGCGCATAGCGCAGCGCATGGTACGGGTCGCTCAGGCGATGCACCGCCTCGTCGCCGCCGACCTCGGGCGGCGTGCTCCATCGGTATTGCCACGACTTCAGCTTCGGCAAGACGATGTCCCCGACGCGTCGCTGGATGTCGTCGTGGTGCAATTGCGAGAAGCGCACCATGTCGCGAAACAATGCCGCGACGTCGCGACTGCCGTTCGCTTCCATCGTGTCGGCCAGTTCGCGGTAGCGCCCGGCCGCCTCCTTCTCGAGCGCGATCGCATGCGCGAGGAATTCGGGCAGCGTGTAGTTCATGAGCAGGGCCCCTTCGACGAGTCTGCCGACCGGCGCGAGCGGCGCGCCGTCCGGAACATGGTGCCCGCGATCGGCCGGCCGATGAATTGCTCTGGATCAAGCCTTCGCGCCGCTGCCGACACGCCGCTCCGCTCGTGCGCCGGGTCGCGCGCGCTCGCGCTGCGCGGAACGCTGGCCGCCGCGCTCGCCGCCGCATTCGCGATCGAATGCCCCGCACAGGACGCGGCAACGGCCGCACGCGCCGGCGACACCGCGGGAACGACCGTGACCGGCGAAGCCGCCGGCCCGAGCGAATCGCTCGAAACGGCGGCACTGAAGCGGCTCAACGAGGCCCGCGCGCAACCGCGCCGCTGCGGACCGCGATCGTTCGCCGCGGCACCGCCGCTGAAGTGGAGCAGCGCACTGGCCGCGGCCGCCGCCGCGCAGGCGCTGTGGATGCAATCGACCGACACGCTCGGCCACGAAGCCGACGACGGCGCGACGGCGGGCGACCGCGCGCAGGCGGCCGGCTATCGGTGGGAAGCGATCGGCGAGAACGTCGCGGCCGGCGCGCCGGACGTTGCCGAAGCCGTGTCGGGCTGGCTCGCCAGCCCGCCGCATTGCGAGAACATCATGAACCCCGCGTTCGAGGAGGCGGCGATCGCGATGGCTCCGGGGACCGGGCGCAACACGTATCCGACGTGGTGGACGCTCGTGCTCGCGCGCCCGCGCTGACGCGGGCGACGCTCAGCCAGCGATCTGGGCGCGCAACGCGCGCAGCACGGTCTTCAGGCGCGCGGCGTTCTCGGGTCCGACGCGGATCATGATCTTGCGACCGGCAGACAACGATTCGAGCAGCGGATCCTCGAAGCGATACTGGATCTTCGGTTGCACGACGCGAATGGGGCCGCTGACCTCGGGCGCGGTGAGCATGTCGTCGATCGCCGCGACCACGCGATCGTTCAGGTGCCCTTCGGGGAAGCCCAGCTCGCGATACTGCTGCTGCAGCAGCGGATAGAAGCGCAGATAGACCTTCGCCATCGCCTTGGGATCGAGCGATTCGGCGAAGCGGACGATGGCGTCGTAGCGCTGGAAGTTCTCCGCCTGCAACGTGATGCGATCGCCGTCGGAGGCCACGGCGAGCCGCCCGGGCACCGGGCGCGCGAGGCTCCATTGCGCGGGCACCAGCTGGCGGGGCAGGTGGTCGACGGTGACGACGAAGCGCCGGGCGTAATCCTGCAGGTTCAGGAACTGCGCGAGCTGCTCGCGCGAAGCGAGCGTGAGCAGCGCATCGAGGATCGGCGCATCGCTGCTCTCGACGGGCGGCAGCGGTGCGGCATCGGCCTGCGCGGCGACTTCGGGCAGCGGGAACTTCGGACCCGCCACGCTCGCCCCGGGCTCGACCGGCGCGGGCGGCACGACCGGCGACGCGGCGTCGGCAGCGCGTTCGACCGGTCCGTCGGCGGGTGCCGTCGTCGGCGGCGTGGTGGCCCGCGACGGCAGCCGCGGGACCGGATCCATTTGCCACAGGTACAGGCCCGCGGCGATGCCGGCGGCAGCCAGCAGCAACAGCCACCAAGGGGGCCCGGCCGTGGAGGCAGGGGAAGAATTCGTGGGCATCGGCGTTCCTGACGGCGCGCCGACCGCGGCATTCGTGCCGGCGGTCAGATCACGCCCTGCTCGATCATCGCGTCCGCGACCTTGACGAAGCCGGAAATGTTCGCGCCGTCGACATAGTTTACCGTGCCGTCGGCGCGTCGGCCATGGCGCACGCAACTTTCATGAATCGCTTTCATGATCGCGTGCAGCCGCTCGTCGACCTCGCCGTGCGTCCAGCCGAGGCGCTGCGCGTTCTGCGCCATCTCGAGCCCCGAGGTGGCCACGCCGCCCGCGTTGCTCGCCTTGCCCGGCGCGTACAGCACACCCGCCTTGTGGAAGACGTCGACCGCTTCGAGCGTGCTCGGCATGTTCGCGCCTTCGGCGACGCAAAACGCGCCGTTGCCCACCAGCGTACGCGCATCGTGCTCGTCGAGCTCGTTCTGCGTGGCGCACGGCAGCGCGATGTCGACCGGAACGTGCCACGGCCGGCGACCCGGCTCGTACTGCAGCCGGTATTCCTCGGCGAACTCCGACAGGCGACCGCGCCGCTCGTTCTTCAGCACCAGCAGCGCCGCGAGCGTTTCCTCGTCGAAGCCGCGCGGGAGGTAGACGGTGCCGCCGGAATCCGACGCGGTGACGACCTTCGCGCCGAGATCCATCGCCTTGCCGATCGCGTACTGCGCGACGTTGCCCGAACCGGACACCGAGACGGTCGTGCCCTCGAGCGCACGCCCGGTGCGGCGCAGCATCTCCTGCGCGAAGTAGACGGTGCCGAAGCCGGTGGCTTCCGGGCGCATCAGGCTGCCGCCGTAGCTCAAACCCTTGCCGGTGAACACGCACGATGCGCCGTTGCTCAGCTTCTTCATCATGCCCGACATGAAGCCGACCTCGCGCGCGCCGACGCCGATGTCGCCCGCGGGAACGTCGGTGTCGGCGCCCAGGTGCCGGTACAGCTCGGTCATCAGCGCCTGGCAGAAGCGCATCACCTCGCCGTCGCTCTTGCCTTTCGGATCGAAGTCGGAACCGCCCTTGCCACCGCCCATCGGCAGCGAGGTGAGCGCGTTCTTGAACGTCTGCTCGAAGGCGAGGAACTTGAGAATCGAGAGATTGACCGACGGGTGGAAGCGCATCCCGCCCTTGTACGGACCGATCGCCATGCTGTGCTGGATGCGGAACGCCCGGTTGACCCGGGTTCGACCCGCATCGTCGACCCACGAAACGCGGAACTGCAACACGCGGTCGGGCTCGACGAGCCGCTCGAGCAGCGCGTAATCGGCATAGCCGGGGTTTTCGAGCACGAAGGGCCAGATGCTGTGCATCACCTCCTTGACCGCCTGCAGGAACTCCGGCTGGTGCGGGTCGCGCTGCGCGATCGAGACGAGGAACGCTTCCGGGGACGCGTGTTTCACCTGGGCTCCTGATCGAAGATAGCCGCGCATCGTAACAGGTTCGGTGCGGCGCAATCCAATGCGCGGCGCACCCGGATCGCCCCGAAACCGGTACCGAAAAGGCCCCCGCCCGGAGGGGAAACCGCCCGCGTGACGTGTACTCTTGCGGGCTCCGATCCACCTCCAGGAGCGCATCGACCATGGACGCCGGCAACCGAAATGCGATCGTCACCGGAGCGGGTTCCGGAATCGGCAAGGCGTGTGCGGTCGCCTTGAGGGCAGCGGGCTGGAACGTCGCGTTCGCCGGCCGGCGCGCGCCGCTGCTCGACGCGGCGATCGCCGAGGCGAGCGAGACCCCGGGCCGCGGCATCGCCGTGCCGACCGACGTCACCGACGAGGCATCGGTGCGCGCGCTCTTCGAGCGCACCGTCGCCGAGTTCGGCCGCGTCGACCTGCTGTTCAACAACGCCGGGATCGGCGCGCCTGCGCGGCCGATCGACGAAGTCACGCTCGCGCAATGGCGCGACGTCGTCGACGTCAACCTCACCGGCTCGTTCCTGTGCCTGCGCGAGGCGTTCCGCGTGATGAAGACGCAGTCGCCGCGCGGCGGACGCATCGTGAACAACGGGTCGATCTCGGCGTACGCGCCGCGGCCGAACTCGATCGCCTACACGGCGACGAAGCACGCAGTGACCGGGCTGACGAAACAGGCGTCGCTCGACGGCCGGGCCCACGACATCGCCTGCGGACAGATCGACATCGGCAACGCCGCCACCGAGCTCGCCCGGATGATGTCGCAGGGCGCGCAGCAGGCGAGCGGCGCGATCGCGCCCGAACCGACGATGGACGTTCGCGACGTCGCCAGCACGCTCGTTCACATGGCGAGCCTGCCGCTCGAAGCGAATGTGCAGTTCGTCACCGTGATGGCGACGAAGATGCCGTTCATCGGCCGCGGGTGAGGCAGCGCCCGACGCCGGTTCGTGGAGCGCGCCTCGAGCGCAGGTGTCGGCCCGTGCGCGCGCTCGCTCGCCGGTTCGCGCTGGTCGTCGCGCTCGCCGCGTTGCCGGTGGCCACTTTCGCCGCCGGTGCCGCGCCGGGCGAGCCGACGGCACGCGGCGAGCGATCCGCGCACGGCGAGCCGGCGACCGGAGCCGACCGACGCGACGGCCGCGAGGCGGAGTTCGCGCCCGGGTGGCGCGAGCACGGTCGCATCTCGTACTACGGGCGCGAATTCGCCTCGAAGACGACCGCCAGCGGCGAGCCTTTCGACCCCGAGGCGCTGACGATGGCGCATCGGTCGCTGCCTTTCGGTTCGCTGGTGCGGGTGAAGAGCCTGCGCAACGGCCGCACCGTCGTCGTGCGCGTCAACGACCGCGGACCGTACGAGAAGGGGCGGATCGCCGACCTGAGCCGCGCGGCGGCGCGAAAGCTGGGGATGCTTCGCCACGGAGTCGTTCGCGGCCGGATCGAACTGCTGCGGGTCGGCGGCGAATCGGCCGGCGACGCCGCGGCACCCTGATCTTCAGTTGCCCTGCATCGAGAACTCGACGACGCGCACCCCGGAGCGCAGCCGCCCGAGCGGGCTGTCGATCGCCTGCTCGACGCCGACGAAAACGCCGGGCGCATGCAGGTACATCACCGTTGCGCTGACGCGCACCGGGATGCGGCGATATCGCCCGCTTCCGCGGCACTCGATTCGCGTCGCACGGCCCGGAATCGACGGATGGATCGTCGCGGCCGCCACCTCGACATCGACGCGACAGTCCTCGGCGAGCTCGCCGCCGTCCTCGTCGTATTCGATGCGAAAGCGCTGACCGGTCGCCAGCGGCATCTTCAAGTCATGCACGCGCACTTCGAGCGAGGTGTCGCCCGGTTTCACGAAGACGAGTCCGCGAACGCTCACGCCTCGAACGGTGCGCCGGATCGTGCCGGCTTCGGTGAGCTCGTCGCGCACCATCGGGCTGAGCCCCACCGGTGCGCCGGGCGGCGTTCCCGCGTAGGTTTCCCGCTGCCGGCGCGGCGAACGCAGCGGCCGCGTCAGGACGACCGTCCACGTGAAAGGCCGCACCGGCTGCGCAGCGCCGCCGATCAACCCCGAGTCATGCAGTTCCTCGAGCAGCGGCGGGGCGATCGCATCGACCGGCGCCGCTGCGACCCACTGCGCGGCGAGCCCACAGGCGAGCGCGAACGACCCGGCGGCGACGCGCGCGGCGCGAAGCGCACGCGGCGCGCCGCACGCGCTTCGCGCGGATCGTTCAGCCAATGCCCGACCCGGCCGCTCCGGGGTCGGGCCGATCGGTGCGTGAGGCCTGCGCCTGCGAACCCGACCCCGCACCCGGTGCGGGCGGCTCGCCCGATGCGGGCGATTG
This sequence comes from Burkholderiaceae bacterium, assembly GCA_036675585.1. Taxonomy (GTDB): domain Bacteria; phylum Pseudomonadota; class Gammaproteobacteria; order Burkholderiales; family Burkholderiaceae_E; genus Zeimonas. The sequence goes on from JAKFES010000292.1 coordinate 12,686, forward strand.
CGGCGACGCGGGACCACCCGACTGCTCGGGCGGATTCGGGTCGAAATCGAGGTTCGGCAACTCGAGCGGCGGAAGGACCTGCGGCAGCGGAGCCGATTCGCCCGCCGCGGAAGGCGCGGGCGGCTGCGCTTGATGCCGGCGTCGTCCCTCGAGTCGCGAGAGCTGCGCCTCGAGCGTGTCGAGCGCCGCCTGCAGCGACGCGAGCTCGTCGCGGCCGACCAGCGGACCCGATTCCCCCGAGAAGCGGCGTCCCGTGGCCGCACCCAGCCGATCGCGCAGGTCGCGCATCGCGTCGCGCGCGCCTGCGATCCCCCGCCCGACCCGGTGGGCGACGACGTCCCCGGTGATCCGACTCAGGTCTTCCTCGGGATCCCAGCGGATGCGCTCGGCGATCTCGCCGAGCGCGGCGGCGAGCATCACCTCGCCGTCGATCTCGACGTACGGGGCGAGTCCGCGCGCGCCGCTGCGCAGCAGTCCGGTCGCCGCGCCGAACGACGGGCGCACGCGCATCGAGACGTCGTATTCGGTGATCTGCCGCGCACCCGACGCGTCGAGCAGCCCGTCGTCGGTGATACGTGCGACCAGACGAGGCGCATCGAGCCCGCCGAGCAACGGGGCGTCGAGCGCGATGCACACGTGTCGCCCGGCGAACATCGCGAGCTTCGCGCGTGCCCAGTCGTTCTGCCGCAGCAGGTGTCCGAACACCGCGCAGAACGTTGCCGCGCCGCCCTCGGCCAGCCGCGTCGCCGCGAAACGCAGCGGACCGGCGGCCCGGCGGCGGGCCGTTTCGGGCCCGCCGTCACCGGGTGCGTTCGAACCCTCGGCGTTCATGTGTCGAGCGCCCGTGTCGGCGACGTGCGCGTCGGGCGCTTCAGTCGAGTTGCTGGATGCCCGCGAGCACCCATCCGCCGGGACCCGCTGCCGGCTTCGACAGGTTCCACACCTCGTCGAAGGGCTTCGCTTCGCCGCCGGCCTCCTCGCGGATCATCCCGGTGAAGCGGACGCTGGCGACGTGCTCCTGCGGCGTCGATTCGATGCCGAGCAGCGTCGCATCGAGCGTGACGACGTCGGTCCGGTTCTCGGCACCGGCCCGTTCGTCGATCTCGAGCGCGAGTTCCGCGTACATCTCGGGCGTCGTGAACTCGCGCAGGTCGCTCTTGTCGGCGGCATCGAACACGGCCTGCAGACGGACGAACTGCACTTTCGCGTTGCGCTCGAAGCCCTCGACGTCGAAGCCCGCCGGAATGCTCAGCGCGCTGTCGGATGCCCGTGGCGGCGCCGAAGCGACGCTCGAGCGGAAAGCGGCCGGCGTGGCGGCGGACTCGTCGGCCGAATACCGCACGCTGGCTTCGCGTCCGACCTGCGCCGGCGAATAACCGCCCTGATACGCCGGCCGCGGACCCGATCCCGCACGTCGCGCCGCCAGCATGCGGAACACGACGACCGCGCCGATGACCAGCAGCACCATCAGCAGGATCGTGCCCATCTCCTCGCCCAGACCCAGGTAGCTGGCGAGCGCGGCCAGGCCGAGTCCGGCCGCCAGGCCGGCGATCGGGGCGAGCCAGCGATTGCCGGTAGCCTGGCCGGGTGCCGCGCCGGGACGCGTGGGTGCCTGGGGAGCGGCCTGCTGCTGCGGCGGGCGCGCATCGCGCTGGATGGGCGCGGTGGACTGCCGGCCGAACGACTTTCCGCCGCCCAGGCGGCGCGCGTCGGCTTCGGGCATCGAAAACGTGACCGCAGCCATCAGCACGACGAACAGCGACAGGAAGCGAACGAAATTGCGTTTCATGGACACTCCGTGAACAGGGGCGATCAGAGCCGGACGCCTTCGTGCAACGCCACGACTCCGGCAGTGAGATTGTAGTAACGCACGCGGGCAAAGCCCGCCGACTCCATCATCTGCTTCAGCGTTTCCTGGTCGGGGTGCATGCGGATCGATTCGGCAAGGTACCGATAGCTCGCCTCGTCGCCCGCCACGCGCCGGCCGATCCACGGCAACACGTCGAACGAATAACGGTCGTACAACGAGGCGAGTTCCTTACGGACGCGCGAAAACTCGAGCACGAGCAGGCGCCCGCCCGGACGCAGCACGCGGAACATCTCCGACAGCGCGCGGTCCTTGTGCGTCATGTTGCGCAGCCCGAATGCGACGCTGACGCGGTCGAAATATCCGCCAGGGAACGGCAGCGCTTCGGCGTCGCACTGCACGGCCGGTTGCAGGAAACCGTCGTCGACCATGCGATCGCGCCCGATCGAGAGCATCGACGCATTGATGTCGGTCAGCCAGACCTCGCCGCGGCCTTCGAGCCGACGGGCGAATGCGCGAGCGAGGTCGGCGGTGCCGCCTGCGACGTCGAGCACGCGCATGCCCGGCCGGATGCCGGCCTGCCCGAGCGTGAACGCCTTCCACCAGCGGTGCAGCCCGCCGGACATCAGGTCGTTCATCAGGTCGTAGCGTGCGGCGACCGAATGGAATACGCCGGCAACCCGCTCCGCCTTCGCCTGTTCGTCGACCTTCTGGAAACCGAAATGGGTGCTGCGCGTCTCGCCCATCAGAAGGCCCGGGCGCTCAATGCCCGGGTCGCTTGAGCGACGACGACTTCAGGGGCGCCGCCGAAGCTTCCCGGCTCGCGCCGGCCGCTTCGAGCCGCGACAGGTACTCGTGCCACAGACGGTCGTGCGAATGACCGAGGTAATACAGGTAGTCCCACGAGTAGATGCCGGTCGCGTGGCCGTCGCTGAAACGCGGCTGCAGCGCGTAATTGCCGACCGGCTCGATCGAATCGATTCCGACGCCGGCCTTGCCCACCTGCAGGACTTCCTGCCCGGGGCCGTGCCCGCGCACCTCGGCCGACGGCGAGTACACGCGCAGGTACTCGAAGGGAAGGCGGAAATTGCGTCCGTCGGAGAATTCGATCTCGAGCACGCGCGAAACCTTGTGCACGATGATCTTCGTGGGCGACGGAGTGTTCGTATCGAGGCCGGCCATCTGCGTTCGCGAGCTCGCATCACGCATCGGGAACGTTTCCCGATGTCGTCGTCGATGGTACCGCGATTCGGCTGCGCGATCAGCGCGGCGGGCGCGCGCTCTCGGTGCGGATCGACAGGCGCTCGTAGCCGGTGCCGCGGTCGAGAACGGTGACGAACCGGATGGCGACATCGCCGCCCGGCTCGCGCAGCAGCCCGGGATCGCCGCCATGCGCGCGGCCCGGTGCCATGACGAGACAGGCCAGTTCGCAGCTGGCCCCGCCGCCGCGCAGCAGCCACGCATCCTCGAAGAACGCCGAGTCGCCCACCCGAACGCCGACGGGCACGGCGACGCCTGCCCACAGTCGCACGATCAGCCAGTGCGCCCGCGACGAAAGCGCCTCGCAATCGACCAGTTGCTCGATCGCCTCGACGCTGCCGAGCGCGAGCGCGGAGGTGGCGCTCGAGGCGGCGACGACCGCCGAGCCGACGGCGGCGGCTTCGCCCTCGCCGGCGATGGCCACCAGCGCACCGGGCACGGCGCGCGGGATCGCCGCCTGGCGCGCGATCACCGTCCGGCCGTCGGGCCGATCGGCGAGCCGCGTCGCCGCCTCGCCTTCGGCCAGCAGCAAGGCGGTCGGGTCGACCCGGTCCGGCACGGTGCCGAGCGCGAGCCGGATGATCGTGTTCTGCTCCCAGCGGCCGTAATCGTATCGGGCGTCGGCACGCTCGCCGGGTCCGGAATCGGCAAGGGGCGCGCCGGCGGCCGGCCCGCGTGCGGTCGACGATCCCGTCCCGACCTTCATGCGGACGTCGGCCGAATGCATCCGGGGCAGGCCGAAACGCAGCCGCACCGCATGCGCGGCCGCCGCGGCCGCCGGATGCGATCCCGCGCTGCGCGGTTTTCCGTTCTCGGTCCAGCGCCGCTGCAGATCGTCGAGCAACCGACGCAACGCCGCCTCGGGCAACGGCAGCGCCGGGACCGTCGCCCGGATTTCGCCCTCGGCGAACCACTGCCTGCGACGCCGCTCGAGCGCGTCGGGGACCCGGTGCGCGTCGAGTCGCACCGCGTAATCGCCGGTCAGCGCAAGCCGTGGCCCGTGCTCGTTGTCGCGCGGCGCGCCGTGGTCGATCCGGTATCCGATCCGCGACGCGAGCCGCGCCGCCAGCCGCTGCGTGAAGTTCGCTTCGGCGAGCGAACGCGTCGCCAGCGAAGCGCATTCGAGCAAAAGCGGATACACGAACAGCGCGCGCGCCGTGGTCGGCTTGACCAGCGGCGCCTCGTCGGAAAGCGTCTCGTCCTGGAACGACGTGCGCCGGACGTTGCGGGCGAGCACGCACAGCTCGTCCCAGTCGGCCGCCTGCGGAACGCAGCGATGCTGCAGCAGCAGCGAGACGATGCGCGATTGCGCATCGAGCGCGCGAATCAGCGGCATCACCGAACGCAGCGTGTGGCTCGCACCCGGGATCGACGACAGCGTCTCGCCGCCTTCGCCGCGCAGCATCTGCGCATAGGCGCGCTTGTACAGGTTCCGGCTCGCCCGCAGGCTGACGAGCGACGAATGCAGCAGCGGCCATTCGATCGGGGTATACGGGACCGGCCGCCCGGCCAGAGGCTTCAGGCGCTGCGCGATCGTCGCGCATTGCTCGATGCGGACGATTTCGAGCACTTCGTGCAGCGCGTCGCCACCGATCCGCGGATGTCCGCCCGCGGCCTCGGACAGGCGGGCGAACAGCGCACCGATCGCGCCGAGGCGCTCGCCGTCGTCGCGCGGCAGCGAGCGCAGCCATTCGCGGCTGCTTTCGGCGTCGCCTACGCGCGCCAGATCGGGATCGGAACCCACGCTCATCGACGGTCCGTATCGTGGTCGGACCCGTCAGTGTGTCGCAAGGCATCGGCTGCGGCGCATCGTCGGGCGCCGGCCCGGGGTCGATCGCGACGAACGGCGCCCACGCGGGGACCGGCGGCGATCCGTGCCGGCAACGGCGCCCGCGCGGAGGCGCGCGGCGCGGCTCAGCGATCCGCGAACGCTTCGCGCAGCCGCGCGACGTAGTCGTCGAGCCGCGTACGCACGACGGCGCTGCGCGCCGCCGCGGGCGAAGCGGGATCCGCGCTCGAGCGGGGCGCGCTCCACACCGAGTCCGGGAAATGCCGATCGTCGCGCCAGCGCGGGACCACGTGCCAGTGCAGATGCGGCACCTGGTTGCCCAGGCTGGCGAGGTTGATCTTGTCGGGAGCGAGCGCTCGCCGCTGCACCGCCTCGACCCGCATCACCACGTCGAACAACTCGCGCCGATCGGATTCGGGCAGATCGCTCATCTCGGCGACGTGGGCGCGCCAGACGACGCGGGTGAACGCGGGATGATCGACGTCGTCGGCGAGCACGATGCGCCAGCGCGGGGCGCCGACGAGCACGCGCCCGCCGTCGGCGCGGCACAGCGGGCACGCCGCTTCGCGCCGCATCGCATGGCCCGGCTCGGTTTCCGGTTCCCGTTCGGGCATCGACGTCTCCCTCGACTCAGAAGAAGTTGGCGGCATTTCGCCACCAGGCATCGGGCACCCGGACCAGCGCCGCCGTGACGAGCGTGTAGCGCAGGCCTTTTCCGACCGCCATCCAGCCCACGCAAGGCCAGAACGGCATCCGCAACCAACCGGCCACCGAGCACAACGGATCGCCCACGGCCGGCAGCCACGCGAAGAACAGCGCGCGCGGGCCCAGCCGCCGGAACCATTTCCAGTAGCGGGTTTCCTTCCCGCGCGCCAGCGCCTCGTGCGCCCCGACCCCCAGCCAGTAATCGACCACCCCGCCGAGCGTGTTGCCGGCGGTCGCGACGGCGATCGCGACCCAGAACAGCCCCGGATTGAGCTTGACGAAACCGAACACGGCCGGCTCGGAGCCGAGCGGAAGCAGCGTCGCCGAGACGAACGCGACGACGAAGATCGACGACAGCCCGTGCTCGGGCAGCGCGAACCAGGCGATCATCGAAGCGACGGCGGTTTCCATGGGGCGCGCGCAGTGTAGCAACGGGGCCGGGCGGTAGAATTCGCCGCCATGCCGATCGACTATCTGAAACGGATCCTGACCGCGAAGGTATACGACGTCGCCGAGGAGACCCCCCTCGAGCTCGCGACCATCCTTTCCGATCGGCTCTCCAATCGCGTGCTGCTCAAGCGCGAGGACATGCAAGCGGTGTTCTCGTTCAAGCTGCGCGGTGCGTACAACCGGATGGCGCGGCTGCCGGCCGAGACGCTCGCGCGCGGCGTGATCACCGCTTCGGCGGGCAATCATGCGCAGGGCGTCGCGCTCTCGGCGCGCAAGCTCGGCTGCCGGGCGGTGATCGTGATGCCGGTCACGACGCCGAACGTGAAGATCGATGCGGTGCGCGCACTCGGCGGCGAAGTCGTCCTCGTCGGCGAGTCGTACAGCGATGCCGCCGTCGCGGCGCTCGAGCTGCAGAAGCGCGACGACCTCGCTTTCGTGCATCCGTTCGACGATCCCGACGTCATCGCCGGCCAGGGCACGATCGGAATGGAGATCGTGCGCCAGCACCCGGGCCCGATCCATGCGCTGTTCATTCCGATCGGCGGCGGCGGGCTCGCCGCGGGCATCGCCTGCTACGTGAAGCAGGTGCGCCCCGAGATCCGGGTGATCGGCGTGCAGACCGACGATTCGGACGCGATGGCGCAGTCGCTGCGCGCCGACGGGCCGGTCGAACTGCACGACGTGGGTCTGTTCTCCGACGGCACCGCGGTCAAGCGGGTCGGCCAGGAGACGTTGCGCCTGTGCCGCGCGCTCGTCGACGAGATCGTCCTCGTCGACACCGATGCGATCTGCGCGGCGATCAAGGATGTCTTCCAGGACACGCGCTCGATCCTCGAGCCGGCCGGCGCGCTCTCGATCGCCGGGCTCAAGGCGTGGGTCGCGCGCGAAGGCACCCATTCGCAGACGCTGGTCGCCATCGCCAGCGGCGCGAACATGAATTTCGACCGCCTGCGCTTCGTGTCCGAGCGCGCCGAGATCGGCGAGAAGCGCGAGGCGATCTTCGCGGTGACGATTCCCGAGGAGCGCGGCAGCTTCCGCCGCTTCTGCCAGATCGTCGGACCGCGCAGCGTCACCGAGTTCAACTACCGCATCGCCGACCCGCGCGAAGCGCACGTGTTCGTCGGGATCCAGACCTCGCGCGCCGACGAGGCGCAGGAGCTCGTGCGCGCGTTCACCGAGGCCGGGTTCCGCACCGTGGACCTGACCGAGGACGAACTCGGCAAGCTGCACCTGCGCCACATGGTCGGGGGCAACTCGCCGCTGGCGCGCAACGAGCGGCTCTACAGCTTCGAGTTCCCCGAGCGCCCCGGCGCGCTGATGCGCTTCCTGTCGAGCATGAGCCCGAACTGGAACATCTCGCTGTTTCACTACCGCAACCACGGCGCCGACTACGGCCGGATCCTCGTCGGCATGCAGGTGCCGGCGCGCGACGACGAGAAGTTCTCGCAGTTCCTCGACACGCTCGGCTACCCGTACCACGACGAATCGCAGCATCCCGGCTACCGGCTGTTCCTCGGCGCACACGCGAACGGCGCGATCCGTTAAAATTCAGCCAGTTATGCAACTGCTGACCCTCGGACTGAATCACCAGACCGCGCCGCTGCGTCTGCGCGAGCAGGTGTCGTTCCCCGGCGAAGCGTTGCGGGCGGCGCTCGCCGACCTGCGCGCGCGGCTCCAACCGGTCGCGCCCGAGTCGGCGATCCTCTCGACCTGCAACCGGACCGAGATCTATTGCGCGACGCGCGAGCCCGGGCAGGCGCAGGCCGAGATCGCCGACTGGCTCGACGGGCGCCAGAGGTCCGATTCGGATTCGCTGGGCGCGCACCTGTACGCGCTGCCGAACAACGAAGCGGTGCGCCACGCGTTTCGCGTCGCGTCCGGGCTCGATTCGATGGTGCTCGGCGAGCCGCAGATTCTCGGGCAGATGAAGGAGGCGATGCGCGTGGCGCACGGCGCCGGATCGCTCGGCTCGCATCTGCACCAGTTGTTCCAGCGTTCGTTCGCGGTCGCCAAGGAAGTGCGCAGCACGACCGAGATCGGCACGCAGTCGGTTTCGATGGCCGCCGCGGCGGTGCGGCTCGCGCGGCGCATTTTCGAGGACCTGCGCGAGACGCAGGTGCTTTTCGTCGGCGCCGGCGAAATGATCGAACTCGCGGCGACGCATTTCGCCGCGCAGCATCCGAAGCGCATCGTCGTCGCCAACCGCACGGTCGATCGCGCGAACCGGCTCGCCCAGCGCCTGGGCGCCGATGCGCTGCGGCTCGCCGAGCTGAGCGACCGGCTCGACGAGTTCGACGTCGTCGTGTCGTGCACCGCGAGCTCGCTGCCGATCATCGGCCTGGGCATGGTCGAACGGGCCACGCGTGCGCGCCGTCGGCGTCCGATGTTCATGGTCGACCTGGCCGTTCCGCGCGACATCGAGCCCGAGGTCGCGCGGCTCGACGACGTCTTCCTGTACACGGTCGACGACCTCGGCCGGCAGGTCGCCTCGGGCCAGGAGAACCGGCTTGCGGCGGTCGCGCAGGCCGAGGCGATCATCGAAACGCGCGTCGATGCGTTCATGCAGTGGATGCGTGCGCGCCAGGCGGTTCCGGCGATCCGCACGCTGCACGCACGCGGCGAATCGGTGAAGCGCAGCGAGCTCGAGCGCGCGCGTCGCGCACTGGCCGCCGGCGAGAAGCCCGAGGTCGTGCTCGAATCGCTCGCCCACGCGCTCACCAGCAAGTTCCTGCACGGCCCCACCGCGCTGCTGCACGGCTCGGCCGCGGGGCAGCGCGAGCAGTCGATCGCCCTGATCGAACAGCTCCTGCCCGAACGCGTCGCCGGCTCCGAACGCGCCTCGCCCGTCTCCGACTCGCCGACGGTCGTCGACTCCGCGCACCGCGAGCCGCACTGATCCCGGCGCCGGCATGAAGGGCTCGATGCAGGCGAAGCTCGAGAACCTCGAGCGCCGCCTGGCCGAAGTGAACCTGTTGCTCTCGAGCGAGGACGCCGCGCGCGATCGCGACGCGTTTCGCAGCGCCGGGCGCGAGCACGCCGAGCTGACCGAGATCGTCGCGTGCTTCCACGAATGGAAGCGCGCGGTGAGCGATCGCGAAACCGCCGAACAGATGCGCGCGGATCCCGAACTGCGCGCATTCGCCGACGAGGAAGCGGCGGCTGCGCAGGCGCGCGCCGAAGAGCAGACGCTGCGCCTGCAGAAATTGCTGCTGCCGCGCGACCCGGACGACGAGCGCAACGTCTTTCTCGAGATCCGCGCCGGAACGGGCGGCGACGAATCGGCGCTGTTCGCCGCCGACCTGCTGCGGATGTACCTGCGCTACGCCGAACGCCGGCGCTGGCACTCGGAGATCGTCTCGGCGAGCGGATCGGACCTCGGCGGCTACAAGGAAGTCATCGTCCGCATCGCCGGCGACGGAGCGTACTCGCGACTGAAATTCGAGTCCGGCGGGCATCGCGTGCAGCGCGTCCCGGAAACCGAAGCGCAGGGGCGCATCCACACTTCGGCCTGCACCGTGGCGGTGATGGCCGAAGCCGACGAGCTCGGCGAGATCGACATCGATCCCGACGAGATCCGCGTCGACGTGTTCCGCGCTTCGGGCGCGGGCGGCCAGCACGTGAACAAGACGGAGTCGGCGGTGCGCATCACGCATCTGCCCACCGGAATCGTCGTCGAATGCCAGGACGACCGGTCGCAGCATCGCAACCGCGATCGCGCGATGAAGGTGCTCGCCGCGCGCCTGAAGGACCGGCGGGCGAGCGAAGCGCAGGCGCGCGAGGCCGCGCAGCGCAAGTCGCTGGTCGGCTCGGGCGATCGATCGGGGCGCATCCGCACCTACAACTTCCCGCAGGGCCGCGTCACCGACCACCGGATCAACCTGACGCTGTACCGGCTGCAGCAGTTGATGGACGGCGACCTCGACGAACTGCTCGACGCGCTGTCGGAAGAGCATCAGGCACGGCTGCTCGCGGCGCTCGGCGAAGACGCATGAACGAAACCGGGGCACCGAGCTGGGACCGGCTCGTGCACGCGGCGCCGCTGCCACGGCTCGAAGCGCGCATCCTGCTCGAGGCCGCCAGCGGACGGCGGCGCGAATGGCTGATCGCGCACGGCGAGGAGCCGGCCGACGCGGATGCGGTGCAAGGCTTCGCGGCGCTCGTCGCGCGCCGGGCGGGCGGTGAGCCGATCGCCTATCTCGTCGGCGCGCGCGAATTCGCCGGCCGGCGCTTCGAGACGACGCCCGACGTGCTGATTCCGCGACCCGAGACCGAGCAACTCGTGCAACTGGTCCTCGAACGCGCGCCACGCAACGCGTCGGTGCTCGACCTGGGCACCGGCAGCGGGGCGATCGCGGTGACGCTCGCCTGCGAGCGCGACGACCTGCGCATCGTCGCGACCGATCGCAGTCGCGCGGCGATCGAAGTGGCGCGACGCAATGCGCGCGCACTGTGCGACGACGCGCTCGCGAACGCGCGCCTCACGCTGCGCGAAGGAAGCTGGTGGGAGCCGATCGGTGCGGCCGAACGCTTCGACGCCGTCGTCTCGAACCCGCCGTACGTCGCGGCCGACGATCCGCACCTGCGCGAGGGCGACCTGCGCTTCGAGCCCGTCGCCGCGCTGTGCGCCGGCCGGCACGGGATGGACGCGCTGCGCGCGATCGTCGAAGGCGCGCGCGCGCACCTGGCGGCCGACGGCTGGATCGCGCTCGAGCACGGATGCGACCAGGGCGAATCGCTGCGCGCGCTGCTCTCGCGCGGCCCATGGCGCGACGTCGAGACGCTGCACGATGCGGCCGGCCTGGCCCGGATCACGTTCGCGCGACCCTTCCTATAGAATGGACGGCCAGACAGCGTCGGCCAGCGCCGGCGCAACCGCGAACCCGGAGGGTCCCCATGGACGCCAAAGCATTCATCGAGAAGACCGTCACCGAAAACCCGATCGTCCTCTTCATGAAGGGCACCGCGCAGTTCCCGCAGTGCGGGTTTTCGGGCCGCGCGATCCAGATCCTGAAGGCGTGCGGCGTGAAGAATCTCGTCACCGTCAACGTGCTCGAAGACGAGGAAGTGCGCCAGGGCATCAAGGACTACGCGAACTGGCCGACCATTCCGCAGCTCTACGTCGGCGGCGAATTCGTCGGCGGCGCCGACATCATCACCGAGATGTACGAATCGGGCGAACTGCAGAAGCTCATTCCGCAGGAAGCGCAGGCCTGATCCTCCCGGCAACCCCCGCGGATTGCCGCTCGCGTCCCGGAGCCCGCTCGTGAAACTGCTCGTCGCCATCGACGGTTCGGACAACTCGCTGCGCGCGGCACAGTTTGCCGCGTCTCTGCTGCAGCAGATGCGCGACGGCGGCTCGATCACGCTGATCAGCGTGCACGATGACGTCGCGCTGCGCAACGCACGGCGCTTCGTCGGCAAGCAGACGGTCGACGATTACCTGCGCGAGCGCAGCGAACAGGACCTCGCCGGCGCCCGCAAGCTGCTCGACGACCTGGGCGTCGCCCATGACATGATCCTGCGCACCGGAGCCGTCGCCAACGAGATTGCGCAGGCGGCCGACTCCGGTTCGTTCGACATCCTCGTCCTCGGATCGAAGGGCCGCACCGGGCTGCGCGATCTGCTGATCGGCTCGGTCGCGCGTCGCGTGAGCGAGATTTCCAGAACCGCGGTGCTCCTCGTCAAGTGAGCCGGCGCCGCACCACCTGCGGGGTCGCGCCATGCTCTCGCTGATCGTCGCCTGGATCGTCAACGCGGTCAGCCTGCTCGCGCTCGCCTGGCTGATGCCGGCCGTTCAGGTGCGCAGTTTCGGCGCGGCGCTCGTCGCCGCGCTCGTGCTCGCGCTGCTCAATGCGCTGATCCGGCCGATCCTGCTCGTGCTCACGCTGCCGGTGAACCTGCTCACGCTCGGGCTGTTCACCTTCGTCATCAACGGCTTCCTGTTCTGGCTCGCCGCCAATTTCCTCGAAGGCTTCTCGGTGCGCGGCTTCTGGTGGGCCGTGCTGGCAGCGGTCGTCTACAGCCTGATCAGCTGGGCGATCAGCGCACTGCTTCCGACCACGCGCCCCTGAGCGCCCGCGCATCGCCGAGCGGCAACGCCGGTCAGGCGCCGGTCGCCTGCACCAGCACCCAGGCGACGGCTTCGTCGAGCAGGCGCGTAGCGGCCCGGTCGAAGGCCTTCGCCGCGCCGGCCGCCGACTCGACCGCGAGCGGCTCGTCGTGCACGAAGCGGCGTGCGGCAATCGTGCGCCGCGCCGCTCGATCGACGAGGCGCAATGCACCGCCGATGCGCGCGACCCCGGGAGGCGAGGAATCGTCGTGCAGCATCTCGTCGAGTTGCACCTCGAGCAGCCAGTCGCCGTTCACCGAAGCGGTCCGCGTAGCGACGTCGCGAAACGCCCGTGCCTGTGCCAGACGGCGTGCGAGCAGCCTGCCGAGGCGCTCGGCCGGCGGATCGCTCCAGCTGGCGAACTGGTAGTACGCGAGCGCGCCGGGCCTGCGGCTGTACGCCATCGACGTCGTGTCGTAGAAGGCGCTGCCGGACGACCACGCGACGAGCAGCGTACGATCGATCGACGCGCCGTCGACCGGCGTCGCGCGGCCGAGATCCTGCAGCTGGTAGCTGAGGTAAGCGGGCGAATCGCCGCCGAAATTCACGCACGCCGGCAGCAGCGCCACCGGCAGGACGGCGGCGAGCAGCGCGCGTCGGCGCGCGACGGCGGGCGCACGATGCGTTTTCACGGCATGCGCTCCCCGGGCCCGAGTTGATCGGGCGACGGACCGAGCAGCGCGGACCGCGGATCGCGCAGACGCTCGGCCGCGCGCGACAGCTGGTCGACGCCGCGGCGCAACTCGCGCGCCGTCGCCTGCAGCTCGAGCGTGCCGGTGTCGGCCGACGAAGACAGCCCCTGCGAGATCGCGCCCGCTTCGCGTTCGAGCGTGCGCGCGGCGCGCGAGATCGATTCGAGCGCGGCCCGTCCCTGCTGCACGAGCGGTCCGAACCGGCGCAGCGCCGCGCCTCCCTCGTCGCTCAAGCGCGCGAGCGAGGACGAGATCTCCCGGCTCGCCTGCTCGATGGACGCCGCCGCCTGCACGACGCCGTCGATCGCGCCGTCGACGCGCGCGAGCCGCTGGTCGAGCCCGTCGGCAAGATCGCGAACCGCCGCGACCGCCTCGATCATCGTCTCGCGGTTCCGCTCGTTCAGCAGCGAGCGCACGTTCTCGAGCGCGCCCTCCCCGCTCACCGCGAGCCGGCTCATCGCGCCGGCGATCTGCTCGAGGTCGGAGGTTCCTTCCGGAATCACCGGGTACTGCTCGCCGTCGGGAACGACCGCGAGCTCGGGCCCCGGCGTGCCCGGCGTCTGCAGGTCGATCCACGCGACGCCGGTGACCAGGTTGCGCCGAACGACGGCCGACGTGTTGACGCTGACCGGCGTCTGCCGGTCGACGCGAAGGATCACGTCGACCCGGTTGATGTTGTCGCGCGAGATCGAATACTCCTGCACGCGCCCGACCTTCACGCCGCGCATGTTCACGTCGCTGCCGATCCCCATGCCTTCGAGCGACTGGTTCTCGAAGTGGATGACGTAGTAGCGGAAATTGTCGCCCGAGCCGACCCCCGCCAGCCACATGTAGCCGAAGACCGTGAGCGCGACCAGTGCGAGCACGATCGCTCCGATGACGGTGTAGCGCGCCTCAGGCTCCATCCGGTTCGCTCCGCTGCAGGGCGGGGACCATTCTACGGCTGTCGAACCACGCGCGAACCCATGGGTCGGCACAGTTGGCGACTTCTTCGGGCGGGCCGTCGGCCGCGACCCGCCCGTCGCGCAGCACGACCATGCGTCGCGCGATCGACAGCACGGTGTCCACGTCGTGCGTCACGAGGACGACGGTGATGCCGAGATCGCGGTTCAACGACGCGAGCAGCGCGTCGATCGTGCGCGCCGTGACCGGATCGAGGCCCGAGGTCGGCTCGTCGAGGAACAGCACCTCGGGCTCCAGGGCGAGCGCGCGTGCGATGGCGGCACGCTTGCGCATTCCGCCCGAAAGCTCGCTCGGCATCTTCGTTCCCGCCTCCGGGTCGAGTCCCGCCATCGCGATGCGCAGGCCGGCGAGCGGCGCGATGATCTCCGGCGGCAGATGGCCCTGCTCGCGCATCGGCACCTCGACGTTGCCGGCGACGTCGAGCGACGAAAAGAGCGCGCCGTCCTGGAACATCACGCCGATGCGCCGGCGCAGCGCCTCGAGCTCGCTCTCGCCGGCCGACCAGACCTCGGTGCCGAGCAGACGGATGCGCCCCGCTTGCGGGCGCTGCAAGCCGATGATGGCTCGCAACAGCACCGACTTTCCGCTGCCGCTGCCACCGACGAGCGCGACGAGATCGCCGCGGCGCACCTGCAGGTCGATGCGCTCGTGGACGACCTGCGCGCCGAACCGGGTGCGCAGCCCGTCGACCTCGATGGCCGGTGCGCCGTCGTGCAGTCTGGCCGGCGCTTCGATCACAGGCCGATCGCCTGCAGCAGCACCGCGAACAGCGCATCGAGCACGATCACGACGACGATCGACTGCACGACGGTGGACGTCGTGTTGCGGCCGATCGAGCGCGCATCGCGGCTCACCGACAGCCCCATGCGGCACGCGATGACCGCGATCGCCGACGCGAAGACCGGCGCCTTGATCAGGCCGATCACGAAGTGACGCGGGGCGAGCGCGTAACGCAGGCGTTCGAGAAAGAGCTCCGGGCCGATGTCGAGCATGTCGCGGGCGATGAGCATCGCGCCGAGCAGCCCGACGACGTCGCCGACGAAGACGAGCAGCGGCATCGCCAGCACCAGCGCGAGCACGCGCGGAACGACGAGCACCTGCTCGACCGACAGGCCGAGCGTGCGGATCGCATCGATCTCCTCGGTAAGCCGCATCGTCCCGAGCTGCGCGGTGAACGCCGCGCCCGAGCGCCCGGCGAGCACGACGGCGACGATCAGCGGCGAGAACTCGCGCGACAGCCCGATCGCGACGCCGTCGATGACGAAGAGGTTCGCCCCGTACTGCGTCGCCTGCTGCGCGAGGAGGTACGCGACGACGAGCCCGATCAGGAAGGTGACGAGCGCGATCACCGGAATCGCGGTCACGCAGGCCTGGCCGAGCTGCGCGAACAACTCGCGCACGCGCAGGCGCCGCGGGCGAACGAGCACCTGCGCGAGCGCCGCGGTGACGCGTCCGAGGAACTCGACGTTGCCGGCGACCAGCCGGAAGATCGACACGATTCCCTGGCCGACGGCGAACGCGACGCCGCGCGTCGCCGCGCCGGCGCCCGTGCCCGGCGCCGATGACCCGAATCCTTCCCGCTCGGATGAGCGGTTGCGTGGTTTCGCGGGCTCGCCGACGATTTCACGCGGTGCTTCGCCGTCCGCGTCGAGTCCGGCTGCGGCCGCCTCGATCTCGCGCCTGCGCAGATCGATGCCGGCAAGCCGCTCGCCGACGAACTCGACGATGCGCCGCTGTGAGCCCGAGAAGTCCCTGAGCACGACGTCGCCCGGCTGTACGCGCGATCGCGCGAGCGCGTGCCACAACGCGAAGGCGCCGGCCGTGTCGATTTCGTCGAGCGCCGAGCCGTCGATCGTCAGCGGCGCGGCGACACCCGAACGCGGCGCGCAGCGCTCGAGCGAATCGAGCACGGAGCGAAGGGTCGCCAGCCTCCAGACGCCCGACAGCCGCAGCACGCTGCCGGCGTCGAGCGCCTCGTACCGGCACTCGCCGCTGGTGGACATTCGATCGGGGAACCCCGCAAACGTGGCGCGGGTGAGCCTAGCACAGCCGTGCGCGCGCATCGGCGACGCCCGCGTCGCGCGGGACCTTCTTTTCTTCGTTCCTTCCCTTCCCGGGAGCCCGCGATGCGACGCGGCCCGACGGCCCGACCGCACATCAGTCGACAGCGTTCACCGATCCCGTGAGCGGCCCTGTTACGCACGTCGCCGACGATACTCGCCCGCTGCCATGAACCCATGCGAGCGACGAGATGCCCCGTGCGCTTCCGAAGTACCCGTCGAGCCTGCTGATTGCAGCAGGGATTGTCTTTCTCGCCGGGTGCGCCACCGGCCCGGCACACTATCAGGACTCCGGCGAGACCCTGGCCTCGGTCCACTCCCTGCAGTCGACGATACCCGAGGTGCAGGTCGCCCGGTTCGGCGCCTACGCCCTGGCCGCCGACAAGTCCTTCGTCGGCACCATGCCCGACGGGCGAGTCCTGGCTTGCGCCTATCGGTGGGCCGTTCCCGGGGTGGTGCTGGAGGAGAAGTGCCGGCAGCCGTGGGCAACGCACATGGCGTTCCAGTACAACCCGTCGAACGGGAAGCTCGACGTGTTCAACCTGGAGGCAAACCGCCGGCACATTCGCGAGCTGACCGTATTGCCGGACGCGTCGGTCGAATGGCCGACCGCCCTCCTCGGCCTCGAGCCGGCTTCACGGGTCACCTTCAACGACGGCTCGCTCGACCGCGTGGTTCAGGGAAGCGACAGGAGAATGGCGCTCAGCGAGGTGACCCCGGACCAGTTCGAGTCCGTGGTCGCCGGGGAGCGCGCCCGAAGGGAGTTCGCGGAAGAATCGAAAGCACGCGCCCGCGTCGAATTCCTGAATTCGGTCACGAGCGGACTCCGCGGCGTGAGCTCGCAGCTCCGGGCCGAGAACGAGGCGAAACGGCTGCGCGACGAGCAGATGCGCGCGGCAATGATCCGGGCGAAGGCAGCGGAAATGCAGGCGACGAACAAGGGACTCGCCGAGCAGCAGCGCAGGGCGAAGGTCGAGTCGCAGCGGCAGCGGGAAAGCGAATCGACGGCGCAAGAGCAGGCCGCATCCCGCGTCAGCGACCAACGCTCGGTCGGCACCATCACCGTCGACGACGACATCGAGCGCCACAGGAAATTCCAGCAGGAGGAGGCCGAGCGCAAGCGACAGGCCGATGCGCAGGATGCCGCCATGCGCAAGCGCAAGGCGCAGTTGCAGGCGGAGTCGGACGCCGCCGCTGCCGCCCGGCGCGCAGAAGCCGAGAAGCGAATCGCGGCGCTCGAGGCCAGGGACCGGGCGCGGCTCTCGGCGTGCGCGGCGCGAGGCATCCCGAAGGGCAGCTGCCCGAGCAGCGCGTCCCGTCAATAGGACGGACGCGGTCCTGCGATGGCGGATCGCACCCCGGCGGCTGCGCCCTGCCATCGAGGCAGCGCAACACCTCGTCTTTTTCTTCTGCTTTTCGGTGCCGACTGTCCGACTCGAACGGACGACCTACCGCTTACAAGGCGGTTGCTCTACCAGCTGAGCTAAGCCGGCGCGAGAGCCAGTGTAGCGTAGCGAACTACTTGACTCGGGTGAGTCGCGGCTTGCGCGGAGGCGGCGTTCGGGGCCCCGGTTCGTCGCCGTCGGGTCCGCTCGCCGGTCGATCCGGCCCTTCGTGCGCGGGCCCCGGCGCTTCGTGCGGCGGCACCGCGGCGATCGACGGGCGCCGCGAACGCGGCTTTGCACGTTTCTCGTCGGATCCCGGACCCGGCGTCGCCGCAGGATCGACCGGTGCGGGCGGCGCCGCCGGTCCGGCGGTCTTCACTTCGCGCAGCACGGGCTTGCGGGCACGGCGCGGTGCGCGCGGGGTCGCGGCCTTCTTCTCGTCGGCGCGTGCATCGGGCGCAGCACCAGGGCTTTCGGCGCCATCGGCTCGAAGCTGCGGCTCGGCGCGCGCGCTCGCATCGGATGCGTGCGGACCGGATGCGGCTTCTTCGAGCGCCGGTACCTCGAACGCCATGCCGTGGCCGGTTTCCTGCGCGAAGATCGCGCTGATGTTGTCGATCGGGATCGAAACGTGGCGAGCGACGCCGCTGAAGCGCGCCTCGAACTCGAGAAGCTCGTTGCCGATGTGCAGGCGATTCGTCGCAGTCGCCGAGATGTTGAGCACGATCTCGCCGTTGCGCACGGACTCGCGCGGAACCAGCGTGTGCTCGTCGACGACCACGGCGATGAACGGCCGATACCCGCTGTCGGCGCACCACTCGTACAGCGCGCGGATCAGGTACGGCTTCGTCGGTACTTCTGCCATCAGCGGCGCATCACTTTTTCCGACGGCGTCAGCGCCTCGATGTAGGCCGGACGCGAGAACAGCCGTTCGGCATAGCGCAGCAGCGGGGCGGCGCTCTTCGGCATGTCGATTCCGTAGTGGTCGAGCCGCCACAGCAGCGGGGCGATCGCCACGTCGAGCATCGAGAAATCGTCGCCGAGCATGTGCTTGTTCTTGATGAAGATCGGCGTGAGCTGCGTGAGCCGGTCGCGGATCTGGCCGCGCGCCTTCTCCATCGCCTTCGAGCTATCGCGCGCCTGGTCACGGCGTTCGAGCTGCTGCACGTGGACGAACAGCTCGCGCTCGAAATTGAACAGGAACAGCCGGGCGCGGGCACGCATCACCGGATCGGCGGGCATCAGCTGCGGATGCGGGAAGCGCTCGTCGATGTACTCGTTGATGATGTTCGACTCGTACAGGATCAGGTCGCGTTCGACCAGGATCGGAACCTGTCCGTACGGGTTCATGATCGAGATGTCTTCGGGCTTGTTGTAGAGATCGACGTCGCGGATCTCGAAATCCATGCCCTTCTCGAACAGCACCAGCCTGCATCGTTGCGAGAACGGGCAGGTCGTGCCCGAGTACAGGACCATCATGGCGGGAACTCCGAAACGAAAAACAGCAGGGTGAGCCCGGCAAGCTCACCCTGTAGCGACCCTGAGGCCGTGGGCTCAGCGACGCGCGCTCACCGGACGTCTTTCCAGTATTCGCGGTTGAGCATCCACGCGAACACGGTGAACACGCCCAGGAACAGCAGCACCCAGACGCCGAGCCGCACCCGGGAACGGGCGCTCGGGTCCGACATGTAGGCGAGGAATGCAACGAGGTCGGCGACGCTGTTGTCGAACTGCGCCTGCGACACCGTGCCGCCTTCGGCGGCGCCCAGCGTCCAGTGCCGCGACGGATGCACGCCGTGCCCCTCGATCTTCTCCGACGTCTCGCTGCGAACGCCGTTCGCATCGAACGTGACGACGCTGCGCACGAACGAGCTGCCGTTGCCTGCAATGTCGGCGACTTCCTTGATCTCCTCGAGCGTGGCACCGCGCGGGCCTTGCAGCTCCCACAGCACGTGCGGCATGCCCACGCCTTCGAAGACGGCGTTGTTCCATCCGGTCGGGCGACTCGAATCGCGGAAGTACGCCCGCAGGTACGTGTAGATCCAGTCGGCGCCCGAACCGGCCGCCGACGAGCGCGCACGCGCCGTCACGGAAAGATCGGGCGGCACGGCGCCGAACCAGACTTTCGCATCGTCGGGCCGCAGCGCGATCTTCATCAGGTCGCCGACCTTGCCGTTCGCGTCGAGCACGAGGTTCTGCTTGATCTGCTCGTCGGTCAGCCCGATGTCGTGCAGCCGGTTGTAGCGCATCAGCGACGCGCTGTGACAGTTCAGGCAGTAGTTGACGAAGAGCTTCGCGCCGTTCTGCAGCGCCGGCTCCTCGGCGAGCTTGTGCGTCGGGAAGGGATCGAGCGGGTAGCCGGCCACGGCGGCCGAGGCGGCGGAGACGATCGAGAACGAGGCGGCGAGCGCGGCCAGGATCCGGATGACGGGTTTCATGATCGGTGCAGCTCCAGTGCCGGATCGTCGTTCAGTGCGCAGCGAAGGTGACGCGCTCGGGCACCGGTTTGAACCGGCCCATGCTGCTCCACCACGGCATCAGCAGGAAGAACGCGAAATACAGCAACGTGCCGATCTTCGAGAACAGCGCATTGCTGGGGGAGACCGGCCGCGTGCCGAGGAAGCCGAGGACGAGGAACACGACGACGAAGGCCGCGAGCACGCCGAGGTGCCAGGTCGGCCGGTAGCGCATCGACTTGACCGGGCTCTGGTCGATCCAGGGCAGGACGAACAGGATCATCACCGCGCCGCCCATCCCGACGACGCCCCAGAACTTCGCGTCGACGACGAAGAAGCCGACGATCATGATCGCGACGACCAGCGTGCCGATGAGCTTGCTCAGCGCGGTGCGCGCGCTGACCCACACGAGCAGCGCGTAGGCGACGAGGAACGGGATCATCCACCACAGGAGGAAATCCTCTGTGGTCGCGCGCAGGATCGAATAGTACGGCGTGAAATACCAGACCGGCGCGATATGCGCGGGCGTGACCAGCGGGTCGGCCGGGATGAAGTTGTTGTACTCGAGGAAGTAGCCGCCGAACTCGGGGGCGAAGAACAGGATCGCCGAGAACGCCATCAGGAAGACGGCGACGCCGAGGATGTCGTGCACCGTGTAGTACGGGTGGAACGGAATGCCGTCGAGCGGAATGCCGTTCGCGTCTTTCTTCGCCTTGATCTCGACGCCGTCGGGATTGTTCGAACCGACCTCGTGCAGCGCGATCAGGTGCGCGACGACCAGCCCGAGCAGCACGAGCGGGATGGCAATGACGTGAAACGAGAAGAAGCGGTTCAGCGTCGCGTCGCCGACCACGTAGTCGCCGCGGATCCAGATGGCGAGCTCGGGGCCGATGAACGGGATCGCCGAGAACAGGTTCACGATGACCTGCGCGCCCCAGTACGACATCTGCCCCCACGGGAGCAGGTAGCCGAAGAACGCCTCGGCCATCAGCGCGAGGAAGATCATGCAGCCGAAGATCCACACCAGTTCGCGCGGCTTGCGGTACGAGCCGTACAGCAATCCGCGGAACATGTGCAGGTAGACGACGATGAAGAACGCCGAAGCGCCCGTGGAGTGCAGGTAGCGGATCAGCCAGCCCCACGGCACGTCGCGCATGATGTACTCGACCGACGCGAAAGCGAGCGCGGCGTCGGGCTTGTAGTGCATGACGAGCACGATGCCGGTGGCGATCTGGATGACCAGGACCAGCATCGCCAGCGAGCCGAAGAAGTACCAGAAGTTGAAGTTCTTCGGCGCGTAGTACTCGGACAGGTGCTGCTTCCACAGGCTCGACAGCGGGAAGCGACGGTCGATCCAGCCGAGCAGGCCGGTGGTTTCCACCTGGTTTTCGTATGCCATTTCGGTGCCGCTCCTCAGGCCTGCTTGTCCTCGCCGATCAACAGGCGCGTGTCGGTGAGAAACATGTACGGCGGCACTTCGAGGTTATCGGGCGCCGGCATGTTCTTGAACACGCGACCGGCCAGATCGAACAGCGAGCCGTGGCACGGGCACAGGAAGCCGCCGGTCCAGTCGGACGGCAGCGACGGGTCGCTCGCCTGGCCGAACTTCGCCACCGGCGAGCACCCGAGATGCGTGCAGATGCCGACGAGGACGAGGAACTCGGGCTTGATCGAGCGCCAGGTGTTCTTCGCGTATTCGGGGGTGGGGTAGGCGTTGCGATCCGAGCCGGGATCGGCCACCTCGCCGTTGACCTTCTCGAGCGTGCCGAGCATCTCCTGGGTGCGGCGCACGATCCACACCGGCTTGCCGCGCCATTCGACCCGCTTCAGTTCGCCGGGCTTCATGTCGGAGATGTCCACTTCGACGGGTGCACCGGCCGCCTTCGCCTTTTCCGACGGAGACATGCTGGCGACGAACGGAACCGCGACAGCCACCGTGCCCACGGTGCCGGCAGCGATGGTGAGGCCGAGAGCGGTGCGCCGCGACGAGTCGGAGGGCTTCGATGAATCGCTCATGACGTCCTGTTGAATGGGTGGGGCCCGAGAAAACCCTTAATCTTAGCGCAGGATCGCGGATTCATTAAATGCGTGGGTCGCACGAGCGCTACGTCGCCTGAAGCCACCCGGCATGGGGATGGCGAGCGCGTGTACCCGGTGCTACCGTTCGGGACGGTCGCAGCGCTTCGAATCGAAACAACCGGAGACTCGCATGGGCATGCTCGCGGAGTTCAAGGCATTCGCGATGCGCGGCAGCGTGATGGATCTCGCCGTCGGCGTGATCATCGGAGGCGCGTTCGGCAAGATCGTCGATTCGCTCGTCAACGACGTCATCATGCCCGTCATCTCGGTGCTGCTCGGCGGCCGCTTCGATTTCACCTCGCTGCTGCTGCCGCTCGGCCGGGTCCCCGAAGGCATGCCCCGAACCGCCGAGGCGCTGCGCGAAGCCGGCGTCCCGGTGCTCGCCTACGGCAACTTCATCACGATCCTGATCAATTTCATCCTGCTCGCCTTCGTCATCTTCATGCTCGTCCGGGCGTTGAACCGCTGGCGCGAACAGCCCGCCCCCGCCCCCGCCGAGCCCTCGCGCCAGGAAGTCCTGCTCGCCGATATCCGGGATTTGTTGCGGAGGAGGTGAAGGGGGAAGGGTGAAGGGGGAAGGGGGCTGAGCCGGCTTCAACGGATTCCGCTCGCGCGCATGCTCGTCGAACTCGTAGGCCGTCGCACACGTCACACTCGATAGAACGTCGGACTCGTAGGGCCGCTCCGGCGCGGGATCCTTGCACGGTCGCCACGCCGCGGACGTCACGAATCGGCTTCAAGCGTTGTCCACGGCCGGTCGGCTCGGTCGCTTGAAGCGAACCGAAGCGGCCGACGGTGGGCAACGCGCGCCGCACGCGCACGTTTTCACGGTCGTGCCCGCCATCCTCCGCACCCCTGTGCGGACCAAGCGACGCAAAAACCCGAATTCCAGGTGTTTTGGCACGTGGAATGCATTCCACGAACGAAAACACCCGGTTTCCGGGACTCGGCGCAATTCGGCTGGCAGCGGCAGCGCCAGGCGTACCTCCACCGGCACACCAGCAGCCTGCGGAGGAACCCAGCCTTGCTCGGTCAGCCCGATCGCCTGCACAACGAGCAGCCCAAGCCCCCGAGCGCGGTCCACGGCCGGCCGGTTCGGTCGCACGATTCGAACCGGACCGGCCAGCAGGGTACAACGCGTGGCACCACGCGCAACTTTCGTTCTCCGCGCCCCCGCACGACTCGAATACGGACCGGAACAACCCAACTCCGTGGCGCCCGTTCTCCGAGAACCCGATCACCTCGCCGATCGGCTCGGCGCCCTTCACCCTTCCCCCTTCACCTCCTCTACACCGGATTCTCGTCGTCCACGAACCGGTGTTCGATGCGCAGCCGCTCGGCGACGTGGCGGCCGAGCGCCTGGACGCCGAAGCGTTCGGTGGCGTGATGGCCGGCGGCGAGATAGACGACGCCCGCTTCACGCGCGAGGTGCGTCGTACGCTCGGCGATCTCGCCGCTGACGTAGGCATCGGCACCGGCGTCGATCGCCTGCTCGAGCCAGTCGTGCGCGGCGCCGGTGCACCAGGCGATGCGGCGGATCGGCCGCTCGAGCGCGCCGACGGCCAGCGGACGCCGGTGCAGTCGCGTTTCGAGCCTCGTGGCGAGTTCCGCGCAGTGCGCGGGCTCGGGCAGGTCGTGCCAGGCGATCAGTTCGTTCTCGCCGGTACGGCCGTCGACGCTCCAGCCCATCGCGGCGCCGAACTGCGCGTTGTTGCCCAGCCGCGGGTGCGCATCGAGCGGAAGGTGGTAAGCGAACAGGTGCACGCCGGCGCCGAGGACGAGCCGCAGCCGCTCGCGGCGCGTGCCGACGACGCGCGGATCCTCGCCGCGCCAGAACCACCCGTGGTGCACGAGTAGCGCATCGGCGCCGTCGTCGATGGCGGCTTGCACGAAGGCGCGGCTCGCGGTCACGCCGCTGGCGATCCGCCCGATCGGGCGATCGCCTTCCACCTGCAGACCGTTTGGGCAATAATCGGCGAAGCGGCTCGCGCCGAGGATCTCCTCGAAGCACGCCGCCAGTTCGGCCGCCGTGACGGTCCGGGGCGCCGGATCCACCTTCTGTTCCCTTTCCATGCTCAGCAGACTCTGGTTGGTTTTCGCGCAGGCCGTCACGGTTGCGCTCGCCATCGCATTCACGCTCGCGACGCTGCGGCCCGAGTGGCTTCCCGAGCCGCTGCGCGGTGCGCCCGAATCCTCCGACGCGCCGGCGCCGGCGGCGCCGGCACCGTCGGCAACGCCCGTTCCGACGAAGGATACCGGCGCGCGGGGCACGGCCGCCGCGTCGTACAGCGAAGGCGCGCGGCGCGCGACCGCGGCGGTCGTGAACATCTACACGTCGAAGGCCGGCCGCCCCGGCGACAACCCGCTGCTGCAGGACCCGCTGTTCCGGCGCTTCTTCGGCGAAGGGCTCGGCGAGCGGCAGACGAACAGCCTCGGCTCGGGCGTCATCGTCTCGGCCGACGGTTACGTGCTCACCAACGACCACGTCGTCGAAGGCGCCGACGAGATCGAGGTCCTGCTTGCCGACGGGACGCGCGCGCGCGCGCGTCTCATCGGCACCGACCCGGAGACCGATCTCGCGGTGCTGCGCATCGAGGCCACCGAGCTGCCGGCGATCGAGTTCGGCGACGCCGAAGCGGCGCGCGTGGGCGACGTCGTGCTCGCCGTGGGCAACCCGTTCGGCGTCGGCCAGACCGTCACGATGGGCATCATCAGCGCACTCGGACGCACGCAGCTCGGCATCAACACGTTCGAGAACTTCATCCAGACCGACGCGGCGATCAACCCCGGGAACTCGGGCGGCGCGCTGGTCGACGTCGAAGGCCGCCTGCTCGGGATCAACACGGCGATCTACTCGCGCACCGGCGGCTCGCTCGGCATCGGCTTCGCGATTCCCGCCGGCACCGCGCAGCACGTGATGCAGCAGATCGTCGCGACCGGTTCGGTGACGCGCGGCTATATCGGCGTCGAGCCGCAGGACGTCACGCCCGAGCTCGCCGAAGCCTTCAAGCTGCCGCGCAAGGACGGTGCGATCGTCGCCGGCGTGATGCGCGGCAGCCCGGCCGAGCGTGCGGGCGTTCGCATCGGCGACATCCTCGTCGACGTCGATGGGCGGCCGGTCACGAACACGACGACGATGCTCAACGTGATCGCGCAACTCAAGCCGGGAACGACGGCGACGTTTCGCTTCGTGCGCGACGGAAAGATCGTCGAACTGCCGATCCGGATCGGCAAGCGCCCGAATCCGCGCGGCTAACGGGCCGGCGCGTCGGCTCCGGTCTCGGCTTCCTCGAGCGGCGCGGTGCTGCGCGTCTTCACGAAGCCGGCGAGGAAGATGCCGAGCTCGTAGAGCAGCATCAGCGGGATCGCGAGCATGAACTGGCTGAGCACGTCGGGCGGCGTGAGCACGGCGGCGACGACGAAGGCGCCGACGATCACGTAACGGCGCGCGGCCTTCAGCTGCGCGGTGGTGACCATTCCCATCTTCACGAGCAGCATCTCGGCCACCGGTACCTCGAAAGTGAGGCCGAAGCCGAAGAAGATCGCCAGCGTGAAGTCCCAGTATTTCTGCAGGTCCTGCAGGATGTCGGCGCCGGTGCGCGAGGCGAAGGCGAAGAAGAACTTGTAGGCCGCGGGCAGCACGAACAGGTACGCGAAGCCGATCCCGACGACCAGGAAGAACACGCTCGAGACGATCAGCGGAAACGCGAAGCGCTTCTCGTGCTCGTACAGGCCCGGCGCGACGAACGCCCACGCCTGGTACAGGATCCAGGGCAGCGACAGCAGCACCGCCGACAGGAAGGAGATCTTGGTCAGCGTGAAGAACGCGCCCGCCTGGTCGGTGAAGATCGGCTTGCTGCCCGGGGGCAGCGCCTGGTACAGCGGCAGCGACAGGAACTTCATGATGTCGCCGGAGAAATAGAAGCACACGCCGAACAGCACGAGGACGACCGCCAGCGAGCGGATCAAGCGATCGCGCAGCTCGACCAGATGCGAGACGAAGCTTTCTTCCTGGCTCATCGCGGGGCGCCGCGCAGGCTGTGCATCACGGACGCCGGTTCGGGCGCTTCTGGCCCAGCGTGCGCTCGCGCTCGATGCGCCGATCGCGGATCCGCTCGCGCGTACGCCGGTGCGCGTAGACCTGCTGCCAGTCGGTCGCCGGCGTCGCGTCGGACGACTCGGACGTGCTCGTGCCGGCCAGGTCGGCCTCGATCGAATCGAACTGCGTCTTCGCGTCTCCGACCGCCGACTCGAACGAGCCCTTCAGGTCGCGCGCCGCGCCCGAGACCTCGGTCTGCAGCTTGCGCAACTCCTCGAGCTCCATCTGCCGGTTGATGTCGGATTTCACATCGGCGACGTAGCGCTGCAACTTCCCGAGCCACTGCCCGGCCTGTTTGGCGACTTTCGGCAGGCGCTCGGGTCCAAGGACGATCAGACCGACGACGGCGACGGCGACCATCTCGGAAAAACCGAAATCGAACATGGTGATGCCTCAATGACCGAGTGCGGCGTCGGGGCGCCGCGAGCCGGGCAGCGACGGGGTAACTGCCCGCGCGCGGGACCGGATGCCGATCCCTTCGCTCGGTACGGCAGCCGCCCTCGCGCTCAGCCCTTCTCCCGGGCCTCGACGTCGATCGTCTTCGCGGGTTGCGATTCGCCCGCCGCGTTCTCGGTCCCTTCGCGCACGCCTTCCTTGAAGCCCCGGACCGCTCCACCGAGATCGGTCCCGATGTTGCGCAGCTTCTTGGTGCCGAAGACCAGCAGAATGATCACCAGCACGATGAGCCAGTGCCAGATGCTCATGGTCCCCATTGCGAACTCCTGTCAGCGACGGTTCATCGCCGTGCCCAGAGGCTCGGCCCCGCCCAGTACGTGAACGTGGAGATGATACACCTCCTGACGGCCCACCCGACCGTTGTTCACGACCACCCGAAAGCCGTCGTTCGCGCCCTGTTCGCGGGCGAGTCGCCCGCAAAGACCGAAGATGCGGCCGAGCAGCGCCTGCTGCTCGACGCCGGCGTCGTACAGGTTGTCGAAGTGCGTCTTGGGAACGATCATGAAATGAATCGGCGCCTTCGGATCGATGTCGTGGAACGCGAACACCTGGTCGTCCTCGTAGACCTTGCGCGCCGGAATCTCCCCGCGCGCGATGCGGCAGAACAGGCAGTCGGCGTGCGGGTCGGCGCCCGCGTCGGTATCGGTACTCATGGACTCTCTCGGGAAGGGGCCGGATCGGCCGGCGCCGCGCCGGCGTCGGGCCGTGCGGCCCGGCGCGCCTTCTCCTCCAGCCCCGACAGGCCCTCGCGGCGCGCAAGCTCGTCGAGCACGTCGGCCGGCGACAGCCCGTAGTGGGCGAGCAGGACGATGCAATGGAACCACAGGTCGGCGGTCTCGGCGACGATGCGCTCGGCGACGCCGTCCTTGGCGGCCATCACGGTTTCGGTCGCCTCCTCGCCGATCTTCTTCAGGATCGCGTCGGGCGCCCGCGCGAACAGGCGCGCCACGTACGAGGCCTGCGGATCGCCGCCCTTGCGCGATTCGACGACGGCGGCGATGCGCTCGAGCACGCCCGCGCCGTCGGCCGGCGATGCTTCGGGGGACTTCGGTGCGGGGGTCATCGGTAGATCGATTCCGGATCCTTCAGCACCGGGGCGACGACCTGCCACGTGCCGTCGGACAGCCGCCGATGGAAGCACGAACGCCGCCCGGTATGGCAGGCGATCCCGCCTGCCTGCTCGACGCTGAGCAGCACCGCGTCGCCGTCGCAGTCGAGCCGGATCTCGCTCACGTGCTGCACGTGCCCCGATTCCTCGCCCTTGCGCCACAGACGCGCGCGCGAACGCGACCAGTACACTGCACGGCCGGTCGCCGCGGTTTCGGCGAGCGCGTCGCGGTTCATCCACGCCAGCATCAGCACGTCGCCGTTGCCGGCGTCCTGCGCGATCGCCGTGACGAGCCCCTCGTCGTTCCAGCGAACGTCGTCGAGCCAGGCGGGCTCGGTGCAGGGTGCGGCCGGATCGCTCATCGCGTCAATCGAGCCGCACCGGGATCCCGCGCTCGGCAAGGTAGCGCTTGGCCTCGCCGACGGTGAACTCGCCGAAGTGGAAGATGCTGGCCGCCAGCACCGCGTCCGCGCCGCCCTCGGTGACGCCGTCGGCCAGGTGCTGCAGGTTTCCGACGCCGCCCGAAGCGATCACCGGAATGTCGACGGCGTCGCAGACGGCCCGGGTCAGGCCGACGTCGAAGCCTTCGCGGGTGCCGTCGCGGTCCATGCTCGTGAGCAGGATCTCGCCGGCGCCCAGTCGCTCGGCTTCGCGCGCCCATTCGACGGCGTCGCGCCCGGTCGCCTTGCGCCCGCCGTGCGTGAAGACCTCCCAGCCGCCGCCCGCGCGCGCCTTCGCATCGATCGCGCAGACGATGCATTGCGCGCCGTAGCGCGCCGAAGCGTCGGCGATCAGCTGCGGGTTCTGCACGCCGGCGGTATTGATCGAGATCTTGTCGGCGCCGGCGTTGAGCAGCCGGCGCACGTCCTCGACCGCGCGAACGCCCCCGCCGACCGTCAACGGGATGAACACCTGCGCGGCGACCGCTTCGATCACGTGCAGGATCAGGTCGCGGTCGTCGCTCGACGCGGTGATGTCGAGGAACGTGATCTCGTCGGCGCCCTGCTCGTCGTAGCGGCGGGCGATCTCCACCGGATCGCCCGCGTCGCGCAGCGCGACGAAGTTCACGCCCTTGACGACGCGACCCGCGGTCACGTCGAGGCATGGAATGATCCGCTTCGTCAGCAAGCGCGCTCCCCGGTGGGCACGGCAGGCGCGGCCGTGCGGGTGTCGAACGATGCCGTCACGCGCCGAGCTCGTCGGCGCGCGCCTGCGCCTCGCGAAAGTCGATCTTCCCCTCGTACAGCGCGCGCCCGAGGATCGCCCCCTCGACGCCTTCCTCCTCGATCTCGCACAGGCGCTCGACGTCCTCGATGCCGGCGAAGCCGCCCGATGCGATGACCGGCACGCGCAGCCCGCGCGCCAGGCGCAGCGTCGCCTCGATGTTCACGCCCGAGAGCATCCCGTCGCGGCCGATGTCGGTGTAGATGACGGCCTCGATTCCGTAGCCCTCGAACTTGCGGCCCAGATCGAGCGCGTCGTGGCCGGTGAGCTTGCTCCAGCCGTCGGTGGCGACCTTGCCGTCGCGCGCGTCGAGCCCGACCATGATCTGCCCGGGGAACGCGCTGCACGCGTCGTGCAGGAAGCCGGGGTTCTTCACCGCCGCCGTCCCGATGATCACGTAGCTGATTCCATCGTCGAGATAGCGCTCGATCGTGTCGAGGTCGCGGATTCCGCCGCCGACCTGCACCGGAATCGTGCTGCCGACGGCGTCGACGATCGCGCGGATCGCACTCTCGTTGCGCGGCTTTCCGGCAACGGCTCCGTTCAGGTCGACCAGGTGCAGGCGCCTTGCGCCCTGCTCGACCCATTCGCGGGCGACGGCTTCCGGGTCGTCGGAAAACACGGTTTCCTGGTTCATGTCGCCCTGCTTGAGCCGAACACAACGGCCGTCCTTCAGGTCGATGGCGGGGATGAGGAGCATCTCGGGGTGACGGAAATCGAGGTGGGGGACGAGGTGGAAGAGGGCGTAACAGCAGGAAAGCAACAGCAGGAAAGCCACAGCGGCGGAGCAACACCGGGAAGCAACCGCCGGACCCTGCAGCGGACCGACTCGAGCCGCCGGCAGCGATCAGGGCTGCCAGCGAACGAAATTCTCGTAGAGCTTCAGGCCGTTGCCGGCGCTCTTCTCCGGGTGGAACTGCGTCGCGAAAATGTTATCCCGCGCCACCGCGCAGGTAAAGCGAACGCCATGCTCGGTTTCGCCGACGGTGAGCCCGGCATCGGCGGGGACGACTCGGTAGCTGTGCACGAAATAGAAATACGCGTCGTCGTCGACACCGGCCCACAGCGGGTGCGCCCGCACCTGGTGCACCCGGTTCCACCCCATGTGCGGCACCTTCACGCGCACGCCGCCCGCCGCGCGGATCGGCAGCCGGCGAACGTCGCCGCGAAACACGGCCAGCCCGGGCGTGTCGCCTTCCTCGCTGCGCTCGAACAGCATCTGCTCGCCGACGCACACGCCGAACAGCGGCTTGTCGCGCGTGGCGCGCAGCACGGCTTCGCGCAGCCCCGCACGATCGAGCTCGCGCATGCAGTCGGGCATCGCCCCCTGCCCCGGGAACACGACGCGCGCGGCGGCGTCGATCTGCGTCGCGTCCGAGGTGACGACCACGCGCGCCTTCGGCGCGACGTGCTCGAGCGCGCGGGCGACCGAGCGCAGGTTGCCCATCCCGTAGTCGACGACTGCGATCGTGCTCACGAGTGCGCACCCGCGATGCGGTCGGTCAAAGAGCTTCCTTCGTCGACGGAATGCGGCCGGCGATCCGTTCGTCGGGCTCGATCGCCATCCGCAGCGCGCGCGCGAAGGCCTTGAAAACGGTTTCGCACTGGTGGTGCGCGTTCTGCCCGCGCAGGTTGTCGACGTGCAGCGTGACCTGCGCGTGGTTGACGAACCCGCGGAAGAACTCGGCGGCGAGATCGACGTCGAAGCCGCCGATCATCGCCCGCGTGAACGGGACGTTCCATTCGAGCCCCGGGCGCCCCGACAAATCGACGACGACGCGCGTGAGCGCTTCGTCGAGCGGGACGTATGCATGACCGTAGCGGCGGATTCCCTTCTTGTCGCCGATCGCGCGCGCGACGGCCTGGCCGAACGTGATGCCGATGTCCTCGACGCTGTGGTGCGCGTCGATGTGCAGGTCGCCGTCGCATTCGACCTCGAGGTCGACCAGCCCGTGGCGGGCGATCTGGTCGAGCATGTGATCGAGGAACGCGATGCCGCTGGCGAGCTTGCGCTCGCCGGTCCCGTCGAGGTTCACGAGGACGCGGACCCGGGTTTCGGCGGTGTTTCGGGAGACTTCGGCGCTACGCATGGCGATCCAGGAAAGACCGGCGTCGGCGGGGGGCGACGCCCGGAGATCAGAGCGAAGCGCGCAGCGCCTCGAGCAACAGCCGGTTTTCTTCCGCGGTTCCGACCGTGAGCCTCAGGCAATTGCGCAGCAAGGCATGCATTCTACCGACGTCCTTGATCAGCAGCCCCCGGCTGCGCAGCGCGCGCTCGGTGCGCTCGCTGTCGCCCACGCGCACGAGCACGAAGTTCGCGCGCGACGCGAAGACCTCGACGCCGGGCAGCGCGCGCAGCGCGTCGGACAGCGCTTGACGGTCGGCGCGAAGCTGCGCGGCCTGCGCATCGAGCACGTCGAGGTGCTCGAGCGCGAACCGCGCGGCGGCGTCGGTGAGCGCGTTGACGTTGTAGGGCGGGCGCACTTTCTCGATCTGCTCGACCCAGCGCGGCGCGGCGGCCAGGTAGCCCAGGCGCAGTCCGGCCAGCCCGAGCTTGGAGACGGTGCGCAGCACGAGGAGACGCTCGTTCTCGCGCAGCCGCGGCATCCAGGTGTCCTGCGCGAACGGCTGGTAGGCCTCGTCGAGCACGACCAGGCCCGGCGCGGCGGCGAGCACGGCTTCGATCGCGTCGACGTCGAACGCGTTGCCCGTCGGATTGTTCGGATACGCGAGCCAGACGACGGCCGGCCGATGCTCGGCGATCGCCCCGAGCATCGCGTCGACGTCGAGCGAGAAATCGCTGCGCAGCGCGACGCCGACGAAGCGGCTGCCGGCGAGCCGCGCCGACAGCTCGTACATGACGAACGACGGCTGCGGCGCGAGGTGGACGGCGCCGGGGCGCGCGGTGGCCACGGCGAGCATCGAGATCAGCTCGTCGGAGCCGTTGCCGAGCACGATGCCGGCGCAGTCGGGAATCGCGAAGCGCTCGCGGATCGCGCGCTTGAGCGCATCGTGGCCGGGCGCCGGATAGCGGTTGACCGGAACTTCGCCGAGGCGGGCGCCGAGCTCGCCGCGCAGTTCGGGCGGCAGCCGGTACGGGTTCTCCATCGCGTCGAGCTTGATCATGCCCGACGACTCGAGCACCCGGTAGCCGCTCATCGCGACGATCTCCGGGCGGATCGGATCGCACTCCGCCGGCGCGTCGGCCGGATCCGGCGCGCCCCCGGCGGCGGCCGGCATCGCCGGCACCGCCT
>JAKFES010000096.1:0-44413 GCA_036675585.1 Burkholderiaceae bacterium
AGCGTGCGCCCGAGCGCGCGCAGACGCGGCCGGTGCGAGGGCGCCGGCGCGCCGGTGACCGGATCGCGCTCGGCGTCGCGCCCCGATTCCCCGGCAATGAACTGCTTGACCATTCGGTCTTCCAGCGAGTGAAAACTGATGACCACGAGGCGCCCGCCTCGCGCCAGGCGCCCGACGACGCGCTCGAGCGCTATCGCGAGCTCTTCGAGCTCCTGATTGACGTGAATCCGTAGAGCTTGAAACGTGCGGGTGGCCGGGTCCTTGCCCACCTGCGCCCGCCCGCGGCGACGGACGACAGCCGCGACGAGCGCGGCAAGCTCTCCGGTCGTGCGCAGCGCGTCGGCGCCGAGCTCGCCGCGGCGAGCAACAATCGCCTTTGCAATCGGAACAGCAAACCGTTCTTGCCCATACTCGCTCACCACCCTTGCGATGTCGTCCTCGCTCGCTTGGAGCAACCACTCGCGAGCCGAAACTCCGCGCGTCGGATCCATCCGCATGTCGAGCGGACCGCTGGCGCGGAAACTGAAGCCGCGGGCCGGATCGTCCAGCTGCGGCGACGAAACGCCCAGATCGAGCAACGCGCCGTCGACCCGATCGAAGCCGTGCGCATCGAGCACGGCGTCGAGCTCGGAGAAGCGTGCGTGCGCGATCGAGAAACGCGGATCGGCCCAGCTGCGACCGACGGCGACCGCTTCGGGATCGCGGTCGATCGCGAGCAGCCGGCCTTCGGGGCCGAGCCGCTCGAGGATGGCCGCGCTGTGCCCGCCGCGCCCGAACGTGCAGTCGAGGTAGCGACCGTCGCGGCGAAGCGCGAGCGCGTCGATCGCCTCGCCGAGGAAAACCGTCTCGTGGCCGAGCCCTGGTTGCACGCTATTGCGCCGTTCACGATGTTCGAAGGATCAGAAATTGAAGTTCGCGATCGCTTCGGGCATGCCCGCTTCGATCGCTTCGCGTTCCTTGGCCGCCAGCAGCGCCGAATCCCAGATCTCGAAATGGCTGCCCATCCCCAGCATCATCACTTCGCGCGTGAGCGACGCCGCGGCGCGCAACTCGGGCGAAACCAGGATGCGGCCGGTGGCGTCCATGTCGACGTCGAGCGCGTTGCCGAGAAAGATGCGGGTCCAGTTGCGCGCGCCGATCGGCATCGTGGCCAGGCGCTCGCGGTGCGATTCCCACACCGGGCGAGGGAACAGCAACAGGCAGCCGTCCGGGTGACGGGTCAGCGTGAGTTTGCCCTCACACTGCGCGGAAAGCGCATCGCGATGACGTGTCGGGACCGTCATACGGCCCTTCGCGTCGAGCAGCAGCGCGGAGCTTCCCTGGAACATTGGCTTCCGACCCGACCCCACGGGACGAAAACCGCATTTTCAGCGGCTCTCCTCCCACAAATTTGCACTTATTTGCACCTGGCGCCACTCTACGGAAAAGAAAATGCCAAGGCAAGTCGAAAGGACCGTTTTTTCTTGTCGCAACAGGGACTTAGCGCCGACACTTCAAGCACGTTTGATCCGACAGTTACAGTCGAATCAGTCGCTTGGCGCCGATTTGCAATGTCGAGTGTGAAGGTCGAACCGGTCGGGAACCGATTCGCAGGCGCGCCGCGAGACTCGGCGCGCAGCAACGCTCAGAGATCGAGGACCAGCAAATCGCTGCGTGCGCGCGAGACGCACGGGCACATCCGGTCGCCGCTCGCCCGCTCCGCATCGGTCAGGCAGGCGTCGCGGTGATCGATCTCGCCGGCGAGCACCGGCGTGACGCACGTGCCGCAGATACCCTGCTCGCACGACGTATCGAGTGCGACATCGTGCTCGGCGAGCACCTGCGCGATCGATTTTCCGGCCGGTACCGTCAGTTCGACGCCGCTGCGCGCCAGCCGCACCCGGAACGCGTCGTCGCCTGCCGCTTCACGCGCCGGGTCGTCGCCCGAGAAATACTCGCTGCGGATCGATTCGGCCGGCCAGGCCGGGCGGGCGACGTCTTCGACCAGCGCCATGAACGGGCGCGGACCGCACAGGTACAGCAGCGCATCGCCCGGACGCCGGGCCAGGCCGCGCGACAGGAACGCGCGCACGTCGTCGGCGCCCAGGCCGTAATGCAGGTGCACCGACGCGGCGAAGCACGGCGCCGACAGCACGTCGAGGAACGCCGCATGGCGCGCCGACCGCGCGAAATACTGAAGCTCGAACGAGGCACCGCCGGCGACGAGTTCGCGGCTCATCGCCAGCAAGGGGGTGATTCCGATGCCGCCGGCGATCAGCACGTAATGAGATGCCCCCCGCTCGAGCGCGAAGAGGTTGCGCGGCTCGCCGATCGTCAGTTCGTCGCCCGCCCGGATCGCGTCGTGCATCGCCTGCGAACCGCCGCGCGATTGCGGCTCGCGCTTGACCGCGATCGTGTAGCGCGGATCGTTCGGATCTCCGCACAGCGAATAGGAGCGGACGATTCCGGGGCGCACGTGCACGTCGACATGCGCGCCCGCGCTGAAGGCGGGCAGGCGCGCGCCGCCGGCAGGGGCGAGCTCGAAGATGCGGATCTCGTCGGTCGCGTCGACGATCCGCTCGACGCGCACCTTCAGCGTTCCCATCGGCGATTCACCCGAACCGGTTGACCCGTATCACGCTCGCGCTCACAGCAGATAGAGCGCGAAATCCGCGGTGATCGCATCGAGATCGGGCCCGATCGCGTCGTCCGCGTAGAGCTGCACCAGGAACCCGTCGGGATCGCGCAGCAGCACCGCACGCCGATGCGCATCGTGGATCTCGACCTCGATCGGGACTCCGGCAGCGCGCGCGGTTTCCACCGATTGCTCGAGGTCTTCCTGGCTGGCCACGCGCAACCCGACATGGTGGTATCCGACCGATCGTGTCGGGCCGGAGCGGATCAGCGTCAGGCACGCGCCCGGGCAGGCGCCCGACATCGCCGCGATCGAGCCGTCTGCGCCGCGCGAAACGACGCGCAGCCCGACGATGCGCTCGTAGTGCGCGATCGCGGCGTCGAGATCGCGCACGACGAAAGTCGCGTGTGTCGTCCCGACGGGATGAAACAGCGCCTCGGGACTGCGCCGGATCTCCGGATCGACGTGGTAGCACGGCTCGGCGACCGGCGGCGTCGTGCCCGGCGCCCAGTGCGGCTTCGGCTTCGTGACGATGCCGCTTCGCTGGCTGCGCCAGTCCCGGACGACGTCGGCGTACAGCTCGTAGACGTTGCCGTCGGGGTCGACGTTGTAGACGCTGTGCGCGATGTCGTGATCCATCGTTCGCAGGAACGTCTCGCCGTCGTGCACCGCACGCCGGTAGCTCTCGACGAGTGCGGCTTCGGTTTCGAGCTCGAACGCGAAATGATTCAGCTGCCCCGGCAACGCGCCGCGGGATTTCGCCAGGGCTCCGCCCGCATCGATGAAGCCCACGTCGTGGTGCGTGTTCCCGTTGCTGACGAAGCCGCCACCGGCCGCCGGCGTTCGATAGACTTCCTCGATGCCGACGACGTTCTTGTAGAACTGCATCGACGCATCGAGGTCGCCGACGTAGAGATTGACGTGCCCCACGCGGCGCGCGGCAAAATACGGCGTCGTCGCGGGAGCGTTCGCAGCCCCGGCTTGCATGCCCCTCTCCGTCATGTGCCGACCTGAACCGGGTTGCCGTACTTGCGGATCGCTGCGACGACGCTCAGCGCGGTGATCCGGCCGGTCTTCGGGTTCTCCTGCGTCGGGATGTTCTGGATCTCCATGGAGAACGAGGCGCTGTCGCTTTCGACGACGATCCGGTGTCGATTGCGGTCGGCGGCCGGGTCGGCCCAGATCTCGATCATCGTTTTCTCGGGTCCGATGCCCGCGAGGCTGAGCGCCGCGACCACGTTGACGTTGGCCGGAAAGCCGCGCACCGCGTCGCGCGCATTGCCTTCGAAGACCTTCAACGGCTCGCTCAGACCGTCGAGCGAGATGTCGCGTTCCGCAAGATACGGCGCGCCCTTCAGGCCGTTCGGCGGTTTTCGCGTGATCATCCGGACCGACTCGATCGTGCCTTCGGCCGCCGCCTGCACCGCGTCGAGTCCGATCAGCGCGCCGGTCGGCGCCACGATCCGTGCGCCGTACTGGCGTGCCGCCTCGAACAGATGTGGGCGCGAAACCAGCGCTCCGACGCTGATCACCATCAGGATCCGCCCGCGCGCGAGCGTCGCGTCGGCGAGCTCGTCGAATGCGCTTGCCGGCATCGCCTCGACGACGAGGTCGGCCACCTCGGGCAGGTCGCGAAGCGGCAGGATCGGCGCGTCGCATCCGAGACCGTCCAGGAAGCTGCGCGCCCGCGCGACGTCGCGCGCCGATGCCGCGACGAGTCGGCAATCGGGAATCGAATGCACGATTCGCTCGGCGACGACCTTTCCGATCGCGCCCAGGCCCGCGATCGCGACGCGAAGCGGCTTCACTTTCCCCGGCGTGCGCGCGAATGATCCGACGCCGATCGTTGTCGCTGTCAAAGCTTCGACTCCCTGGTAAGACGCATGTTCAGTATTGGCGCAAGCCGAAAGCGCGACAAATGACTTTTGCATCGGCATCGATCAGCTTGCATCACGATGAGCAGGCTCACGCATGCCTGCGGTCGAGGTACGACGCGTACAGCTGCAAGGGCACGACGATCACCATCAGCAGCGCGACGAGCACCATCGCGAGCGCAGCGGCACCGGTCACGTTCGGATACCCCCAGAGCAGCCAGAGCGCGGAGCTCAGCACGACCGTCTGCGACGTGAGGAACACGAGCGGGATGGCGAGGTCGCGCATCGCGTGCGCGAAGATGAACAGCCACGCATTGAGGATCTGTGGCCGCACGATCGGCACGACGATCCGGAAGATCGTGCTCATGCGGCCTACGCCGCTCACCTCGGCCGCTCGTTCCAGGTCGCCGTGGATCTGGATGAGCGCCGCATGCAGCGTCCGCACGCCGAAAACGAGATTGACGCTGACCTGGGCGAGCACGATGGCCGCGATCGTTCCGTACACCGGCGTGCGCACGTACAGCAGCAGCACGGCGAGCGCGAGCACGATGTGCGGGATCGCGATCGGCAGGAACGCGAGCGTGTCGACGATCTGACCGACGACGCTCTTCGAGCGCAGCGAGACGTACGCGACCATCATGCTCACCGCGACGGCGAGCGTCGAGCCGGCCACGACGACGATCACCGTGTTCTTCAGCCCCGTCCAGAACATCGGCGAAAGGAAGAGCTCCCGGTAGTTGTGGATCGAAACCGTGTCGAGCGCGGCCGCCGACGGGATCCGGTAATAGGGAACGAGGCTGGCCCAGCCGAGCATCGCAACGGGCGCGAGCGAGATCGCGAAGAACACGATCGCGTACGGATAGGCGAACCATTTCCGCCCGCCGAGCGACGCGCTGCTCATCCGGTACTGCTTGCCCGAGACGATCGAGAACTTCTCGCCCATGCGCGTCAGTCGCCGGTACAGGCCGATCAGCACGATCGCGACCACCGTGAGCAGCACGCCGAAGGCCGCGCCCAGGTTGTAGTTCGGCGCACCGAGCTCGGGCGAGCTGAGCAGGAACATCCGCGTGCTCAGGACCTGGATGCCCGCGGTCAGCCCGATCGACAACGGGATGTCGAACACCTGGATCATGATCATGACCGTGTAGATCAGCACGGCCAGCAGCCCCGGGAGCAGCACCGGCGCGATGATCCGGACCAGCGTCGTCAACGGATGCACGCCGGCGAGAACCGCGGGAAACTCGAGCTTGGCGTCGAGATTGCGAATCACGCCCGAGAGCATCAGGTAGACGGTCGGCGTCAGCAGGAAGCCGCTCACCACGACCATCATCCCCATGCTGTAGATGTTGATCGGACCGTACGTGGCCTCGACCCCCGGAAGCATGCGGATCAGGTGGTTCGCGTAGCCGTTGTTCGGGTTGAGCAGCAGGATCCAGCCGAACCCCTGGATCAGCGGCGGCAGGCCCATCACGAGCGTCATCAGGATCCGGACGACCGTCTTGTAACGGAAGTCGGTGCGCTCGGTGAGCCACGACCAGACCGTCGCGAACACGCCGGCGAGCGCGATCGTCCCGCCGACGTAGATCGCGGTGTTGGCGACGAGCACCGGCAGGTCGCCCTGGCCGAAGAGCGACCGGAAATGCTCGAGCGTGGGCGTGCCGAACTGCAGGCCGTAGGTGCCCTGCGGACTGACGCTCGTGAGCAGCAGCACCGCGAGCGGAACCGCCGTGAGCCACAGCAGGAACGTGACCGAAAGCGCAACGACCGGCAGCATCGGGCGCTTCAGAAATAATGGATCGCAACCGGCGCGCAGCCGATGACGACCTCGTCGACCGGTTCGGCATCGTGCGCGCTCACGTCGACGCACACCTGGTGCGTGCCGTTGGTGCACGAAACCTCCACGTGCCCGCCGAAGAACGTCGTGCTCGCGACCCGCATCGGGAACCGGTTCCAGCCCGGCCGATCCGGCGCTCGGCCGCCGAGCAGCGCGAGGTCCTCCTGCTTGATCACCAGCGTGTATCGCTCCCCGGCCGCCACCGGCCGATTCGGTTGCGTTGCGACGCGCAGCGCCCCGACGCCGGTCCGCGCGACCCATTGACCGCTCGTGCCATCGACCGATTCGACCGATGCGTCGAACAGGTTCGACGAGCCGAGGAACTCGGCTGCGAAGCGGGTGCACGGGCGCGCGTAGATCTCGCGCGGCGTGCCGACCTGTTCGACTCGACCTTCGTTGAGCAGCACGATGATGTCGGACATCGACATCGCCTCGCGCTGGTCGTGGGTCACGTAGACCGCGGTCATTCCCGCGCTGGTGACGATCGATCGAATCTCGCGCTGCATCCGGATGCGCAGGCTGGCATCGAGGTTCGACAGCGGCTCGTCGAGCAGCAGGATCGACGGGTTCTGCGCGAGCGCGCGCGCCAGCGACACGCGTTGCTGCTGCCCGCCGCTGAGCAGCGGCGCGGGCCGTTCGCTGAAGTCGGCGAGCTTTACCTTGTCCATCGCGCTGTCGGCGCGCCGCGCGAGCTCGGCGCGATCGCGCACGCGATTGGCGCCGTGGCGGATCGGGAACTCGACGTTCTGGCGCACGGTCATGTGCGGCCAGATTGCGTAGCTCTGGAACACCATCGCGATGTTTCGTTCCGCCGGCGGCGCATAACGGCCGGCCGCCGTGTCGACGATCGGACGCCCGTCGATCGAGATGCGCCCGGCCGTCGGCTTGTCGAGCCCCGCGATCAGGTTGAGCAGCGTCGACTTCCCGCACCCGCTGGGCCCGAGCAACGTGACGAACGCGCCGGTCGGCACGTCGACGGAGACATCGTCGAGTGCCAGGTGGCGGCCGCCGATGCTCTGCGGATACGACTTCGAAAGGGACTCGACCGTCAGCCCCATGTCACGCTTCTCGAACCGCCACTTCGCGGCCCGTGCGAGCCGATTCGAGCACCGCCAGGCACACCGCCAGCGTGTTGCGCCCCCACCGGGCATCCCGCAGCACGGGCGCCGTGCCACGGACCGCGTCGACCAGCTCGTCGATCGTGTCGCCCTGACCGAAACTTCCGCGCCCGGTCTGCGCCGGCAGCTCGCGCACGCCCTCGTCGCCGTACACGAACACGCCGTCGGGTCCCGGGCGCAGATCGCCGCGTTCGCAGGTCGCGATCATGACGCCGAAGTGCGGCTGCTTGCGATCGAGCTCGCCGGCGGCGAAGCCCTG
Organism: Burkholderiaceae bacterium; assembly: GCA_036675585.1. Taxonomy (GTDB): domain Bacteria; phylum Pseudomonadota; class Gammaproteobacteria; order Burkholderiales; family Burkholderiaceae_E; genus Zeimonas. The sequence continues at coordinate 7,700 of JAKFES010000096.1, forward strand.
CGAGATCGGCCCGCCGTACCCATAGCGCTCGGTCCGCAGCCGGGGCTCGTCGCCGGAAGCGAGGCCCGCCAGGATGCGGCGCGCGTTGCCGTGGTTGGGCTTCTTGGGCCGCCCGCCTTCGGCGATCCAGAACTGCAACTCGTCGCTGTCGAAGTGGTCGTATCCGCTGTAGACGAGCGTCGCGAACGCGCCGCTCTCGAGCGTGAGGAATGCCGCGCAATGCCCCTCGGTCGGCCGCTTCGGATCGAGCATGCCCGCGCCGGCCTTGACGGCGACGACGCGTTCGTTGGCCAGCGTCTTGATGCTGTCGATCTGGTGCGGCAACTGGTTGAAGACGATCCCGCCGCCCTTGGACGTGTCGAGCTCCTCGGGCCTGCGCGGCCGGTACAGGAAGTCGGTGTAGTTCCAGCAGTGGATCATCGCCAGCCGGCCCAGCTCCCCGCCGAGGATCGCATTGCGCATCGTCCGGATGACGGGGTCGTGGCTACGCGAGTGCCCCACGACGAGCTTCACGCCGGCGCGATCGACCGCCTCGACGATCCGGTTCGCTTCGTCCAGGCCGAGCGTCAGCGGCTTCTCGACGATCACGTGCAGGCCGCGGCTGGCGGCGAGCAGCACGTGATCGCAATGGAACTGGTGGGGCGAAGCCACGTACACGGCATCGGCCTCGATGCCGTCGAGCATCTGCTCCAGGCCGGCGAAGACGGGCACGCCGAAATCCTTCCCGAATCGCACGCGCACGTCCTCGTTCGGGTCCGCGGCCGCGACGATCTCGGCATCCGGATGCTTGCGCATCGCCGGCGCCATCAGCACCGATCCGGCGAAACCGAGTCCGCAAATCGCAAAGCGCATTTTCACGACGAAACCTCCTGAATCACGTCTCGGAACGTCGGCGCCCGGCGCGCCGGAGAAAGGGGGCCAGCAGGCGATGAACCGCGTCCGGCCGATCGACCTGCGGCCAATGGCTGCATTCGTGCAGGAAAACGAATTCGCCTTGCGGAAAGCGGCCGACCATCTCGAGCCCGACCTCTACCGGAATGCTGCGGTCCTGCATGCCCCACACGACGAGCGTCGGAACCCGGATGCGGGCGGTGTCGACGCCGTCGGCATCGAAGGCGTTGCCCGCCTTGCGCCGCGCCAGCAGGCTCGCCCAGTTGCCGGGCTCGGCAATCATCCGATGGCGCAGCGACACGAGGCCCGGCGGTGCGCGGTCGATGTCGTACAGGGTGTTCGACGTGAGCGCGCGGACGCTCTCGAGAGTCGGCTCGACGCTCTGCAAGCGTTTGCGATGCACGTCGTACCGGTCCTGCGCGACGGCCGACGGCGTGAAATGCGGGAACGGCGCGAACAGCGCGATCCGCTCGATCGCGACCGGATGGTTCGCCTGGCGGTGACAGGCGAGCACCGACAGCAGGCCGCCGATCGAGTTCCCGACCAGGCTGGCGCGGGTGACGTCGAGCGCGCGCAGCAATGCGAGGAGGTGCGCGTAACGGAACTCGATCGAATGATCGCGGGGGGCGCCGCTCAGGCCGAACCCCGGCTGGTCGTACGCGACGACGTCGAAACCCTGCGCGACGAGGGTCGAGAACGTCGCTTGCCAGTTCACCGCGACGCACGCCCCCGGTGCCCCGCCGTGCAGCAGCACGACCGTCGGTCCACGTCCCGCGCGATAGCACGCCGTGTCGACACCGAGCACCGGCACCTGCCGGTGCCCGGCCAGCCCCCCCGCACTCATCGAAGCAAAGGCTCGCGCAACAGCACCCGGACGTCGTCCGCGGGCGAAACCAGATCGAAGGGATGCATCGAGAACGCGCTGCCGTCGGCGATCACGCGGCGGAACTCGTCGAGCTTGTCGGGCGACTCCAGCAACTCGAGAACGCGCCGTCGTGCGGTGACGACGGCGAGGTCCCCCGATACGAGCTTCTCCTGCGAGCGGTCCATGATCCGCCCCATGCCGTCCTGCATCGCCCGGTCCTGGTCGTTGACCCCGTGGATCCCGGTGGTGCTGAACGTCTTCTGCAGATGCCGGTCGATCAGGTAATCGTTGTGCCGGTTGCGACGCGGATACCAGGTATCGATGATCGATCCCGTGTTCAGCTCGCAGGGGCGGTACTCGCACTGCGGCGGAAACGACAGGCCCTGCTCGACGAACTCGCGGAACGCCTTCGGGAGTGGGCCCTCCAGGCTGTAGTTGAAGTCCCAGCAGTACGTGTTCTCGTCGTCGATCGGCACCCACGCACGCCCGCCGATCGGCCACGCAGCGCTCGGAATGAGCGTGAACATCGGCGCCATCCACTGCGTTCCGCGCCAGTAGAACGCGTCGTCGGCGCGGCGACGCGCGATCGAGACGAACCCGATGTCGGTGTCCTCGACGAAGAACGCCGGCTTCGGGTCGAGCGAGGTGTAGTGGCGATGCACGCGAGTCGAGGCGACGCTCTTCGCGCTCTTGTGCAGCGTGGACACGTGCGAGCTGTCGATCTCGCCCTCGACGCCCTGGAACCAGTTCGTTTCCTGAAGCCACACGCTGGCGAGGCGCTGCTCGTCGGGCAGGTCGATCCACGGGAATCGCGGCAGTTGCGGCGCCGGCGCCTCGCCCAGGTAGACCCAGACGATGCCCGCCTTCTCTTCGACCGGATACGACTTCAGCCGTACGCGCCGGCACAGGCTCTCGTTCGCCTCGCTGGGCATCTCGATGCACTGCCCGGTGCGGTCGTACAGCCAGCCGTGGTAGGCGCAGCGGATCCCGGCATCCTCCATGCGCCCGAAATACAGAGGCGCCTGGCGATGCGCGCAGCGCGACTGCACGATTCCCGGCCGGCCCTCGCCGTCGCGGATCGCGAGCAACTCCTCGCCGAGCAGCTTCAGGCGCACCGGGGGGCATGCGGGAGTCGGGAGCTGCGAGGACAGGACGGCGGGCAACCAGATCGAGCGAAACAGCTTCCCTCCGGCCGCGTCGCGGTCCGCCACCGCGCAAAGCAACCGGTTTCTTTCCTTCGACAGCATCCCGCTCCCTCTCCGTGTCCGACCGGTCGTTCGCCTGCGCTCGGGCCTACTTGCCCGCGACGCCCGCAATCCGCTTCATGATTTCGCGGCCCGCTTCGTCGACCAGCGCCTGATCGGCCTGCGAGCGCACTTCGACGACCTTCACGTTCGGCGACTCGGCGCGAATCTTTTTCGTCGTCGGCGATTCCTCGTTCGCGAAGAACGACAGGAATTCGTGCTCTTCCTGCAGCTTCTGGCCCTCGGTCACGAACCAGGCGAGGAACAGCTTGCCCAGGTTCGGCTGCGGAGAATTCCTCGGCAGGAACGCGAACAGCGGTCCGACCGGCAGCGTGTCGAGCGGAATCCACTCGATCGGCGCGCCTTTCTTCTTCTCGGCTTCGGCGAGCGCGGTGTAACCGGCCACGCCGACCGCCACCTCGCCCGAGGCGATCGCGCCGACGATCGCCGGCGGGCCGGCCTTGAAGCGGGGCTGGTTCGCCAGCAGCTTGCGCGTCAGGTCGAGCGCGCCGTCGCGCCCCAGGTCGAGCGCCAGGATGTCGAGCGGTGGCGGCGTGTTGTTCGAGATCGCGAAGCGCCCCTTCCACTTCGCGTCGGCCAGGTCCGACAGCGACTTCGGCGCATCCTGCCGCTTGACCTGGTCGGTGTTGTAGACCATCACGTACATCACGTCCCACTGGCGCAGCAGCTTGTTGCGGTACTGCGGCAGCACGCCATCGACGGCGGCGGCGCCGATCGACGGGAACATCGACGAGAACTCGCCGACCCAGTCGACCTCGGTGTCGATGCCGTTCTTCACGATCCAGCCGTCGAAGGTCTGGTAGGCATACCCGCCGATGACCGTCGGCAGCGGCACGTTGGCCTTGGCCTGTTCGACGACCCTCGGCGCCGACACGCGCGAGGTGAGCGGCAGCCATTCCCAGTCGAGCTCGAGGTCGAAGCGCTTCTGGAACGCTTCCATGATCGCGCGCTGCGCCCGCTCGCCCTTGGGCGAGCTGATCATGTTGATGAACTTGCCTTGCGCGGCTTCCTGCCTCGCCTTCTCGACGACGTCCGCGGCCTGCGCGGGCGCGTGGACGAGCCCGAGCGCGCTCGACAGCGCCGCCGCCGGAAGGACGGCGGCAGCCATCTTCGTGAAGGACCGGCGCGGGGCGCTGGCCGGAACCGTGAAGGGCTTTTTCAAGAGTCGTCTCCTTGTCTGGGCGGGGCCGTTGGTGTCCGGCTTGCCGTTCGTTCGATCAGGCGATGGTCCATTCCGTCGCAGGCAGCGACAAGTCACTTTTTCGAGCGGTCCGATGAGTTTGGCGCGACGAAGGGCGGTCGCGCACACGACGCGATGCGACGCACGCGGATCGTCGATCGACCCGGGTATCGCGGGCGCGGCACGTTCAGCGCAGCCGCTGTCGATACGAAGCCGCCTCACCGGAAAGCCATCGGCGAAACACCTGCACCTTCCGGTTCTCGAAATCGCTTTCGCGAAAGAGCAGGTAGTACTGGCCGGCGCTGTGCGCCTTGTGAAAGAGCCGCACGAGGCGACCCGAAACGAGCTCGCGCTCGACGAGCACTTCGGGGAGGATCGCGATGCCCTTGCCTTCGATTGCCGCCTGCAGCGACATGAAGAAGTGCCCGAAGCTCAACTGCTTGCCGGCCTTGCGCGGGGCAAGGCCGGCCACGTCGAACCAGTCGGCCCACGCGTGCGCGCGCGTCATCGTGGAGATGAGCACGTGCTCGAACAAGTGCTCGGGCGTCTGCGGCGCGGGCATCCGTTCCGGGTTGTACACGGCGACCAGGATGTCGGGAAACAACGGAACGCTTTCGATCCCTTCCCAATCCTCGACCATTCGAAGGTCGATCTTCGCCAGCGGCGTCGCCGCCGGGGCGGCGCCAGCCGGCGCGGCGGGCTCGAGATCGGCGCCGAGCCGCCCGACGCGGATCGCGACGTCGATCGGCCCGCGATCGAAATCCACCGGCTCGATCGAGGAGATCAGGTGCACCTCGATATCGGGATGCGCCTGCGAGAACTGGTTCAGCCTCGGCGCGAGCCAGAACATGCCGAGCGTCGGCAACACGTTGATGCGCAGGATCCGGCGATCGCGCTCCTCGGCGAACGCCTTGGTCGCCTCGTCGATCAGGCCGAAACCGACCGCGAGCTTCTCGTAGAACTTCTGCCCTTCGGGCGAAAGGACGACCGAGCGACCGCGCCGCAGGAAAAGCTTCTTCTGGAAGCTGTCCTCGAGGTTCTTGATGTGCCGGCTGATCGCACTCTGCGTGACGAACAGCTCTTCGGCCGCACGGCTGAAACTCAGGTGCCGCGACGCGCTCTCGAACGCCCGCAGCGCGAGCAGATGAGGCAGGCGCCTGGAAGTTGCCATCGGGCAAGCAAGGGTCGGATGAATCGTTTCGTCGAAAAGCCCCCGCGCACGGAACGCCCGACGCTGCGGATCCTATCAAACGTGCCCGTATTGGCTCAAAGCTTGCTGCAGGGACAGCCCGTTCGCCAGCTCCTCGCGAATCGCCACTTCCTTCGCGGTCAACGCCTCGGTCTCGACCAGTACGCTCTCGACGAGATCGGCCGGAACGACGATCACGCCGTCGTCGTCGCCGAGAATGAAGTCTCCCGGATCGACGCGAACGAGCCGGCTCGTCGCGCCACGCAGGAACACCGGAACCTGCGCCCCGGTGACTTTCCAGCGCGTGATCGACTGCACCGGGGTGCGATAACGCGCAAACACCGGAAAGCCCGACTCGCGGATCCAGCGGATGTCGCGAATGCCTCCGTCGACGAGCGCGCCGACGCATCCGCGCTCCTTCATCCCGAGCGCGATCAGCTCGCCGAAGTAACAGACCCCCTCGCCGTCGCCGCTCCAGACCGAGACGTCGCCCGGCCCGACGCCTTCGCAGGCGCGCATCTTGTCGGCATCGCCGCCGAGCGCGTAGGGGCTCATCTGTCCGCGAATCGTGTACGCCCAGCCGGCGAGCCTCCCGGAGGGCGCCGCATACGGAAAGAACTCGGGGGCGAGTCCCTGGTCGAAGCGTCCGAGTACGTCCAGCACGTCGGCGACGTTGGAGGTGTCGACCGCGAGATAGCGCCGGCGGATCTCGTCGCGATCGAAGGCGGGGGCGGTTGCGTTTTCGTTCATTGCAGCTCCTGGTCGTTCGGCACGACGCGATTCAGACCGACGCGATCAGCCCGCCGTCGATGCGGACCACCGATCCGGTCACGTACGACGCACGCTCGCTGGCGAGGAACGCGACGACGTCGGCGTATTCCTCGGGACGTCCGTAACGGCCCATCGGGATCGTGCGCGCGCTGTCCTCGCGAACCTTCTCCACGGCGCGGCCTTCGCGCGCCGCACGCGCCTCGTCGAGCTGGCGAATCCGGTCGGTCGCGATGCGCCCGGGCACGGTCACGTTCACCGTCACCCCGCGATCGGCGACCTCGCGCGCGAGCGTCTTCGACCATCCGACGAGCGCCGAGCGCAGGCTGTTCGAAAGCCCGAGGTTCGGAATCGGCGCGATCACCCCCGACGAGGTGCTGGTCACCACGCGCCCCCAGCCGCGGGTGCACATCCCGCCGATCACGCGGTCGGTGATCCGCACGACGGGCAGGACCATCGATTCGTACGCCTGACGCCACGTCTGCAGCTCGAGCCCCGTCACTTTCGTCGGCGGGGGGCCGCCGGTGTTGTTCACCAGGATGTCCACCGGCCCCAGCACCGACTCGATCTCGGCGACGCGGGCATCGAGCGCATCGACCTGCGCGAGATCGAAGCAGAACGGATGCGCGCCTGCGCCGGCTTGCGCGACCGTTCGCTCGAGCGCCTTCGGCTCGATGTCGCATGCCGCGACGCGTGCGCCGGCCCGCGCCAGCGCGAGCGCGATCGCGCCGCCCAGGCCGCCGCCGGCGCCCAGCACGAGCGCGACCTTGCCTTCGATTCCCAGATCCATTTCGATTCCTCGCCCCTGCGCGCCGGACATCCGGCGAAACGACGGCGGCCCCGCCCATCCGCGGGCCGCCGCACCGAGGCCGAGTCTAGGGACTCGGCGCCGCCGGCGACAAGCCAGTCTTTCGCGCCGATCGATGAGTTGGAATGATGTTCGCTGGAGCGGGTCTGTAGGCCGGATTCTGTCCGCCGGCGAACCGGCGCGACGGTCATTCGTCTGGGCGACCGGTTACCCGGCCGCTCGAGCCATCAACCCGCACGCTCGGACGGGCCGTCCTGTGGATCCGAGGATCCGCGCGTGCCTATTCGATGTTGCTCCGGATGGGGTTTGGCGTGCCGGCCGTGTCGCCACGTCCGCGGTGAGCTCTTACCTCGCCGTTTCACCCTTGCCGTCGGCGCCGGCGAACCGGCGCCGCTTGGGCGGTGTGCTTTCTGTTCCACTTTCCGTCGCCTTGGGCCTTGCGGCTTGCTGCGCCTGGCCGTTAGCCAGCATCCTGCCCTGTGGAGTCCGGACCTTCCTCCAGCGCGACGCGAACGTCGACGCCGGCGACCGCCCGACCCGCTCCGCTTCGTATTGTAGCGGCCGTGCACATCGATGCGCGGTGCGAAGCCGCGCGGCGGCTGCTCTTCCGCGCCCGCTTTCCCGGCGCGAGCGCCCTTCAGCGGGTCTACAGCTGCGAGCTCAGCAACCCCATCGCGTATTCGTGGAGCTTTTCGCTCCACGGTCGACTTTCCCACTCCCGTAGCGAAACGCGGCGCGAGACCCGCAGATCGGCGTCGAAGATCCGCCGCTGGGCAGCCGCGAAGCCCTGGTCCAGCACGTTCAGGTTCGCCTCGTCGTTGACCGAGAACGAGCGGGTGTCGAAGTTGGTCGAGCCCACCGACACCCACTGCTCGTCGACGATCATCACCTTGCAGTGATACATGGTCGGCTGGTACTCGTGGATCTCCGCGCCCGCACGCAGCAATTCGCCCCAGGTCGCGCGCGAGGCGCGGCGCACCACCTCCGCATCGATGTGCGGGCCCGGAAGAATGATCTGCACGCGTACACCGCGTTCGAGCGCCGCCTTCAGCGTATCGATCTCGACGTCGTCCGGAACGAAGTAGGCGGCCGAGATCCGGATGTCGTGCGCCGCGGCCGCAATCGACAGCAGATACATCAGTTGCATGCTCTCGGCGCCGGCTCCGGGCGCGCTGGTGAAGACCTGGGCCGCGTGCGTTCCCGAGCGCTCGAGGGCCGGGAAATAGGCCTCTCCGTGCAATACGTTGCCGGTGACCTCGATCCAGTTCTGCAGGAAGGCGGCCTGCATCTGAGCCACCGCAGGCCCCTCGATGCGGAAGTGCGTGTCGCGCCAGTGTTGCGGGTTCTCGCCGTTCCCGCTCCACGGATCCGCGATGCCGACGCCGCCGGTGAAACCGATGCGCCCGTCGACGACGAGCAGTTTCCGGTGCGTGCGATTGTTCATTCGCGCCAGCGTGTACCAGCGAAACGGGTTGTATCGCGCGACCTGCACGCCGGCCGCCTGCATTTCGGCGACGTAGTGTTCGTCGATCCGGCCGCTGCCGATCGCATCGAACATCACATGTACCGGCACGCCGGCCTGCGCCCGCTCGACGAGCGCCTGCGTGAACCGACGTCCGACGTCCCCCGACCACCAGATGTAGGTTTCCAGGGTGATGCTGCTTCGCGCGTCGCGGATCGCCTCGAGCATCGCCGGGAAGATCTCGTCTCCGTTCACGAGCGCCTGCACCCGGTTCCCGGGAAGAATGGCCGGCCCCAGGATCGAGCCCATCGTTCGCACGAACTGCGGCGTGCCGACCTCGTAGAGCGACACCACGCGCTCGTCGACGCGCTTGTCGCCGAGGCTCAGGTTCGCGACGAGCAGCACCGCCACCGCCGAGGCGAGCACCGATGCGGCGATCGTGATCAGGGTTTTCTTCTTCATCGGCCGGCCCGCGTCGCGAGCGGTGCGCTCGAATCCCGATCATAGTCGCCCGGCGCAAGGCAAACGCAGCGGGTCGGCGGGCCGTCGGGCCTCGCGGCTTGCCGAACCGGTTCGTCAGCCCGCACGCGGGCGCGACGCGCGCCGCGTGCGGCGAAAGACGAGCGCATCGTCGTAGAACGACGGGTCCGCGTTGTCCGGCCACCAGCCGGGGACGCCGAGCAGCGGCAGCGGATGCAGCATCGTCCGCTGCGGCGAACCGTCGCGCAGCCGCTCGGCGACGCGTGCGTCGACCCACTCGTGGGCCGCATCGTGCGCCGCATCCGCGAGACCGGGCAGCCCGTCGCCCGGCAGCGCGGCGATCGTGCAGGCGTGCGCGCAGACGGCCTTGTACGGATCGAGCAGCTTCTCGTACAGCGCGTGCCCGAGGACGACGACGCGCGCGCCGCGCGCGAACGCTTCGCGTTGCTCGACGAAGAGCGATGGCCAGTCGCGCGCGACGAAAGCCGAACGCAGGCGCTCGTCGGCGAACACGAAAGCCGCGCCGCTCTCGTCGAACAGTGTCGCGGTGTCTCGCGCCGGGCCGCGATGCGGACCGGCGCCGGGCGCGGCAAGCGCGCGCGCGTGGACCGCATTCAGTTGCGCCTTCGTGCGCGGAAAAGCGAGCCAGGCGAGCGCGTTGAACCAGTCGTGCAGCATCCCGGCACCCCGCGTTCGCGTCGGCACCCGGCCGGTCGCGTGGATGCCGGTCTCGTAGCCCGCGCCCGGCGTTTCCCGCGCGTCGACGAAGTGCAGCGCCCGGCCGCTGCCGGTGTGCAATGCCCGCTGCCGCGCGAACGCGTTCAGCCGTTCGAGATCGAGGATTCCCCGATCGCGCGGGTCCGTCGCCGCGAGCCACGGCCGAAGCGGCGCGAACCAGGGCGCCTCGAGCACGCGAGCCGGGGACAAGGCGACGCGCCGTTCACGCGACGAGCCGCCACCCCAGCGTTTCGCCGGCGGCGAGCGGCACGATCGAATCGCCGCCGAACGGCAGCGTGTCGGGAACGGTCCAGTGCTCGCGTCGCAGCTCGATGCGCTCCGCATTGCGCGGCAGCCGATAGAAATCGGCGCCGTGAAAGCTCGCGAAGGCTTCGAGCCGGTCGAGCGCGCCGGCCTGCTCGAAGGCGAGCGCGTACGACTCGATCGCGTGCGGCGCGGAATAGCAGCCGGCGCACGCCGCCGCATGCTCCTTGAGCCGGGCGGAATGCGGCGCACTGTCGGTGCCGAGGAAGAAACGCGGATTGCCGCCGGTGGCCGCCTCGATCAGCGCGCGCCGGTGCGTCTCGCGCTTGAGCACCGGCAGGCAGTAACGGTGCGGGCGCAGCCCGCCGGCGAAGATCGCGTTGCGGTTGTACAGCAGGTGGTGCGCGGTGATCGTCGCGCCGATCTCGCCCTCGGCGCCCTCGACGTATTGCACCGCCTCCCGGGTCGTCGCGTGCTCGAACACGATGCGCAGCGCCGGGAAGTCGCGCCGCAACGGAATCAGCACGTCGTCGATGAACACCGCCTCCCGGTCGAACACGTCGACGTCGGGGTCGGTGACCTCGCCGTGCACGAGCAGCGGCAGGCCGGCCGCCTGCATCGCATCGAGCACGGGCCACGTTCGGCGCAGATCGGTCACGCCCGCGTCCGAATTCGTCGTCGCACCCGCCGGGTACAGCTTGACCGCGAAGACGCAGCCGCTGTCGAGCGCACGGCGGATCTCGTCGACCGACGTCCGATCGGTCAGGTACAGCGTCATCAGCGGCGTGAAGCTCGACCCCCGCGGAAGCGCATCGACGATGCGCCGGCGGTAGGCGAGCGCCTCGTCGACGCGCGCCACCGGTGGACGCAGGTTCGGCATGACGATCGCGCGCGCGAACTGCGCGGCGCTCGCGCCGACCACGGCGCGCAGCGCATCGCCGTCGCGCAGGTGCAGGTGCCAATCGTCGGGCCGCGTCAGGCGCAGCGTGCGCGGGGTTGCGGAATCGTTCATGGGTTTCGCTCGGTCGGCGCCGGCCGCTACGACAGCAACAGCGCGCGGTAGTCGTTGACGTTGGTTCGCGTCGGCCCGGTGACGACGAGGTCGTCGAGCGCCGCGAAGAACCCGCCGGCATCGTTGTCGTCGAGCAGCGTGCGCGCGTCGAGCCCCGCGGCACGCGCCCTCGACAGCGTGTCGGGGGCGAGCAGCGCGCCGGCGTTCTCGCCCGCGCCGTCGATTCCGTCGGTGTCGGCGGCCAGCCCCCACGCCGCGCCGACGTCGCGCAACACCAGCGCGAGCGCGAGCAGGAACTCCGAGCAGCGCCCTCCGCTGCCCCGGCCGCGCAGCGTCACCGTGCATTCGCCCCCCGACAGCAGGGCGACCGGGCGCGAAAACGGGCCACCGTGCCGGTCGATCTCGCGCGCGATCGCGCCGATCACCTGCGCGACGTCGCGCGCCTCGCCGGTGACGGTGTCGCCGAGGACGACCGCGCGCACGCCGGCACGCTCGAAGACCTGCGCGGCCGCTTCCAGGCTCGCGTGCGCGGTCGCGACCATCCGTGACCGGACGCGCTCGAAAAGCGGGTCGCCGGGCTTCGGCGTCTCGTCGATCTCGCCGCGCGCGCCTCGGCGCAGATGCCCGGCGACGCTCGCCGGCGCGACGACGCGCCAGCGATCGAGCACCGCGATCGCATCGGCGTAGCGGCTCGGATCGGGCGAGCACGGGCCGCTGGCGATCGAGCTCGGATCGTCGCCGGCCACGTCGGAGATCATCAGCAGCAGCACCGAAGCGCGCGTGTGCTGCGCCAGGCGCCCGCCCTGGATCCGCGACAGGTGCTTGCGAACGACGTTGATGTCCTGGATCGGCGCGCCGCTCGCGAGCAGCGCCCGCGTGACCGACTTGAGGTCCTCCATCGGGACCGCTTCGACCGGCAGCGCGAGCAGGCTCGATCCCCCGCCCGACATCGGCGCGATCAGCAGATCGTCCTCGTCGAGCCCGCCGGCGAGCTCGAGGATGCGAAGCGCGGCACGCTCGCCCGCCGCATCGGGAACCGGATGCCCGGCCTCGACGACTTCGATGCGCCGGCACGGCAGCCCGTGCGCATAGCGCGTGACGACGAGTCCGTCGAGCGGCGCCTCGGCGGGCCAATGGCGCTCGATCGCCATCGCCATGCTCGCCGCCGCCTTGCCCGCGCCGAGGACGCGCGTGCGTCGAAGCGCCGCGATGCGCTCGGGCGACGGCAGCGAAGCGGCGAGCACGCGCAGCGGGTCGGCCGCGCCGACCGCGGCGCGAAAGCTCTCGAGCAGCAACGAACGCGCGTCGATCATCGTTGCGCGACCGCGTCGGCGATCGCGCTGCCGACCTCGGCGGTCGACGCGGCGCCGCCGATGTCCGGCGTTCGCGGACCGTGCGCCGTGACGTGCTCGATCGCCGCGACGATCGCGTCGTGCGCAGCGCGGTGCCCGAGGTGCTCGAGCATCATCGCGCCGCACCAGATCTGCCCGATCGGATTGGCGATGCCGAGCCCGGCGATGTCGGGCGCCGAGCCGTGCACCGGTTCGAACAGCGACGGAAAGCGCCGTTCGGGGTCGATGTTCGCCGACGGCGCGATGCCGATCGTCCCGGCGCACGCCGGACCGAGGTCGGAGAGGATGTCGCCGAACAGATTGCTGGCGACGACGACGTCGAAACGATCGGGATGACGAACGAAATGCGCGGTGAGGATGTCGATGTGGTACTGGTCGACCTCGACGTCCGGATACGCCTGGCGCATCGCGGCGACCCGCTCGTCCCAGTACGGCATCGAGATCGAGATGCCGTTCGACTTGGTCGCCGACGTCAGCCTGCGACGCGGCCGGCGCCGGGCGAGCTCGAACGCGAAGCGCAGCACGCGATCGACGCCGGTGCGCGTGAAGATCGATTCCTGCACCACGAACTCGCGGTCGGTGCCCTCGAACATGCGCCCGCCGACCGACGAGTATTCGCCCTCGGTGTTCTCGCGCACGACGTAGAAATCGATCTCGCCCGGCCGGCGTCCGGCGAGCGGCGACGGCACGCCCGCCATCAGCCGCACCGGACGCAGATTCACGTACTGGTCGAACTCGCGCCGGATGCGCAGCAGCGAGCCCCACAGCGAAACGTGATCGGGCACCGTCGCCGGCCAGCCGACGGCGCCGTAATAGATCGCGTCGTGCCCGCCGATCCGCGCTTTCCAGTCGTCGGGCATCATCCGGCCGTGCCGTGCGTAGTAGTCGCAGCTCGCGAAATCGAAGCGATCGAACTGCAGGCCGATCCCGAAACGGCGCGCCGCGGCTTCGAGCACCCGCAGCCCTTCGGGAACGACTTCCTTGCCGATTCCGTCGCCGGCAAGCACGGCGATCCGGTGCAGCGCCATCGAACTCTCTCCTCGCCGCGCGGCGCCGCCCTCGGCGACACGGGTCGATGCGACGCACGCGCAACGGTCGATGATCGCACACGCCGGGCCGCCGGCTTGCGTCAACGCGACGACTCCGCCGCGCGTTGAATCACCATGCACTCCGACCCTGCCCCGGCGTTCGGTTCGAGAACGTTCCACGTGCTGTTCGCCGGCGCGCTCGCCGCCCTGTCGACGACGGGCTGTGCAACCCCCGACGCCGTCCGGTACGGCGAGGTCGTCGCGGTTCCCGCCGCATACGATCCGGCGCAGCGACCGCTGAGCCTGGGCGAGATCATCGCCGCACTGCGCAGCGGGCGCTCGCAGCACGAACTGGCCGACGAAATCGACGCGCGCGGCCTGCTCGCTCCGGCCACCGACGCGGACATCGACCTGCTGCTGCAGATGGGCGCGAATTCCGAGCTGATCGACGCGGTTCGCGACGCCTCGCAGGCGCCTCGCGCAGCCGGCGTTCCGTACGGCCCGGCGTCGCCCCCCGTCATCGTGACGCCGCCGGCCACGGTCTATCCCGATTACGGGTGGTATCCGTACGCGCCCTACGCGCCGTACAGCTTCGGCCTCTACTACTACGACGTCCCGCATCGTCATCTGCGGCGCCGACCCGACGATCGTTTCGATCGCGATCGCGGCGATCGGTTCCGCTCGCAGCGCAACGCTCCGCCGCCGACCTGGCAGAGCCCGCGCGGGTCGCCCGGCGTGCGCAATCGGGTTTCGCCGGACACCGACCAGATTCCCGGAATTCGCGGATCGGCGCGCGCGCCGCGCGACGGGCGGCCGGACCGCACGCCGTCGCAGGCGTCGCCGCGCTCCTCGCAGGGCGCCCCCGGCGCGGGCGCAATCCGCCCGCGCAGCATCACCGACTGAAGCCGCGCTCTACGACAGCGGCGCCATCGCCGCTTCGTCGTCGGCCTGCTGCATCGACCACAACCGCGCGTATTCGCCGCCGAGGCGCAGCAGGCTCTCGTGGTCGCCGCGCTCGATGATGCGCCCGCCGGACATGACCAGGATCTGGTCGGCATCGACCACGGTCGACAGCCGGTGCGCGATGACCAGCGTCGTGCGATCGAGCGCCGCGCGCCGAAGCGCGTCCTGGATCGCCTGCTCGTTGCGGCTGTCGAGCGCCGAGGTCGCCTCGTCGAGGATCAGGATCGACGGATCCTTCAACAGCGTGCGCGCGATCGCAACGCGCTGCTTCTCGCCGCCGGACAGCTTCAGGCCCCGCTCGCCGACGTTGCTGTCGTACCCCTGCGGCAGCGAGACGATGAAATCGTGCAGCCGTGCCGCGTCGGCGGCCGCCTCGATCTCGCCTTGCGATGCGCCGGGGCGCCCGTAGGCGATGTTGTAACGGATGCTGTCGTTGAACAGCACGGTGTCCTGCGGAACGATTCCGATTGCCGCGCGCAGGCTGCTCTGCGCGACCGCGCGCACGTCCTGCCCGTCGATCACGATGCGCCCGGCGACGACGTCGTAGAACCGGAAGAGCAGCCGCCCGAGCGTCGACTTGCCGGCGCCGCTCGCGCCGACGACCGCCGTCGTCGTACCCGGCTCCATCGTGAAATCGACGTCGTGCAGGATCGGCCGGCTCGGGTCGTACGCGAAGTTCACGTGCTCGAACCGGATGCGCGGCGCGCGCTCGGGGTCGAGCGCCAGCGCCGGTGCGCCGGGCGCATCGGCCACCTCGCGGTGCTCGCCGAGCAGCCGGAACATGCGCTCCAGATCGATGAGCGCCTGCTTGATCTCGCGGTACAGCACGCCGAGGAAGTTCAGCGGAACGTACAGCTGGATCATGAACGCGTTGACCAGGACGAGATCGCCGAGCGTCATCGTGCCGTCGACCACGCCGACCGTCGCGCGCCAGACGAGCAGCGTGACCGCGCTGGCGACGATCAGGCTCTGGCCGAGATTGAGCACCGACAGCGAGGTCTGCGAACGGATCGCCGCACGCATCCGCGCGACCAGGTTCTCGTCGTAACGGCGCGCCTCGAACCCCTCGTTGCCGAAGTACTTGACGGTCTCGTAGTTGATCAGCGCGTCGATCGCCTTCGTGCTCGCCCGCGAATCCTGCTCGTTCATCTGCCGGCGGAACTGCGTGCGCCATTCGGTGACGCGCACCGTGTAGATCACGTACAGCGCGAGCGCACCGAGCGCGATCGCCGCGAACGAGCCGTCGTAGTGGAGAACGAGATAGCCGATCACCAGCGCAATCTCGACGAGCGTCGGCAGGATGCTGTAGAGCGTGTACGAGATCAGGCTCGAGATCCCCTGCGAGCCGCGTTCGATGTCGCGCGACATCCCGCCCATCTGGCGCTCGAGGTGGAAACGCAGCGACAGCGAGAACAGGTGCCGGAACACCTGCAGGGTGATCGTCCTCGACGCATCGTGCGTGACGCGCGCGAAGATCACTTCGCGCAGTTCGGTGAACAGCGTGACCCCGATGCGCAATGCCCCGTACGCCACGAGCAGGGCCACCGGCACGACGAGCACCGCGCGTGCATCGCCGGGCTGCAGGTCGAGCGCATCGACGATCTGCTTGAGCACGAGCGGCACGCCGATGTTCGCGAGCTTCGCCGTGACCAGGCAGCCAAGCGCGATCAGGACGCGCCATCGGAACGCCCACAGGTACGGGAACAGCCGCGCGAGCGTGCGCCAGTCGCCGCGCATCGCGGGCGTGCCGGGCGCGGGCGGCGGATCGAGAACGGTCGAGGAGCGTCGCATCGCCGATACGGAGTCGCAAACCGCTATTCTCGGGCATGTCGACCCCGGAGTTCCCCGATGCCACCCGTTTCCGCACCCCTGCCCGCCGGCCGTATCCCCGAACTGCGGGTCGTTCCGATGCCCGCCGACGCGAACGTGCACGGCGACGTGTTCGGCGGCTGGATCATGTCGCAGGTCGACCTGGCCGGCGCGCTGCCCGCGATCCGCCGCGCCAACGGACGCATCGCCACGGTCGCGGTGAACTCGTTCCTGTTCAAGCAGCCGGTGTTCGTCGGCGACGTCCTCAGCTTCTACGCCGACATCGTGCGCGTCGGGCGGACCTCGATCACCGTGTTCGTCGAGGTCTACGCGCAGCGCAACCGGCTCAACGACGAATGCGTCAAGGTGACCGAGGCGACGCTGACCTACGTGGCGACCGACGACCAGCGCCGGCCCCGCGTCGTTCCCGACGTGGAACCCCCCCGCTAGCCGGCGCGTTTCGTCGTCGCGCGTTCACCGCAGCGCCGCCGCGGGCGCCGTGGGCGCGGCCGCGCCGGCCGCCTCGAGCATCCGGTGCGCGGCGCTGCGCCCCTGGCGCCACCAGGCGAGCATCGCATCGAGATTGCCGCCGAATTTCTCGCGCTTCAGCGCCTCGGTGATCGTGCTGCACCCCATCGCGTCGCCCGTGTCGAACGCTCGATGCGTCGACGCGTAGTCGCACAGCCAGAAAGCCCGTTCGTGCTGTGCCGGCGCTTGGCCCGCCGTCGCCGGCCGGGCGGCGTGCGGCGCGTCGGTTCCCGGCTGCGCCGAGTGTGCAACGGGGAGCGAGCCGATCGCCACAGCGAGCGCGATGGACGCGACGGCGCGGACGTTCGCGCGGCGGCGCGGGTGCGTTTCGTTTCGATCGACGCGGTGCATGGCTGCCTCCATTCGAGAAACGCCCGGAGCGAAATCGCCCCCGGTCCCCCCGAAGAGCGCACGGTTCGTGCCATCGGCGCGCGATGCGAAAAGCCTTCGGAATCAGCGACCTGCGCTCGGCAGCGGGGTCGGGCAGCCGTCGCATGCGACGGAAGCCGCCGAACGACGCGCGTGCCCCGTCGAATGCCGCGTCAGTGCGCCCGGCGGATGTCGAGCTTGCGCATCCGGCCCCGCAGCGTGCTGGGGTTCAGCCCGAGCAGGCGCGCCGCACCGCGAGCGCCCTCGATCTTCCAGTGCGCGCGCTCGAGCACGTCCCGGATGTGCATGCGCTCGACCTCCTCGAGCGTCGCGTTGCCGGGGGGCGTCGACTCGATCGCCGCGCGGGTCGGGCCGGCGAGCAGGTCGCCCGAGTCGAGCACTCCGCCGTTGGACAGGATGAGCGCGCGTTCGACCAGATTCGCGAGCTCGCGGATGTTGCCGGGCCAGTCGTAGGCGCGCGCGCGCTCGACGAACGCGGGGGCGATCCCGTCGAAGACGTATCCGAGCCTGCGCGCCGTGCGCGCGGCGAAGTGCTCCAGCAGCGGCACGATGTCCTCGCGGCGCTCGCGCAGCGGCGGCAACGCAATCGGAACGACGTTCAGCCGGAAGAACAGGTCGGCACGAAACCGGTCCGCGGCGACCTCGGCGTACAACGCACGGTTCGTCGCCGCGATCACGCGCACGTCGACCCGCAGCGTACGGGTCCCGCCGACACGCTCGAACTCGCGCTCCTGCAGGACGCGCAGCAGCTTGGCCTGCGCCTCGGCCGGCAGATCGCCCACCTCGTCCAGGAACAGCGTCCCGCCATCGGCGAGCTCGAAACGTCCGCGACGTTGCTGCAGCGCTCCGGTGAACGCGCCTTTCTCGTGACCGAACAACTCGCTCTCGACCAGCTCGCGCGGCAACGCCGCGCAGTTCAGGCGGATCAGCGGGCGATCGCGACGCGTGCTGCGGGCGTGGATCGCCCGCGCCACCAGTTCCTTGCCGGTGCCGGTCTCGCCCTGGATCAGCACGGTGCTGTCGGTCGGGGCGACCTGTGCGATGCGCTCGTGCACGCGGCGAAGCGACGGCGAATCGCCGATCATCGCGTCGCCGTCGTCGCGGGTTTCGTCGGTGAGCAGGCGAATCGTCGCCTTCGATTTCCGATGCGCCTCGATCTCGCGTCGCAAGGCAACGTGGACGCCGACGCGTGCGAGCAGTTCCTCGCTTTCGAACGGCTTGGTCACGTAGTCGACCGCGCCTTCGCGAAAAGCGCGCGTCTTCTCGAACGTTTCCTGCAGCGCGGTGAGAAAGATGACCGGAACGGCGCGCAAGGTTGCGTCCTGCTTGAGCCGGCGACACGTTTCGTAGCCGTCGATTCCTTTCATCAGCACGTCGAGCAGGATCAGGTCGGGCGGAAAACGCGCCGCGGCGGCGAGTGCCTCCTCGCCGCTCGTCGCGCCGACCGTCCGATACCCGGCGGCGCCGAGTTCCTGCTCGAGGAGATCGACGTTCCAGGGCTCGTCGTCGACGATCAGGATCGTCGCGGAGACTTCGGCGGCCGCGCTCATGCCGGCGCTCCGCCGTACCGGATCGGCAGGCTCAGCGTGAACGTCGAGCCCGAGCCCGGTACGCTCGCGACCCGGAGGTCGCCGCCCATCAGTCGCGCGAGGCGGCGCGCGATCGCCAGTCCGAGCCCGGTGCCGCCGCGTGCGCGCGACGCCTCGCCGGTGCCCTGCTCGAACTCGCCGAAGATCCGCTCGAGCTGGTCGGCGGCGATGCCGATCCCGGTGTCGCGGACGTCGATCTCGACCCGGTCGTCGGCCGCCCGGGCGCGTATCTCGACGGCGCCGCTCGCCGTGAAGTTCACCGCGTTGCTGAGCAGGTTGATGACGATCTGCCGAAGCTTCTCGTCGTCGACCCACAGGCGCGGAAGCTCGCCGTCGAACGCCGCCGCCACCGTCACCGTTTCGGGCGCGAGCGGCTCGACGGTGCGCAGGCACTGCTCGAGCACCGGTGCCAGCTCGACCGTGCGCGGGCGGACGTCGATGCGCCCGGCCTCCACCTTGGCCAGATCGAGGATCGCGTTGATCAGCGACAGCAGGTGCTGCCCGCTCGCGAGGATCTTCTCCAGGTTCTCGTACTGCCTGGGCTCGAGCCGATCCTGCGAGCGCCGCATGACGATGCGGGTGAAACCGATGATCGCATGGAGCGGCGTGCGCAACTCGTGCGACATGTTGGTGAGAAACGCGCTCTTGTGCCGGCTCGCGATCTCGAGCTGGCGCCCCTTGTCCTCGAGCTCGCGGTACAGCCGCGCGTTCTGGATCGCCAGCGCCGATTGCGTCGCGAAGCTCTTGAGCAGGTCGATCACGCGCACGTCGAACGCACCTGCGCGCCGGCGGCTGACGACGAGCCCGCCGAGCAGGCGCTCCCGGCGCAACAGCGGCACCGCGAGCAGCGACCGGTAGCCGAGCCGCAGGAGGATGTCACGCACCCGGCTTCGATACGCCTCGTCGTCGACGATGTCGGGAATCGCCGTCGCTTCGCCGGTCGACGCGACGCGCCCGATCGCGCCTTCGTCCCGGGGGATCGGAGCGGCGCGAAGCGCCTCGACCAGCTCGGCCGGGAAACCGTCGGTCGCGCGCAGGCGAAACGCCTGCCGCGCCTCCTCGTATTCGTAGATGGCCCCGCCTTCCATGCCCGCGAGCTGGTTCGCGTGGGAAACGATCGTGTTCAGCACGGTATCGAGGTCGAGCGTCGAGCTGACCGCTTCGCCGACCTCGCTCAATGCACGCAGTTGCTCGACCGACTGCGCGAGCTGCGTCGTGCGCGCTTCGAGCTCGCGGAACAACCGTACGTTCTCGATCGCGATGACGGCCTGGTCGGCGAAAGCCTGCAGCAGTGCGATCTGCTCGTCGGAGAACGGCCGTACCTCGTGCTGCCAGATCGTGAGGACGCCCAGCACTTTGCGCTCGCGCAGCAGCGGAACGGCCAGCACCGAATGAACGCGCTCCGAGACATGCGAGGCGGTCACGCGGACTTCGGGCTCGGACATGAAGTCGGCGACCTGCACCGGCCGGCCCTCCATCGCGGCCCGCGCCGTCGTCGTTTCCCGGTTGAGCTCGAAGCCGCGCTCGAGAAAACCGGCGAATTCGGGCGTGCAGGCCGCCCGCGCCGCGAGCTCCAGCCGCCCGCCGGTCAGCAGCATGACGAACGCGAGCCGGGCGCCGCACAGTCGGGTGGCGTTCGCGATGATCGTGTCGAACACCGGCTGCACGTCGGACGGCGAACGCGAGATCACCCGCAGGATCTCGCTGGTCGCCGTCTGCTGCTCGAGCGCGGCGCGCAACGCGCGCTCGCGCTCGTCGAGTTGCGCGAGAAGGCGAGCGCGTTCGGCCGCGAACGCGGACGAAGCGCCGGACCCGGTGCAAGCGCGGTGGTTTCGCGGGGCCTTCATCGCGGGCCTTTCCCGCTCGTACGTTACTCCGCACGCCGCTCGCGGGCCAGCCCGCGGCGTCGCGCCCGGCGCGACCTCACCCGTCGGCGTCGATCCGGGAAAAATCGGCCGGGCGCTTCGCGAGGAATGCGCTGAACGCCTCGCGCGCCGCCGGCTCGTGGAGCATCCGCCCGAAGCACGCGCCCTCCTCGGCCAGCCGTTCGCGCACCGCCTGCGCCTGGCCGCCCTTCATCAGCGCCTTGGTCGCGAGCAGCGACGACATCGGCCGGCTGGCGAGCTTGTGCGCCTGCGCGATCGCGAAGCCTTCGACCTCGGCGGGCGGCAGGACGCGGTTCACGAGCCCGATCTCCCTCGCTTCCGCCGCGGGGAAAGGCTCGCCGAGCAGCAACTTCTCGGCCGCCCGCTGGTAACCGACGGCGAGCGGCAGCAGCAGGCTCGATGCCGCCTCGGGACACAGGCCGAGGTGCACGAAAGGCAGGCTCAACGTGGCGTTTTCGCCGGCGTAGACGAGATCGCAATGCAGCAACATCGTCGTGCCGACGCCGATCGCCGGTCCGCACACCGACGCGACCAGCGGTTTGGCGAACGTGCTGATCGCCCGCAGGAAACGGAAGACGGGCGCGTCTTCGCTCGTCGGCGGGTCGTTCAGGAAATCGGCGAGGTCGTTGCCCGCGGTGAACGCGCTCTCGCCGCCGGTGACGACGACGACGCGAACGCTCGCATCGGCGGCCGCTTGCCCGAACGCGTCGGCGAGCGCCGCATACATCGCGGCAGTGATCGCGTTCCGGCGTTCCGGACGCACGAAGCGCAGCACGCGCACGCGCTCGAGGTTTTCGATTTCGATGGACACAACGACTCCCCGTCGCGACTCGCGACCCGGTGCAGCGATGGTACTTCAGACGCGCTCGAAGATTCCCGCAGCCCCCATCCCGGTACCCACGCACATGGTGACCATCCCGTACTTCAGGTCATGGCGCCGCAGCCCGTGCACGACGGTCGCCGCCCGGATCGCGCCGGTGGCGCCCAGCGGATGGCCGAGCGCGATCGCGCCGCCGAGCGGATTGACGCATCCGGGGTCGATCGCGAGCTCGCGCATCACCGCGAGCGATTGCGCCGCGAAGGCCTCGTTCAGCTCGATCCAGCCCAGGTCGGCGAGCTTCAATCCGGCCGTCTTCAGCGCCGCCGGAATCGCCTCCTTCGGCCCGATCCCCATGATCGACGGCGGAACGCCCCGCACCGAGAACGAGACGAAACGCGCGAGCGGCGTCAGCGCGAAACGCTGCAGCGCGCGCTCGGAGACGAGGATCAGCGCCCCGGAGCCGTCCGAGGTCTGCGAGCTGTTGCCGGCCGTCACGCTGCCCATTCCGGTGGGCTTGCCGTCGACGCCGCGCGGCGAAGCGAATGCCGGGCGCAGCTTCGCGAGCGCCTCGATCGAGGTATCGGCGCGCGGCCCCTCGTCGAGCGCGACCCGCCGCGATGTCGCTTCGATCTCGCCGCGGGCCAGGTCCGGGACGCGCTCGGTGATCTCGATCGGCGTGATCTCGTCGTCGAACTCTCCGGACTGCTGCGCGGCGATCGCCTTGCGGTGCGAGGCGAGCGCGAACGCGTCCTGGTCTTCGCGCGAGACGTTCCATTGCTGGGCGACCTTCTCGGCGGTGAGCCCCATTCCGTACGCGATGCCGACGTCCTCGTCGCGCAGAAAGACCGACGGATTGATCGACGGGCGGTTGCCCATCATCGGCACCAGGCTCATCGACTCGGTGCCGGCGGCGATCATCACGTCGGCCTCGCCGACGCGGATGCGATCGGCGGCGAACGCGACCGCGGTCAGTCCCGACGCGCAGAAACGGTTCACGGTGACGCCGCCGACGGTGTCGGGCAGGCCGGCGAGCAGCGCGCCGATGCGTGCGACGTTCAGTCCTTGCTGCGCTTCCGGGATCGCGCAGCCGACGATCGCGTCCTCGATCGCCGCCGGATCGAGCGAAGGCACCTGCGCCAGCGCCGAACGGATCGCATGCACCAGCAGGTCATCGGGCCGGGTGTTGCGGAAAACGCCCTTCGGCGCCTTGCCGATCGGCGTGCGCGTGGCCGCGACCACGAAAACGTCCTGGACTTGCCGGTTCATGATGCACTCCTCGAATTCGCCTCGGCTACGCGGCACCCTGCCCGGTTGCGCCCGGCGTGCGTCATCGTCGCCCCCATTCCGTTCAATTGCGCACCGGCTTGCCGGTCTGGACCATCCCCATCACGCGCTCCTGCGTCTTCGGGTGGTTCAGCAGCGCGAGGAACGCGCGGCGCTCGAGCCCGAGGATCCATTCCTCGTCGACGATCGAGCCTTCCTCGACGTCGCCGCCGCACATCACCTCGGCGATCGTGCGGCCGAGGTGGTAGTCGTGGGAACTGACGAATCCGCCGTCGCGCAGGTTCGCCAGTTGCGCCTCGATCGTCGCGAGGATCGAGCGGCCGGCGACCGGGAATCGCGCCCGGCGCGGCGCACGATAGCCCGCCTCGCTCATCGCCAGCGCCTCGTGCAACGCGACGTGCAGCAACTCGTCGCGGTGAAAGACGACGCGGTCGGAATCGAGCAGCCAGCCGGTGGCGCGCGCCTCGAGCGCCGAGGTCGACACTTCGGCGGTGGCGGCGGCCAGGGCGTATTTCCGCAGGAAATGCAGCAGATACGCCTCGGGCGCCGCCGCCTGCTCCTCGGCGGCGCGACGCGCGCCGTAGGCAAGGCCGCCGGCGCCGGGAATCAGGCCGATGCCCACCTCGACGAGCCCGATGTAACTCTCCAGATGCGCGACGCGGCGCGCGCAATACAGCGCGAGTTCGCACCCGCCGCCGAGCGCCATTCCGGAGACGGCGGCGACCGTGGGCACGTGCGCGTAGCGAAGCCGCAGCATCGCCTGCTGCAGCTGGCGTTCGAGCGGTTCGATCGCCTTCACGCCGCCGCTCATGAACAGCGGCAGGATCGCCTGCAGGTCGGCACCGACCGAGAACGGGTCGTCGGGCGACCAGACGACGAGCGCGCGATGGCGCGCTTCGGCGATCTCGACGGCGCGCACGAGGCCGTCGACGACGCCGGGGCCGATCGCGTGCATCTTCGAGCGGATCGACGCGATCAGCACGTCGCGGTACGCGTCGCGATCGAGCGTCCACAGCCGGATCGACTCGTTCTCGAACACCGTCGTGCCCGCGCTGCGCGGGTCGGGCGCGTGCTCGCCGGCCACCGATGCGCGGAAGACCTGGCGCCGGTACACCGGGTGCTCGGCGCGCGGGACGAAGGCGTCGCGCGCCGGCGAGTACGAACCCTCGGGCTGGTGCACGCCGCCGCGCGCGGCGACCACCCCGTCGAACACCCAGGCCGGCAATGCGACATCGGCGAGCGCACGACCGGCTTCGATGTCGTCGCGGATCCACTCGGCCACCTGCGCCCAGCCGGCCTGCTGCCAGATCTCGAACGGGCCCTGCCCGGTGCCGAAGCCGAAGCGCATCGCCAGGTCGACGTCGCGCGCGTTGTCGGCGATCTCGGCGAGCTTCGCCGCCGCGTAGTGGAACTGGTCGCGCATCAGCGACCAGACGAACTGCGCCTGCGGACTCTTCGATCCGCGCAGCAGCGCGAGGCGCTCGGCCCACGTCTTCTTCTTCAGGATCCGCACGACGGTTTCGTCGGCCTTCGCGCCCGCGGCGACGTAGTCGCCGCTCGCGGCATCGAAGCGCAGGATCTTCTTTCCGTCCTTGCGGTAGAAGCCCGCGCCCGTCTTCTGGCCGAGCGCGCCGCGCTCGATCAGCGCGGCGAACACGGCGGGCGTTTCGTACAGCCGGTGGAAAGGGTCGTCGCGCAGCTGGTCCTGCATCGTCTTGATCACGTGGCCGACCGTGTCCAGGCCGACGATGTCGGCGGTGCGAAACGTGCCCGATTTCGCGCGCCCGAGCTTCGCGCCGGTCAGGTCGTCGACGACGTCGAACGGCAGGCCGAAGCGTTCGGCCTCGCGAACGGTGGCGAGAATCCCGAAGATGCCGATCCGGTTGGCGATGAAGTTCGGCGTGTCCTTCGCGCGCACGCATGCCTTGCCGAGCATGGTCGTCAGGAACGACTCGAGCCGATCGACGATCCCGGGTGCGGTGTGCGCGGTCGGAATCAGCTCGACGAGGTGCATGTAGCGCGGCGGATTGAAGAAATGCACGCCGCAGAAACGCGCGCGCACTTCGGCCGGCAACCCTTCGGCGAGCTTCGCGATCGAAAGCCCCGAGGTGTTGGTCGCGAAGATCGCGTGCGGCGCGAGCGCCGGCGCGACGCGGCCGTACAGGTCGAGCTTCCAGTCGACGCGCTCGGCGATCGCCTCGACGACGAGGTCGCAGTCGCGCAGGCGCTCGAGGTCGTCGTCGTAGTTCGCGACCGCGATCTCGCCGGCGAGCTCGGCGCGCGCGAGCGGCGCCGGACGCATCTTCTTCAGCGCCTCGACCGCCTTCGCGGCGATGCCGTTCTTCGGCCCCTCGCGTGCGGGCAGGTCGAACAGCACGACCTCGACGTTCGCGTTGACCAGGTGCGCGGCGATCTGCGCACCCATCACGCCGGCGCCCAGGACCGCCGCTTTCCTGACGATGAACTTGTCCACTTCGGGTTCCCTCGTATCGAGCGTGGGGATCGCGCGGCCCGGCTCAGGGCTCGCGGATCCAGGTCTGCGTGCGCCCGAACAGCGGCGCCCCGATGTAGCCGCGCACTTCGAGGCGCCGGCCGTCGTCGATCAGCCGCATCTGGCTGCGGTACACCTTGCCGTTGCTCGGGTCGAGAATGCGGCCGCCGTCGAAGCGGTCGGGCTGGTCGGCGTCGCGGCGCATCCCGTCGAGGATCTGCATGCCCTGGACCGGACGGTCCTTGCGTTCGTCGGTGCACAGATCGCACACCGCATCGACCCGATCGGTGAGGATGCGCTCGATGCGGCCGACGAAAGCCCCGTCGGTCTCGGTGATCCGGATCAGCGCCTTCGCCTCCTTCGTTTCGTCGTCGATGTTCTTCCACAGCCCGACCGGCGAGCCGACACTCTGCGCCCACGCCGGCGCAGCGAGCAGCGCCGCGCAAACGACGTGCGCGGCGACGATCCGGACCGCGGCGCCCGGGCGTGCCCGAAGCGTGCTGCGAAGCCGCGTCGTCCTGGCGTTCGCTGCGCTCAGAACCATTCGACTTCGACGTCCATCATCGGCGCCGAGCCGCTGCGCGCGGTGCGGATCAGTGCGGCCGTCTCGGGAAGGAGCTTGGCGAAATAGAAGCGCGCCGTCGCGAGCTTCGCGCGGTAGAACGGATCGCTCGAGTCGGCGTGATCGAGCGCGATGCGCGCCATGCGTGCCCAGAAATAGCCGAGCACCAGATGGCCGATCACGCGCAGGTAATCGACCGCGGCGGCACCGGCCTCGTCGGCGTTGCCGAACGCCTTCATGCCGATCTCCATCGTGAGCTTCTCGACTTTCTGGCGCAGGTCGGCCAGCGGATTCACGAACTCGGCCATGTCCTCGTCGGTGCCTTCGGCGTCGACGAACGCGTCGACCAGCGCGCCGAAGCGGCGCAGCTTCGCTCCGTTGTCGAGCAGGATCTTGCGGCCGAGCAGGTCGAGCGCCTGGACCGTGTTGGTGCCTTCGTAGATCGTGTTGATCCGGGCGTCGCGCACGTACTGCTCCATCCCCCATTCGCGGATGTAGCCGTGCCCACCGAAGACCTGCAGCGCGAGGTTCGTCGAAGCGAAGCCGTTGTCGGTGAGGAACGCCTTGACGACCGGCGTGAGCAGCGCGAGCAGCTCCTCGGCGCCGGCGCGCACCGATTCGTCGGGATGCGACAGCGAGATGTCGGCCTGCAGCGCCATCCAGTACGCGAACGCGCGCGAGCCTTCGACCCACGCTTTCTGCGTCAGCAGCATGCGCCGCACGTCCGGGTGCACGAGGATCGGATCGGCCGGCTTGTCGGGCGCCTTGGCGCCGGTGAGCGATCGCATCTGCAGTCGCTCCTTCGCGTAATCGAGCGCGTTCTGGTAGGCGACCTCCATCAGCCCGAGCGACTGCATGCCGACGCCGATGCGCGCGGCATTCATCATCACGAACATCGCCTGCAGGCCCTTGTTCGGCTCGCCGACGAGCCAGCCGGTCGCGCCGTCGAAATCGAGCGCGCAGGTCGCGTTCGCATGGATTCCCATCTTCTCCTCGATGCGCGCGCACTGCACGGCATTGCGCGCACCCGGCGCGCCGTCGGCGTCGGGGACGAACTTCGGCACGACGAACAGCGAGATGCCGCGCGTGCCCTGCGGCGCATCGGGCAGTCGCGCGAGCACCAGATGCACGATGTTCTCGGCGAGATCGTGCTCGCCCGACGAGATGAAGATCTTGCTGCCGGTGATCCGGTAGCTGCCGTCGGCTTGCGGCTCGGCGCGCGTGCGCAGGATGCCCAGGTCGGTGCCGCACTGCGGCTCGGTCAGGCACATCGTTCCCATCCACTCGCCGCAGACGAGCTTCGGGATGTACAGCGCCTTCTGCTCGTCGGTGCCGTGCGCGAGCAGGCAGTCGTAGGCGCCGTGGGTGAGCCCGGGATACATCGCCCATGCCTGGCTGCCGGAGTTCAGCATTTCCTGGAACGCGATGCCCACCGCCATCGGCAGGCCCTGCCCGCCGTACTGCGGATCGCAGGTGAGCGTCGGCCAGCCGCCTTCCTTGTACTGCTCCCACGCCTGGCGAAATCCGGCCGGGGTCGTGACCGCCCCGCCCGCCGACCAGCGACAACCTTCCTCGTCGGCCGGCCGGTTCAGCGGGAACAGCACCTCCGAGCAGAACTTGCCGCCCTCCTCGAGGACCTGGTCGATCAGCTCGCGCCCGGTCTCGGCGTGGGCGGGCAGCGCCTCGAGCGTCGTCTCGACGTCGAGCAGTTCGTGCATCACGAACTGCATGTCGCGCAGCGGTGGGGTGTAGCGGGCCATGTCGTCGCTCCTGGAGGGGCGTCAGTCGATTACGACCGAACGTTCGTGCGTTTCCGTGGGCAAGATGGGTGCCGGAATCGCCCGGTGCGAAGCGATCAGGCGATCGAAGGCGCGGCGTGCGCGCGCCGCCGCGTCGGCGCTGCCGAGCAGCCGGGCGTCGTGGTGCACGACGAGGATCAATCCGTAGAGCTCGAAGAGCAGGTCCTGCGGGTCGAGCGTGGCAGACAGCTCGCCGGTTTCGATCGCCTGCGCGATCGCCCGCGTGCATTCGCGCTGCCACGACCGGATCATCGCGACGAGTTCGTCGCGCACGTGCCCGCTGCGGTCGTCGTACTCGGTGGCGGCCGAGATCCAGACACACCCGTTCGTCGCCTCCATCGCGGCGCGCCGCAGCCAGCGCTCGAAGATCGTCCGCAGACGCGCCAGCCCGCGGTGCGCACCGAGCGCCGGCAGCAGCACGTCGTCGACGAAGCGGCGCTCGTAGGCCTTGAGGACCGCGATCTGCAAGTCTTCGCGCGAGCCGAAATGCGCGAACACGCCGCTCTTCGACATCTGCATCCGCTCGGCGATCGAACCGATCGTCAGGCCTTCGAGCCCTTCGCGCCCGGCGAGCGCGAGCGCGGCCTCGACGATCGCCGCGCGCGTCAGCGCGCCTTTGCGGGGCTTGTGGGCGGGCGGAGGGCTCGGTTTCATTATTTGCGAACGATCGTACGATTTCGTGAATATACCCGACCCGGTCAGGACCACAAGTCGTACCACCAGCCAAGCAGCGCGGTCAGCGTGACGACCATCAGCACCAGCAGCGGCCCGCCGACGCGGAGGAAATCGGCGAACCGGTAGCGCGCCGCGCTCATCACCAGCAGGTTGGTCTGGTAGCCGATCGGCGTCGCGTAGCTCAGGTTGCAGCCGAACAGGATCGCGAGCACGAACGGCTCGGCCGGCGCGCCGAGGCTGCGCGCGGTCTCGATCGCGATCGGGGTGGCGATCGCACCCGCCGCGTTGTCCGAGACGAAATTGGTCAGCACGGCGACGAACACGAGCATCGTGCCGAGCACGGCGATCGTCGGCCAGCCGTCGACCGTGGCCGTCAGCGACTGCGCGAGCGCGGTCGCCGAGCCGGTGTCGACGAGCGCCTTGCCGAGCGCCAGGCTCGCCGCGATCAGCAGCACGAGGTCGGTCTTCAGCGCGCGCCCGATCGCCGCCGGCCGCACGCAGCGGGTGACCAGCATGGCGAGGACCCCGCCGAGCGCCGACAGGTACATCGGCAGGATCTTGAATACGGCCAGCGCGATCACGCCGGCCATGATCAGCGCCGCGACCGTCCCGCGCCCGGCGGCGCCGCTGTCGATCGTGCCGTCGACGACGACGAGGCCGCGGTCGGCGCGCAGCACCGCGAGCTTCTCGGGCGTGCCCTGCACCAGCAGGACGTCGCCGGCGGCGAGGCGGATGTCGGCCACGTCGGTCTGGCGGTGGATCGCGCTGCCGGTGGCGCGATACGCGCCGAGCACCGCGACGTCGTAGCGCTCGATGAAGCGGTGCTCGCCGATCGTCGAACCGACCAGCGCGGAGCCCGGCAGCAGGATCAGCTCGGCGAGCACCGCGTCGTCGTGTCGCAGCGGGTGCTCCTCGTCGACCGGATGTTCGCGGTCGTCGAGGTTGTACAGCGTGAGCCCGAGCGTGCTCTCGAGCGCCTTGAGCCGGCTCGCGGTGTCGGTGACGACCAGCCGGTCGCCGGCGGCGAGCGTCAGGTTGGGCAGCCGCACCAGGCTCAGGTTCCTGCCGCGCTCGAGCGACTTCACGCGCAGCTCGCGCCGGGATCGCTCGAGCAGCTCGCCCAGCGTCGCGCCGACGGCGGGCGAATCCTCGGGCACGTACAGCACGGCATCGAACAGGCGCTCGACCGGCTCGTGCTCGGCGGTGCCCCCGGGCAGCAGGCGCGGCGCGGCGAGCCACAGCCACGGCAGCGCGACCAGCGCGGCGATGGCGACGATCGGCGTGAAATCGAAGATGCCGAAATGCGCCGCGTCCATGTCGGCGGCAATCGAGGTCACCAGCAGGTTGGTCGACGTCCCGATCACGGTCGACATGCCGCCGATGAGCACCGCGAAGTTCATCGGCATCAGCATCCGCGCCGCGGAGGCGCCGGTCTCGCGGGCGAGCGCCATCAGCACCGGGATCATCAGCACGACGATCGGCGTGTCGTTGATCACGCCGCTCACCGGCATCGAGACGACCAGCACGACCAGCAAGCCGATTTTCGGCCCGCTGCGTCGCCACAGCCGCACCAGTTGCCGCGTGAGCGGACGCAACGCGCCGGTCTCGGTCAGCGCGCGCCCGAGGATCAGCAGGCTGCAGATCGCGATCAGCGCTTCGTGCGAAAAACCGTAGAAGAACGCGAGCGGGTCGATCGCATCGGCGCCGCTTCCGTACGGGAACAGCGTGAAGCCGATCGGCAGCGCGACGAGCACGACCAGGCTGGTAATCTCCAGCGGAATCCTGCGGATCATGAACGCGACGAACACCGCGATCGTGAACAGCAGGAGGGCGAGGCCGTGCGGTTGCAGTGGCATGGAGGCCGTTCGGGCGGTGCGTATAATGGCGCCCCGGTGAGCGGCGCGCCTCGCGCCGCGCCGCGTCGGACGCAGCGCCGGCGCATCACGGTCGAGCGTCGAGCTCGCCTTCCAGGTTCTTCGAGCCGCCCATCGTTCGCGAACGCGAGCGGGATTCGGGGTCGGTCCAAGCAATTCCGATGCCGCGCCCGCCGTTTCCTGCCGCACCGCGTCCGATCGCGTCGGCGAGACGGCGGTTCCCGGGGCGGCGGACCGGTCGCGCGGACGGATCGCAACGAGGCCGGCGGGCAGCGTCCGGAGGCCGGGACAAGAGGAGACGACAACGGATGCGCGAACCATGGACACCCTGACCGGCGCGATGTCTGCGTACACCGACGAACTGCGCGTCGCCCTGTCGATCGCGGCGATCGTCGCCATTGCCCTCGTCGCGCGCGGGCTGATCTGGCGCGTGGTGCGCCCTTTCTTCCGGCGCGTGGTCCGGCACGCGTCGACCGTCGAGGAAAAGCGCCGCCTCGAGACCGTCGGCCGGATCGCGCGCCAGTCGCTTTCGGTGCTGATCCTGGTACTCGCCGGCACGCTCGTGCTCGCCCAGCTCGGCGTGTCGATCGCGCCGATCCTCGGCGCGGCCGGCGTCGTCGGCATCGCGGTGGGCTTCGGCGCGCAGAGCCTGGTCAAGGACCTGTTCTCGGGTTTCTTCCTGCTCGTCGAGAACCAGATCCGCGTCGGCGACGTCGTCGAGATCGCGGGCAAGTCCGGCTCGGTCGAGGAACTGAGCCTGCGCCGCACGAAGCTGCGCGCCTACGATGGCAGCGTGCATTACATCTCCAACGGGCTGATCACGACCGTGACCAACCTGTCCACCGAGTTCGCGTACGCGGTCGTCGACGTGCAGGTTCCGTACGACCAGGACGTCGAGCGCGTCTACCAGTGGATGCGACAGGCCGCCGAGGCGCTGCGCGCGTCGCCCGATGACGCAGCGAAGGTGCTCGGCGATCTCGAGATCGCCGGCGTCGAGCAGCTCGGCGACACCTGGATGCTCGTGCGCGCCCGGCTCAAGACGCCGCCGCTGGAGCAATGGTCGGTGCGGCGCCGCTACCTCGAATGCCTGAAGCACACCTTCGCCCGCGAAGGCCGCCCGCTCGCGGACGAGGCAGCGAGCGCCTCGGGGATTCGATTGACCGTCGGCAAGGCGTTGCACGAAGAAGGCGCCGGACCCGTTCACGCAGCAAAAGCGCCTTGACGCTTCGCGTCGATCGGTGACATAAGCTGCCTCGTTTCGCAGGGGAGATATCCACGATGACGGGCGACGCACGCTCCGACCTGTTCTTCTTGCCCGGCTGGCCGCCCGTGCCCGATGCGGTGTTGTGGGTCTCGCTGACGCTCGTCATCGCCGCGCTGCTCGGCGAATTCGTCTACCGGTGGTTCCGCCTGCCGCGTGTCGTCGGCTATGCCGCGGTCGGCACCCTCGTCTCGGCCTTCGGCCTCGGCCTGTCGGGGCCGACGCTCAAGCCGAGCTTCCGGCTGATCGTCGACCTCGCGCTCGCGCTGCTGCTGTTCGAGCTCGGCAGCCGGATCAACCTGCGCTGGCTTCGCACCAACCCGTGGCTGCTGGCGACCAGCCTCGCCGAAGCGATCCTCACCTTCGTGGCGGTGTATTTCGCGCTGACCTCGCTCGGCACCGACGGACGCACGGCGACCGCGATCGCCGCGATCGCGATCGGCACTTCGCCGGCCGTCATCATGCGCGTCGCCTCGGAGTTCGAGGCGTCGGGGCAGATCACCGAGCGCATGATCGTGCTCACCGGGCTGAACACGTTCTACGCGGTGCTCGCCAGCAAGTTCGTGTTCGGCTGGCTGCACGCCGAGTACGTCGGCAGCCTGGTGCGTGCCTTCGCGCATCCGCTGTACCTGCTCGCCGGGTCGGCCATCGTCGCCGCGCTGCTCGCGTTCTCGGTCTCGCTGATCGCGCGGCGCCTCGACCTGCGCAACGAGAACTCGACGCTGCTGCTGCTCGGCATGATCCTGCTCGCGCTGTCGATCACGAAGATGGCGAACCTCTCGACGCTGCTGGTGCCGCTGCTCGCCGGGCTGATGCTGCGAAACAGCACCGAGCGCCCGTGGATCTGGCCGCGCCATTTCGGCACCGCCGGCGGCGCGCTCGTGCTGATGCTGTTCGTCATCACCGGCTCGGTCTGGTCGATCGACACGCTGGTCGCCGGCGCGGCGCTCGGGCTCGCGGTCATCGCCGCGCGCACGGTCGCCAAGCTGCTCGCCACCGTGCTGCTCGCCGCGCCGAGCGGCATCTCGATGCGCCAGGGCGTCGCGCTCGGCGTGACGCTCGTTCCGATGTCGGGCGCGGCGCTCGTCATGATGACCGAGCTGCAGATCCTGTATCCCGAGTTCGCTTCGCACCTGACCGGCATCGTGTTCAGCGCGATCGCTTTCCTCGAGCTCATCGGCCCGATCGCCGTGCACTTCGCGCTGCGCTGGGTGCACGAGGAGACGATTTCCTGAACCGGACGGGCGAAGGGCGAACCTTCGCCGCACCGGGGGCGGCGCGCCCCGCGCCGAAGCAACGGAGAGATCCCCATGGCCCTGGAACCTTTCGCCGAATCGCGCGCGCTGTCGCTCGGTGTCGAGCTCGAGCTGCAGATCGTCAACACGCACGACTTCGACCTGACGCACGGCGCCGAGGACCTGCTGCGGCTGGTCGGCCGGCGCAAGCTGCCCGGCGAGGTGAAGCCGGAAATGACCGGCAGCATGATCGAGCTGTCGACCGGCGTATGCCGCGACTACGCCGAAGCGCGCGCGCACCTCGCCGAGATCCGCGACGTGCTCGTCGAATGCGCGAACAAGCTCAACATCGGCCTGTCGGGCGGCGGCACGCACCCGTTCCAGGACTGGAGCCAGCGGCGCATCTACGACACGCCGCGCTTTCACATGCTCTCGGAGCTCTACGGCTATCTGTCGAAGCAGTTCACGATCTTCGGCCAGCACGTGCACATCGGCTGCGCCGGGCCCGACGCCGCGCTGGTTCTGCTGCACGGGCTGTCGCGCTTCATTCCGCATTTCATCGCGCTGTCGGCGTCGTCGCCGTTCGTGCAGGGGACCGACACCGGCTTTCACTCCGCGCGGCTCAACTCGGTCTTCGCGTTCCCGCTGTCCGGGCGGGCGCCGTTCACGCTGACGTGGGAGGAGTTCACGCGCTTCTTCGAGAAGATGGCGCGCACCGGCGTCGTGCAGAGCATGAAGGATTTCTACTGGGACATCCGCCCGAAGCCCGAGTTCGGGACGATCGAGGTCCGCGTGCTCGATACGCCGTTGACGATCGAGAAGGCGGCGGCGCTCGCCGCGTACATCCAGTGCGTGGCGCGCTGGCTCAGTTTCGAGCAACCGTTCCGGCCGGCCGAGGACGACTACCTCGTCTACACGTTCAACCGCTTCCAGGCCTGCCGTTTCGGCTTCGACGGCACCTTCGTCGATCCGCAGACCGGCGAGCACCGGACGATCCGCGAGGACATCGCCGAGACGCTCGCCGAGATCGAGCAGCACGCGATCGAGCTCGGTGCCGAGGACGCGTGCCGGCGCGTGCGCGACGACATCGGCGCGCTCGGCAACGACGCGACGTGGATCCGGCAGACCTTCGAGCACGAGAACCTGCTGCCCGAGGTCGTTCGCCAGCAGTGCCTTCGCTGGAGCCGCTGACCCGCCATGGCACCGCCGCGGCCGCTGAAGATCGGGCTGTCGGCGCGGCTGCTGCACGCACCGCCGCGCGAGCTCGGCTTTCGCAACAAGGTGCTGCAGTACCTGGAGCAGTCGATCGCGCACTGGATCATGGCGCACGGCGCGCTCGTGCTGATGATTCCCACGCTGAGCGCGAGCGCCGAGGTCTCGCGCCGCGGCATCTCGGTGAGCAGCTACGTACGCGAGCTCGACGGGCTCGTGCTGCAGGGCGGCGCCGACGTCAGTCCGCGCTCGTACGGGGCGCAACCGATGCGCGGCGAGTGGTCGGGCGACCTCGTGCGCGACCGCTACGAGATGGAGCTGCTGCACGAGTTCATGGCGCAGGGACGGCCGGTGCTCGGCATCTGCCGCGGTGCGCAGCTGATGAACGTCGCGTTCGGCGGCACGCTGATCCAGGACATCGCGACCCAGTGCCCGGACTCGATCGCGCACGTCGACCCCGACCTGTACGACCAGCTGTCGCACGAGATCCGCTTCGAGTCCGGCTCGCGGCTCGCCCAGCTCTACGAACCGCTCGAACAGGCGCGCGTGAACAGCATCCACCACCAGGCGGTCGATCGCCTCGGCGGCGACCTCGTCGTCGATGCGCGATCGAGCGCCGACGGCATCGTCGAGGCGATCCGCTGGCGCGGCTCGGGCTACGCGATCGGGCTGCAGTGGCACCCGGAATTCCACCGCGGCGCCGAGGCGCTGCTCGACAGCTCGCCGATCCTGCTCGATTTCCTCGCCGCCGCCGAGCGCATGCGCGACGCGCGCTGACGCGGCGCGCGCTTCAGTAGCGGGCGCCGCGGCCGGTGAGCGCGACGCCGATGCGCACGAGGAGCAGCGCGAACGCGTTCATCACGCGCACCGGCCACGGCCGGCGCGTGTGCCGCTGCAGCACGAGCCGGGTGCCGCCCTCCTCGATCGCATGGTTCAGCCGCGCGCGCAGCAGACGTGCGAATCCGGCATCGTGCACCGCGACGTTCGCCTCGCGCGCGAGCAGCAGCGAGAACGGATCGATGTTCGACGAACCGACGGTCGCCCAGTCGTCGATCACGGCGACCTTGGCGTGCAGGAAGCTGCGCCGGTACTCGATGATCTCGATGCCGGCGCGCAGCCACGGCTCGTACAGCGCCTGCGACGCGTAATGCGGCAGCGCGTACTCGACGCGCCCTTGCAGCAGCAGGCGCACGCGCACGCCGCGGCGCGCCGCCGCCAGCAGCGCGCGCCGGAAACGTCCACCGGGGAAGAAATACGCGCAGGCGATCAGCACCTCGCGCCGCGAGCGGCCGATCGCGCGCAGATACGCGCGCTCGATCGTGCGCCGGTGCCGCAGGTTGTCGCGCAGCATGAGCGAAGCGCGGAGGTTCCCCGAGGACGCGATGTCGCTGCGTACCGACTCGGGCAGGTGCAGCGGCTCGGCCGGCGCGCCGCGGCGCTCGCCGGCCCGTGCGACGCGGTTCACGGTCGCGGTCTCCCACCACAGCCGCGCCGCCGCGACGTGCGCCTGCGCGACGAGCGGACCGCGCACGCGTACCGCGTAGTCGAGTCGGGGGTTCTCGAGCGCGCCGTGGTTCGGATCGTAGTGATCGTCGAGCACGTTGATGCCGCCGACGAACGCCACGCGCCCGTCGACGACGGCGAGCTTGCGGTGCATCCGGCGCAGCCGCTGCCGGTTCAGCGCGAAACGCTTTCGCTCGGGCCGGAAGACCTCGAGCAGCACCCCCGCCTCGCGCAGCGCGCCCTCTCGATCGGGGTGGATGCGCTGCGTTCCGAAGCCGTCGACGACGACGTGCACGCGCACGCCGCGCCGGGCCGCGCGCGCGAGCGCTTCGCCGATGCGCCGTCCGCTCGGGTCGTCCTCGAAGATGTAGGTCTCGAGGAAGACGTTTTCCCGTGCCGCGTCGATCTCGCGTTCGAGCGCCGGGAAATACTGCGCACCCGACTCGAGCAATTCGACTTCATGGCCCCGCTTGGCCCGGGGCTTCAGGCTCTCGTACCAGGGCAGCCGGACGAAGCGCGCCTCGCCGGCGCCGGACGCCGCCGCGCCGTCGCGCAGCGCCTGCGCCGCGGCCGACGGAGCAGCGCGCCCGACGGTCATGACGACTCGATCAGTTCGAGATCGGCGACGAGCGGGCTGTGGTCGGACAGCCGCGCCCATTCGAGCCCGCGCAGCACGCGCGCGGCGCTGACCCGGAAACCGCGCTGGTAGATCCGGTCCATGCGGAACCACGGCACGAGCGCGGGATAGGTGCGCGCGGTACGCACCCGGCGCGGCAGCCGCGCGATCGACGGGGGGGCCGGGCGGCCGACCTCGGCGAGCCGATCGTGAACGAAATAGGCGGCGCGCGGCACCGGTTCGAGGCGCGGGTGCGCGGCGTCGAACACCTCGACCACGCCGACGCGCTCGCACAGCCGCTGCGACAGCGTGTTGCGCCAGTCGTTGAAGTCGCCGGCGATGATCAGCGGATCGTCGTCGGGCACCTCCGAGCCGATCCATTCGAGCAGCGCATCGAGCTGGCGCTCACGGCTGCCGGCGAGCAGCCCGAAATGCACGACGAAGCAGTGCACGCGGCGCGAGCCGACCTCGACCGTGCAATGCAGCACGCCGCGCTTCTCGAGCGCATGGTCGGAGACGTCGCGGTTCTCGAGGCCGACGATCGGAAAGCGCGACAGCAGCGCGTTGCCGTGGTGGCCGTGCAGGTAGCTCGCATTGCGCCCGTACGCGGTCTGGAACGCCTGCTGCGCGCTCGGCGACTTCGACAGGAAGAGTTCCTGCGACTCGGCGGGCCACTGCGCGAAGCGGCGCGCGTAGCGCTGGTGCTGGCCCTGGACTTCCTGCAGGAAGATCAGGTCGCTGTCGAGTTCGTGCAGCCGCGTGCGCAGTTCGTGGATCCGCGCGACGCGCCGCAGCCCGGTGAAATCGCGCAACACGCCCTTGTGGATGTTGTAGGTCGACACGCGCAGCCGCTGTGCGGCGCCCTCCGGCGTCGATCGGTGCGGCGACTCGCGCGCGGCGCGCGCGCCCGCCGTCGCCACGCGCCGCGTGTTCGAC
>JAKFES010000257.1:0-8983 GCA_036675585.1 Burkholderiaceae bacterium
GCCCATGGCCGTGCGACGGGACCAGCGCGCCCGACACCCTGGTGCGGCCGGCGCCGCGCGAGGCGATCGTGCGCGTGGCGCGCGCGGCCTCGAGCAGCGCATCGGCGCAGATCACGTCGGAATACGCGAACGCGGTCTTCTCGCCCGACACGGCGCGAACGCCCACGCCCTGGTCGATCGAGAAGCTGCCCGACTTGACGATGCCCTCCTCGAGACTCCAGCCCTCGCTGCGCGTGAACTGGAAATAGAGGTCGGCGTAATCGACCCGGTGGCGGAAGATTTCCGCGAGCGCGGCGCCGATATGCGTCTCGTCGAGCCCGTACGGCTCGAGCAGCACGGAGCGCGCGATGGACAGGGTTTCGAAAGGTGTTTCGGCGGGTTTCATGAAAGCATGCTACAGGACGCGATGTCGGAGGGCCGGGATGCTCGCGCGCACCGAATCGAGACGCGCCCGCTCGACGTCGCCGAGCGCGAGACCCTCGTTCTCGTCGTGCACGGCGACGACCTCGCCCCACGGGTCGACCAGCATCGAATGCCCCCAGGTGCGGCGGCCGTTCTCGTGGCGTCCGCCCTGGGCGGGCGCGAGCACGTAGCACTGGTTCTCGATGGCGCGAGCACGAAGCAGCACCTCCCAGTGCGCCGACCCGGTGGTGTAGGTGAAGGCGGACGGCACGAGAATCAAGTCCACCGGCGCGAGCACGCGGTACAGCTCGGGAAAACGCAGGTCGTAGCAGATGCTCAGCCCGACGCGCCAGTGCGCCGTGGCGGCGTCGTTCCCCGCGCCTGACGCGAGGTCGAAAACGGCCGGCGTACGCCCGGGAACGATCGTCGCGGCCTCGTCGAAACGCTCGTCGCCGTGCTCGAAGCCGAACAGGTGGATCTTGTCGTAGCGCGCGACGCGCCGGCCGTCGGGTCCGTATACGAAGCTCGTGTTGAGCACCTTGCCCGGGTTCGGGCTGTACAGCGGGAGCGTGCCGCCGACCAGCCACACGCCGGCGGCAGCGGCCTGCGCGGACAGGAAGCGCTGGATCGGGCCGTCGTCCTCGGCCTCGCGGATCGCCAGCTTGTCGCGGTCGCTGCGCCCGAGCAGCGCGAAATATTCGGGCAGCGCGACCAGTTGCGCGCCGGCGGCAGCGGCTTCGGCGATGCGCTCGGCGGCGCGCGCCAGGTTTTCGGCCACGCGCGTCGACGAGACCATCTGCACGGCGGCCACGCGCAGGCGCGCCGCGGGCGGCGCATTCGACGGCGTGGCGGACTTCGAGGACATGTCGGGCTCCTGCGCGCCGCGCGGCGTCGCGAGGCGGCTCATTGCGCGCCGGCCCCGCCGGGGGTCGCGGACGGCACATCGGGGGAAGCGGACGGCGGGGGCGGCGGGCGCTCGCGGCGCACGACCTGCGGATCGTCCCACGGACCGTTCACATCGTACTCGAAGGAAAACATCTGCTGCAGCGGCTCGCGCAGCACCATCTGCGCGACGAACGAGCCGAGGCCGAGCGCGGGGTTCGCGAGCGCGGCGTAGGCCAGCGAGGCGAGGCCGGCATTGAGCTCCGGGCGCACCTCGACGACCAGCGACTGCGTCTCGGCCGGAATGTTCGCCGCGCCCCGGATGCGCACCTGCGCGGCGACGCCGCGCATCCGGAAATCGTCGGTCCGCGCCACGCCGTCGTCGACGCGCACCTTGCCCGCGACTTCGTCGAACGCGAAGCCTTCGGCGAAGACGTCGCGAAAGTCGAACACGAGCCGCCGGCGCAGCGACTGCAGATTGAGCACGCCGATCAGCTTGGCGATGCCCGGGTCGGTCTTCAGGAACTGTCCCTTGCCGAGCGAGAGCTCGATCCCGCCGGCGAGCGATCGGGTGTCGAGCCGCATCGGCGAGCCGTTCCAGCGGACCTGCCCGGTCATCTTCCCGGCCCCGCCGCGCAGCACGTCGCGATAGCCGAAGATCGCGAGCAGGCTGCCGGCATCGGCGACGTTCAGTTCGAAATCCATCGCACTCGTCGCACGACCGTCGCCCGCGCGCGCGCTCCAGCTGCCGGTAGCCTCGAGCACCGCGGCGTCGTGGCGCAGCTGCAGGCGCTGCACGCGCCATACCGGCTTTCCGGCGACGTTCTCGTTGTCGGCCTGCAACTGCAGCGCGCCGAGCGCACGGCCGCCGAGCACGAGCGCATCGGCCGCGACGTCGAGCGCGGGCAGTTCGCGCGGCGTCTCGTCGAGCAGCCGCTCGAGCTCGTCGATCCGGTCGTCGGGGATCGACAGCTGCGTGAAGCGCCCGAGCAGCCGCCCGTGATCGGCGTTGCCGGAGGCCGGTGCCCATTGCAGATACCCGTCGATTCCGCGCGCGTGCAGGCTGGCGCGCCAGACGTCGTCGTCGCGCGTGGCGCCGAGCACGACGTCCTCGAAGGTCTTTCCGCCCAGATGCACGCGCTCGGAAACGATCGACACGGCGTCGACGGCCATCGACGGCGTGCGCGCAACCTCGGTCCCGGCCGCCGGCGGCTGCGCCGCGGGTGCGTCGAGCAGCGCGCGCCAGGCGTCGACGTCGAGTTGCGGCAGCTGCACGTGCGCGGCGAAACCCGATTCGGGCAGGACCGGCGCCGTGCCGACCGAGACGACTCCGCGACGCAGCAGCAGGCGCCCGGAGCCCTTTTCGCGCTCGCGCTCGAGGACGAGATGCGCGTCGTCGCGCAGCGCGATGCGCAGGGTGTCGCCGGCGTGCGGCGTCGAGATCGACTCGAGCCGGAGCGGCCAGCGCTCGTCGGCCCGCTTGGCGAACGGCTCGGGCAGCGTGCTCGCGACGCCGGCCAGATCGGAATCGATCGCGATCTTCGAGGCTCCGCCCCCGACGTCGATGCGCGCCTCGTAGGCGAGCACGCCCGAGAGCGCCTGCGCCAGCCGGGCCGACATTCCCGCCGCCAGCGAGGTATCGCGCCACTGCGCGACCGAGGCGGCCGGCATCGTCCCGCGCGCGCGTATCTGCAGGCGGCCCGGTTCGCCGGTCTCGCCTTGCGCCTGCACCTCGCCGCCGAGGAAATTCGCGCGCATCTCGCGCAGCGCCAGGCGGTCTTCGGTGAACTCCAGGCGCCCGTCGAGCGCCTCGAAGGGCGGCAACGACCGGTCGAGCGCGACGGCATTGCCGGCAAAGCGCACGGCGCCGCGCACTTTCGTGGCGTCGACGTCGTCGAGCGGCATCTCGAGCGCGAGCTGGAGCTTCGCGTCGCCCGACACCGAAGTGTCGCGGGCGAAATCGTCGATCCGCTCGCGCAGCGCGCTCTCGTTGACGAAGCGGATCATGTCCTGTGCGGGGCCGGCGCCGCTGCCTTCGACGCGCAGCAGCGGGTCGGCGAAATCGTCGATGCGCGCGTGCGTGTCGGCCAGTGCGACGTTCCATACGGCGCCCGCGCGCGCTTCGATGTCCATGCCCGCTCGCTCGAAGCGCAGCGCGCCCCGGATGCGGTCGATCGCCGGCCAGCCCGGCGCGTAGGCGAGACGCGCATCGGACAGGGCGGCTTCGACGCGGAACACGCCGCTCGACGGATCGCGATACGGAAAATCCTCGAGATCGCCCTGCAGCGCGAAGCGCACGTCGTCCGAGTGCCCCGCGCGCACCGCGTCGCGCACCCAGTCGCGCACGCGCGCCGGGATCGCGAGCGGCAGATAGCGCGCGGTGCGCGCCGCGTCGGCGCGCGAGAGGTGCCCGGCGAGGTCGACGATGCCGGCGCCCTTGCCGCCGGTGCGATACGTCCCCGACACTTCCCCGGCCGCATCGGCATTGGAGAAGCGAAGCGATTCGATCCGCAGGTCGACGCGCGACGACGAGGGCGCCTGCGCGTCCGCCTCGATCGTCCACGCGGCGCGCGCGTCGAGGCGATCGAAGGGCACCGCCGGCTCGGCGAACAGCCCCGGAAAGCGCAGCACGACCGTTTCGCCGTGCAGCGCCGCCCGCCCGCCGGCCCGCGTCAGCGACGCGCTGCCCGAGACATTCCGGAAGCCCGGCAGCCGCAACTCGCCGGGGCGTAACGGCGCGGGATGATGCAGCGCGAAGGAGAGGTTCTCGAACGCGACGTCGACCGCCATGCGCGCTGCGCCGGGCTCGCCCGACCAGTCGACCGCCAGCCGGTCGACCCGGCCTTCGACGCGCAGCGGCTCGAGCCGCCGGCGCACGTCGTCCGGCAGCGGAAAGCGCTGCAGCCACGCCAGCGTCGGCGCGGCGTCGAAGCGTCCGAGCGAGACGCGGCCGGCGACCGGCTGTCCGGCCTCGTCGAAACGCAGCATCGGTTCACCGTCGATCGCGGTGAAGCGCCGGCCCTCGGTGTCGTCGAATTCCAGCTTCGGGAAGACGATCGTCGTGCGACCCGCCGCATCGTGCGTGGCCTGCGCCTCGGCGCGAACGGCGCCGAGCGGGATCGGGTCGCCGTCGAAGCGCGCCTCGAGCGCGCGCGCATCGATCCGGGCGTACGTGCTCGTCGACGTGCCGGGGTCGAACTGCGCCCACGCGCGGAACGCCGCGTCGCCCGAGTCGATGCCGATCGCGCCGAACGACGGCAGGTGCAGGTCGACGAGCCGCCGCCACTTCTCCCATTGCTCGACGAACGCCGCCGGATCGACCCGGCGCGCGCCGATGTACGCCTCGCCGCGCCACTGGCGCCAGTCGCCGGGGGAGACGAACGGCGGACGCGTGAACTCGAGCGCGGCATCGAGCTGCTGCGCGACGTCGGCCAGCGCGGGAACGTGGATCGACGCGCGATGGCGCCGGCCGACCGAGCCGACGGCGAGGTCGACCTGCTCGACGTACGCACCCTGCCCG
Source organism: Burkholderiaceae bacterium (assembly GCA_036675585.1). Classification (GTDB taxonomy): domain Bacteria; phylum Pseudomonadota; class Gammaproteobacteria; order Burkholderiales; family Burkholderiaceae_E; genus Zeimonas. The sequence goes on from JAKFES010000257.1 coordinate 4,805, forward strand.
CTCGGGCGATCGAACCAGTCGACCCGCGCATCGCGCAGCAGGATCGCGCGGTGCGCGAACAGCCGCGCGAGCGGGTCGCTGTCGCGCTCGCCCGGTGCGTCGAGATCGATGTCGAATCCGCCGATGCGCAGCCGGCGCGCCGCCACGCGTTCGACGCGCAGCGACGGCGAATCGATCTCGAGCAGCAGGAGCGCGAATTGGCCGCGCAACGCCGCGCCGATCGACACCACCGCGCGCAACCGATCGGCGCGCAGCGCTTCGACGCCATCGGGGTCGATGACCGCGACGTCGCGGGCGACGACCCACGGTTGCCACCCCTCGAAGCCGCTTTCCAGCTGCCCGACGCGCACCGGGCGCCCGGTCGCGTCGGTCAGGCGCTGCTCGATCTGCGGCCGCCAGCGTTCGAGGTTCGGCCATGCCAGCGTGCGCAGACCGAGATACGCGCCGATCCCCGCGATCAGCAGGACGAGCGCACCCGACGCGATCCCCCGGAGCGCGCGCTCGAGTCGAGTCGGGCCTGGGGCCGGGGTTTCGGATGCGGACATGAGCGACAATCTGCGCCAAGGATAACCCTTCGGATCGGCGAACATGGGCTTCGACGGCGAGCGTCACTCGGGGTTCTTCCGGCGCACGCTGGCCGCCTACGGAAGCGGCGCCGGCGACGCGCCGGTGCGCGATCGATTGCGCACGCTGGCCGCTTCACCGCTGTCGCGCGCGACGATCGAGGCACTGGTCGCGCACGAGCGCGGCGAAGCGTCGAGCGGCGACGACGAGCGAACCCTCGCGCGCGCGCTGCGCCGCGCGCGCAACTGGCTGATGCTCGCGCTCATCGAGCGCGACGTATCGGGCCGTGCTTCGCTCGACGAAGTGTGCGGGGCGATGACCGATTTCGCCGAGATCGCGACCTCGCTCGCGCTGCGCAGCGCCGCCCGGGCGCTGGTCGCCCGGCACGGTCGCGCGCTCGACCGCGACGGCCGGCCGCAGGACCTGCTCGCCGTGGGGATGGGCAAGGTCGGCGGGCGCGAGCTGAACGTCTCGTCGGACCTGGATCTCGTTTTCGTGTTTCGCGGCGAAGGCGAGACCGAGGGCGTCGACGGCGCGCGGGTCATCGCGTCGAGCGACTGGATGCACCGGCTCGCGCGCCGTGCGATCGCGCTGCTGTCCGAATGCAACGGCGACGGCTTCGTGTTCCGCGTCGACACGAGGCTGCGCCCCAACGGCGATTCGGGCCCGCTCGTCGTCTCGCTGTCGATGCTCGAACAGTATTTCTATGCGCAGGGCCGCGAATGGGAGCGCTTCGCCTGGCTCAAGGCGCGCGTGATCGCCGATTCCGGCAGCGCAGCGGCGCCGTCGCGCGAGGAGGACGAGATCGCGCTCGCGCGCGTCGTCACCCCGTTCGTCTACCGGCGCTACCTCGATTTCGACGCCTTCAACGCCCTGCGCGAGCTGCACGCGAAAGTGCGCGCCGAAGTCGCCCGGCGCGGTGCGCGCGACCCGGACGCGATCGACGTGAAGCTCGGCCGCGGCGGAATCCGCGAAGTGGAGTTCGTCGCCCAGCTGTTCCAGATCGTCCGCGGCGGTCAGGACCCGACGCTGCGCAGCCGGAGCACGCTCGAGACGCTCGCCGCGCTCGCCGCCCAGGACCTGCTCCCCGCGCACGAAGCCGAAGCGCTCGCCGACGCATACGGGCTCCTGCGCCGTACCGAGCACGCGCTGCAGTACCGCGAAGACGCGCAGACGCACCGGCTGCCGAACGCCGCCGAGGCGCGCAGCGCGGTCGCGGCGATGCTCGCGATGCCGCCCGACGCCTTCGATGCGGCGATCGAAGCGTGCACCGAGCACACGGCTCGCGTGTTCGACCGCCTGCTCGCGCCGGTGCAGGACGACGAGCGCACGCGCGAGGCGACGGGCACGGCGCGCCCCGTCGATCCCGACACCGTGCGCCGCTTCGCCGCGCTGCGCGACGGCTCGCGCTATCGCGCCGCGCGCGCCGACACGCGCGAGGCGATCGACCGGCTGCTCGACGAAGCCGTGCGGCGCGGGACCGGCGCCGCGGGTCTCGCCCGACTCGTCGACCTGCTCGACGCGATCTGCCGCCGGCCCGGGTACGTCGCGCTGCTCGATCGGTACGGCGACGCGTTCGGGCGCGTCCTGCGCGTGCTCGACTGGGCGAAATCGCCCGCCGAATACCTGATGCAGCACCCGGTCGTCCTCGACGAACTGCTCGACGGCGCATTGCTCGAACCGCAGGACTACGCCAGCTGGAGCGAGCAATTGCGCCACCGCGTCGACGCCGCCGTCGGCGACGACGGTCCCGACGTCGAGCGGCAGATGGACCTGGTTCGCGAAGCGCATCACGCGCAGGTGTTCCGCCTGATGGTGCAGGACCTGGAAGGCCGGCTCACCGTCGAGCGCCTCTCGGATCACCTCAGCGAGCTGGCCGATCGGGTGCTCGACCTCGTGATCGACCTCGTCTGGCGCACGCTGCGGCTGCGTTTTCGCGATGCGCCGCGCTTCGCGGCGATCGCCTACGGGCGGCTCGGCGGCAAGGAGCTCGCCTACGCGTCGGACCTCGACCTGGTCTATCTGTACGACGACGCCGACGAGCGCGCCCCCGAGGCGTATGCGCTGCTGGCGCAGCGCGTTTCGGCCTGGCTGTCGACCCGCACCGCCGCCGGACTGCTGTTCGAGACCGACCTGCGCCTGCGGCCCAACGGGCAGGCCGGCATGCTCGTCTCCGGGATCGCGGCGTTCGAGGCCTACCAGCACGAATCGGCGTGGGTCTGGGAGCACCAGGCGCTCACGCGCGCCCGCTTCGCCGCGGGCGACCGCGCGATCGGCGAGCGCTTCGAGTCGATCCGGCGGCAGGTCCTGTCGCGCCCGCGCGACCGCGCGAAGCTGCGCGACGACGTGCTCGCGATGCGCGCGAAGATGCGCGAAGCCCATCCGAACCGCAGCGACCGCTTCGACCTCAAGCACGATCCGGGCGGAATGGTCGACATCGAGTTCATCGTCCAGTACCTCGTGCTCGGCTTCTCGTGCGAGCACGAAGCGCTGCTCGACAACGTGGGCAACATCGCGTTGCTCGGGCGCGCCGCGGGCTTCGGCCTCGTCGACGCGGCGCTCGCGCTGCGCACCGCCGATGCGTACCGGCGCTACCGGCGCCTGCAGCACCAGTTGCGGCTCGACGCGAAGCCCGGGCTCGTCGCGCCCGAAACGGTCGCCGACGAACGCGCCGCCGTGTGCGCGCTGCGCGACGCGGTGTTCGTCGGCGGCTGAGCGCGCGAATCGCCGGCGCGCGCGGGCCCGGTCAGGCGGCTCGGCTGCGAACCGGCGCCCGATCGAGGCCCCACCCCGCGCGCGCGGCGAGCCACGCGACGCCGGCGAGCGCGATCACGACGAAGGGCAGCGAGAGCAGGTTCAGCAGCGACCATCCGTCGACGAAGAGCAATGCGCCCGACGACGCCGAGCTGGTGATCATCGTCGCGAAGACGCACAGGTCCATGAATCCCTGGACCTTGTTCTTCTCGGCCGGACGATAGCCGTTCACCAGCAGCGCGGTCGCCCCGGTATACATGAAGTTCCAGCCGACGCCGAGCACGAAGAGCGCGACGGCGAAATGCGCGACTTCGACGCCCGACAGCGCCACCGCGACGCAGGCGAGCATCAGCAGCCCGCCGCAGAAGACGACGGGCAGCGCGCCGAAGCGTCCGATCAGCGCGCCCGAGAAGAGCCCCGGCGCGAACATGCCGATGACGTGCCACTCGATGACGAAGGCGGCGTCGTCGTACGGCAGCCCGCACACTTCCATCGCCAGCGGCGTGGCGACCATCAGCAGGTTCATGACGCCGTAGGCGAGGGCCGCGCAGACGATCGCGACGCGGCACACCGGGTCGCGCAGGATCTCGCGCAGCGGCCGCGCGGCGCCTCCCGCGCCGGCCGCATGCGGCACCGGAACGCGCAGCCGCTGCACGAGCAGCAGCGAGACGACGGCGAAGGCGACCAGCGTGAGGTAGCTGCCGGCGAACGGTGTCTCCAGCGCCGAGCGCGACCACTTGGAGACCTCCGGGCCGACGATGCCGCCGGCGATGCCGCCGGCGAGCACGAGCGAGATCGCACGCGGGCGCAGCCGCGCGGCCGACGCCCGGTCGGCGCCCGGCGCGCCCGCGGCGGCATCGG
>JAKFES010000093.1:0-44231 GCA_036675585.1 Burkholderiaceae bacterium
ATCACGTCGACCAGCGGCACGACGTTGATCTCGCCGAACTCGGCGTCGTCCATCGCTAGCCTCCCCGCGCCTCGTCGTACTCGACGAGGCGTTCGCGAACGCGCCGTCGCAGCAGGTTGCTCGCCGCGACGCAGGGGATCGCCACCGCGATGCCCGCTGCGGTGGCCTTCAGCGCGAGCGCGAGCCCGGACAGGACCGTGCGCACGTCCATCTCGCCGCTGGCGCCCAGTCCGTGGAAGGTCAGCATGATTCCGAGCACCGTTCCGAGCAGCCCGACGTAGGGCGCGTTGGCAGCGATCGTCGCGATCCAGGTCAGCCGCCTCGTGAGCTCGGCTTCGAGGCGCGCGCGACTCGCATAGGCGGCGACGTCGACGTTGCCGGCGAATCGCCAGCGTTCGATCGCCACGGCGAGCGCACCCACGCTGGCCAGGACCAGCAGTCCGATCACGCCCCAGTCGACGACGGTCTTCAGGTTTTCCATCGAGGCCCCACTCAGTAGCGCAACGAAAGCCCGACGCGCCAGGTGCGCCCCGGATCGGGAACGATCGACGGATCTTCGCGGTCGTAGCGACCGTCGAAATTCGAGTCGCCGGTTCCGCGCGAATTGACGTAGTAGCGCTTGTCGAGCACGTTCTCGATGCGCGCGAAGAAGCTCAGGCGCGCACCCGGCACGCCGCGCACCTTCGTCGCGTACCCGGTCGCGAGATGCAGCAGCGTCCGCCCGGGCAGGCGCTCCTGGTTGATCTCGTCGGCATACGAGTCCGAGCGGTGGTCGACCTCGCCGTCGATGCTCCAGCCGGGCGCCGGCACGTACTGCGCGCGCACGTTGAACAGGCGCGCCGGCGTTCGCGGGACGCGATTGCCCGTGTTGTCGTGCGGCTGCACCGTGTAGTGGCTGCGCCAGAACGCGGGATCCGTGCGCTGCGCCGCGGTGGGGTTCGCGACGAAGCGGCCGTTCGCATTGCCCAGCCCGAGGAAGAAGTTGTCGTAGCGCGTGAAATGCGCGTCGAGCAGCGTGAAGGCCGCGCCGAACGACCATCCCCGGCGCTCTTCGGTGTTCAGCCCGAGTTCGATTCCGCGGCTGCGCGCGCCGCCGATGTTGCGGAATTGCGAACCGCCGCCGATCGGCGTGTTCAGCGCCGCGTACTCGCCGTTGCTGTCGAGGATGAAGTCGTCGCGGTCGATCTGGAACACCGATGCGCCGATCCGCGCGGGCCAGCCGAACCATTCGGCTCGTTTCGACACCCCCGCTTCGAAGGTCGTCGCCTTCTCGGGCGCGAGATCCGGATTGCCGAGCACGAGCGCATTCGTCGTCGTCTGCCCGCGATACAACTGCTCGGGCGTCGGCAGGCGAAATCCGGTCGACACCGCGCCGAAGAGCGAAGTCGAGGCGTCCAGCGCGTGCGTGATTCCCGCCCGGTAGCTGTTCACGCCGAAACTTCTGCGCTGCTCGACGAGCCGATTGCCGTTGCCCACGACCGGTTGCGCATCGAACTCCAGGCCGACGAGGTCGCGACGCAGGTTCAGCGTCGCGGCGGTCGCCTGCGCGATCGCGAATTTCGCCTCGCCGTAGACGGCGCGCGTGTCCTCGTTCGTGCGATCGTCGCCGAGCAGCGTCCCCGTCGCGGTCACCGGTCCGAACGGCGTGTTGCGAAATGCCGCCAGTGCCGCGCTCTGGTTCTCGAAGCGGTTGCGGCGCAGGTCGATTCCACCCATCAGCGCGAAGCGCTCGAAGCTCGCGCGGTATTCGGTCTTCACGCCGCGCTGCACCTGCGCGTAGTCGTTGAACGTGCTGTAGTCGTTCACGTTCGTCGTCGGCCGGCCCGCCGCATCGAAGCGCATCGGCGCCGACCAGAACGTCGTGTCGTCCTGGTACTGGTAGGCGACCGCGAGCAGGTTGGTGCGTTCGTCGAAGTCCTTCGAATAGCTCAGGTTCAGGCGCGTGAGGTCGACGTTGAAATTGCGCGTGTATCCGCGCCCCTCGTCGCGCCCGGTCGGATCGAGTCGCGCGGCCGTCTCGCCCGTCACCGCGCCTTCGCGATCGCGGAAACGTTCGGAGCGCTCGAAACCGAGCCGCAGGTCGCTGCTCGCGTCGAGCGCGTACTGCAGGCTTCCCGACCAGGTCTTCGCCCAGGTTCTGGAAAGGAAGTAATAGCCGTCCTGGTCGCGGTCGCTGTACTGCAGGTGGCCCGAGAACCGGTCGGACGCGAAGCCCGCGCGCGCGAGAGAGCGGTGGTATCCGAAGGAGCCGTGGTCGGTCTCGAGCGCGAGTCCCTTCTGGCCCGCGCCGCGGCGCGTCGTCACGATCACCGCGCCGGCGAGCGCATCTTCTCCATACAGATACGAGGCGCCACCGCGCAGCACGCGGACGCTCTCGATGTTGTCGATGTCGAGGTTGACTTTTCCGGTGCGCTCGAAGACGGGAACGCCGTCGACGACGACGGCCACACCGGGCTTCTCGCCACGGAAACGCTGGTTCTCGATGCCGCGCAGCTTGATCTTGATCGTCTCGCCGTCGCCCTGCAGGTCGGCGGTCACCCCGGGCACCGAGCGCAGCACCTCGATGAGGTTGCGCGCGTGCTGTTGCTCGATCTGCCCGGCGTCGATCGTCACCGCAGACGCGGGCTCGGTGCTCGGCGAACGAAAGCGGTCCTCGATCGCCGAACCGGTGACCGTGATCCGGTCGACGACGACGTCGTCGCGTTCGGCCTGTGCCGACGAAACGCAAGCGAGCAGGCTGCCGAAGGCGGCGCAAAGGGATTTGTACGGAAGGTCCACGAAGTAGTTCCACGCAATGGGTCGGAAGCGGCCGCCGGCGGATCGAGGCGACGGCGCGGGCCGTCGGCCTGGATCGGCGAGGCGGAATTCCGTCGCAGCAGCGCCGCGACGATCGGGAGGGCCGCTTCAGCCCGGCGGGGCTCGGGACTGCGGGGTCGACCACACCGTCCTGCGGTGCGGCGACTGGTAGAAAGCGCGCGGGAACCCGGGCACGGGGACGGTCGCGAACACCGGTGCGTTCGCGGCGGGTGGCAGCGCGACGAAGCCCGCGTGCGCGAGGCACCACGAACACGCTCGCGTCGGTTCGGCCTGCGGAGCGCCGTCGCGGTCGACATCGGCCTGGGCTTCGCTCGAGGCGATCGATGCGATCCCGGTCGTCGTGCAGACCTCGATCGACAGCTCGGAGCCCGCGAGCCCCAATGCGGCGTGCGAAAGCGTCGGCAGCAGCGACATGCCGAGCATCGCTGCGCAGAGCAGCCAGCTCGTGATGCGTCGGATCGTTCGGCTCGGAGTCACGTTCTCGATGACTTCCCGGGGACGCGCGCGTGTCGGTCGCGCGCAACGCTTCCTGCGCACCGCGCAGGAAGTACGGGGATGATCAAAGAGAAGCGGGAGGCGCTCGCGGTTGCGAGGGGTGGCGCAGCGCGATGCGATGCACGAGAGGCCCGCACGCCGCGATCGCCGCCTCGTGCGCGCCGGGCGCAGCAAACGCCGCGTGCCGCGCGGGCGGCGGCGCGAATCCGTGCGCGCCCGCCAGGCAGAAGGCGCAAGACGACGCGGACGAAGCCGCAGGGTCTTCCGGGCCGGAATCCTGTGCCGCGCCGCTCGAGTCGCTGGTCATCGCCGCGGCCGAGCAGACGGCCGCGAACAGCGAGTCGCTCGACCGCTCGGCGGCGAGCGCGCCGCCAAGCGTCGGCATCGATGCGCCGAAGAGCATCGCCAACAGGGCGAACCAGCTCCAGATGCGCAGGCGACGGGCAGCGAATTGCATGAAGGCGGATCTTACATGAACGTTTCGGGGCGAAAACCGAACCGTCCATCCCATCGCGCACATTCGCGCGCACCGCGCCCTGCCACCCGGACCGCTTTTCGCGCCGGGCAAGCCCGCAATCAAAAAGGGCTTCCTCGCGGAAGCCCTTTCGGAACGAACACTTCGAATGTTGGTAGGCCGTGCCGGATTCGAACCGGCGACCAACGGATTAAAAGTCCGCTGCTCTACCAGCTGAGCTAACGGCCCGTGCGAAGCCCTCGATTCTATGATCTGGCGCCGAGCCGGTCAAACCCGGGAGCCGGCGAGGCGGCACTCGCCGCGTCGCCCGCCGGCGGGCGCGTGAGCGCAGCACCGAGCATCTCGATGAACGCCGAGGTTCGGGTGGGCAGCAGGCGGCGGCCGGCGGTGATGCACCAGACGGTCATCGTCGGCAGGCACCAGGCGGGCAGGACGCGTTCGAGCAAACCTCGTGCGACGAGCGGCTGCGCGATCCGGTTGGACAGCGCGGCGATGCCCATTCCGTGCGTCGTGAGCAGGCGCTGCAATCCGACCGAGTTCGCCGCGAGCGGGCCGTCGGGAATGCCTTCCCATCGTTGGCTGTCGCGCTGCAGGACCCAGGGCATCGCTTCGCCGGTGCTCGAGATGAGCTTCAGCGCCGCGTGCTCGAGCAACTGCTCCGGCGCCCGAGGCACGCCGGCTCGCGCGAGGTACGCCGGGCTGGCGTACAGGCCGTGCTCGAAGTCGATGATGCGGCGGGCGACCAGCGTCGCGTCGTCGGGCAGCCGGGGCGCGATGCGCACGGCGACGTCGAATCGCTCGGCGACCAGATCGACCCGGCGCGGAGAAATGTCGACTTCGAGTCGGACCTGCGGATAACGGGTCGCGTATTCGAGCAGGAATGGAACGAGGTCGACGTCGTCGACGAACCCGGGCGGCAGCGAAACGCGCAGCCGTCCCTGCGGGGTCGACTGGCGATGCTGCGCCAGCGCGTTGGCTGCTTCCGTTTCCTCGACCAGGCGCTGCCCGTGCTCGAGGATGCGTTCGCCGAATTCGGTGAGGGCGAGGCGGCGCGTGGTGCGCATCAGCAGCCGTTCGCCGATCCGCGATTCGAGCGCGCTGATCCGGCGCGATATCGTCGCTTTCGGGACGCCGTGGCGCTCGGCTGCGCGCGAGAAGCTGCCGGCCTCGACGACGCGGGCGAACAGCACGAGGTCGTCGGCATCGAGTTTCTTGTCGGGTTGGATTGTTCCATCCATGGGCCGATCATACCGATTCGACGAACCCCGGATCGTGGATCGACGCAGTACCGTGAGCCCACCCCGACCCGGGGTGGCGACGAGCGTTTCCGCTAGCGGTAGCGGGTGGGGTCGGGAACGCCGGCCGCGTCGAACCCGGCACGGCGGATGCGGCACGCGTCGCACCGTCCGCAGGCGCGCCCGTCGTCGTCGGCCTGGTAGCACGACACGGTCAGCGAGAAATCGACGCCGAGCCGCAGGCCTTCGGCGACGATCTGCGCTTTCGACAGCGCGACGATCGGCGCACGAACGCGGATCGGATGTCCTTCGACGCCGGCTTTCGTCGCGAGCGCGGCGAGTCGTTCGAAGGCGGCGACGTATTCGGGGCGGCAGTCCGGATAACCGGAGTAGTCGACCGCGTTCGCGCCGAAGTGGATCTCTTCGGCGCCGAGCACTTCGGCCCAGCCGAGCGCGAGCGAGAGCAGGATCGTATTGCGCGCGGGGACGTAGGTGACGGGGATCCCGGCGCCCGCGGCACCGTCCGTTCGTTCGGGCACGTCGATCGACGGGTCGGTGAGCGCCGATCCGCCGAAGCGCGACAGATCGACGTCGACGATCTCGTGCCGGATCGCGCCCAGTGCCTGCGCGACGCGGCGCGCGGCCTCGAGTTCGGCTCGATGGCGCTGCCCGTAGCGCACCGACAGCGCGAAGCATTCGCACCCCCGTTCGCGCGCGAGCGCCAGGACCGTTGCCGAATCGAGCCCGCCCGAGAGCAGCACGACGGCGCGCATCAGCGCGACGCCGGCAGGCTCGAGATCTGTTCGCGGGCGCGCTGCGCGGCCTGGCTGTCGGGATACTTCGCGACCACCTGCTGGAGCGTCGTGCGTGCGGCGCGCCGGTCGCCGCTTTCGGCCTGGGCGTAGCCGATGTTGAACAGCGCGTCGGGTGCGCGCGGGTTTTCGGGGTAGCGTGCCAGCAAGGCCTGCTGGCTGCCGATCGCGCCCTTGTAGTCCTTGAGCGCGAACTGGCTGCTGCCGAGCCAGAACAGCACGCCCGGCAGGTAAGGGCTGTCGGGGTACTGCGTGCGGAAACCCTGGAACGCGGCGAGTGCGCCGCGATAGTCGCCGGCGCGAAACTGTTCGAGCGCCGCGTCGAACGCGCGTTTCTCGCTCTGGTCGACAGTGACCGGGCGGCCGTCGATCTCGGCGTTCACCGGCTCGAACTTGCGGATGCGCGTGTCGACGGTGGCGAGCTGGTCGTTCAGCTGGCGTTGCGCGGTGGCGAGCTCGTGCGATTGCACCTCGAGCTGGCCGCGCAGCCGCGCAATCTCCTGTCGCATCGCTTCGAGCTGCGACTGCAGCTCGAGCTGCCCGCGCGCGGTGTGGTCGACGCGCTCGACGCGCGCGGTCAGTTCGCCGACCTGGCGCGAGAGCTCGTCGAGGCGCTCGCTCGTGTCCTGCTGCAGCACCTGCACGCGCCCGCGCAGATCGAGAATCGCCTTGCGCGCTTCGTCATCGGAGAAGAGCGCCGCCTGCGCGCTCGGGACGAAGCCCGAGAGCGCGGCGAGCGCGACGGCGAAGGACAGCGCGCGGGCGGACATCACGGGTACATGAGGTCGGCGCGGCGGTTCTCGGCGAACGACGCCTCGTCGGTGCCGGTTGCGCGCGGACGTTCTTCGCCGAAGCTGACCGCCTCGATCTGCGAATCGGGCACGCCGAGCGCCGACATCGAGCGCCGCACGGCTTCGGAACGCTTCTGGCCGAGCGCGAGGTTGTATTCGCGGCTGCCGCGCTCGTCGGTGTTGCCCTGGATCACGACGCGGCGCGTCGGGTTGGTCAGCAGGTAGCGCGCGTGCGCCTCGACGGTCGGCCGGTAGTCGTCGCGCACGACGAAGCTGTCGAAGTCGAAGTAGATGCTGCGCTTGGCGAGCGGGCTGGCCGGGTCGTCGAGCGGATCCTTCTGCTCGATCTGCACCGGCTGCACGCCGCGCCCGTCGGCACCGGCGCCGAGCGCGCCCTGTCCGGCGGCGTCACGGCTCTCGATCGGCGCCGTTCCGCTCGTCGTCGCCTGGTCTTCGAGCTTCACCCCGGTTCCGCACGCGGCCAGAACGGCCGTCGTCAAGGCCACCAATGCCAATCGAATCATCGTTCTCATGTTGCTCCCCGGGGTTCGTGTTGAACGTTCGTACGTGAAAAAAACGGTGTGCTGCAAAGCGGTGTGCGTCACTTCGGGAACGGGCCCCAGGTGGGCTCGCGGATGTCCCCGACTGCGGAGGTCAGGCGCTGGCGAACGCGTCCGTCGACCGTGACGGCGATGAGGGAATCGCGTCCGTCGGCCTGCGTGGCGAACATCACCCAACGGCTGTTGGGCGCGAAACTGGGCGACTCCTCGCGGCCTGTCTCGGACAGGATCGTTTCCGTCGTGCCGCCGGCCAGATCGCGCACGGCGACGAGGAAGCGTCCGTCGCGACGCGTGAGGTACGCGAGCAGGCGCCCGTCGGGACTGATGCGCGGGCTGACGTTGTACGACGAGCCGAAGGTCACGCGCGAAGCGCCGCTGCCGTCGATCGGCATCCGGTAGATCTGCGGAGAGCCGCCGCGGTCGGAGGTGAAATAGATCGACTGGCCGTCGGGCGCGAATGCGGGCTCGGTGTCGATTCCGGGCGAGCTCGTCAGGCGCCGGGGCGCACCGCTGCCGTCGGCGTTGATCAGGTAGATCTGCGAGAGGCCGTCGCGGGTGAGCGCCACGGCGAGCGAGCGGCCGTCGGGCGACCACGCGGGTGCGCTGTTGCTTCCCTTGAAATTGGCCACCGGCTGGCGCTGGCCGGTGCTGAGCGCATGCACGTAGACGACGGGCTTGCGGCTCTCGAACGAGACGTACGCGATGCGCGTGCCGTCGGGCGACCACGACGGCGAGATGATCGGCTCGGGCGAGGTGAGCGGCGACACGACGTTCTCGCCGTCCCAGTCGGCGACGTTGAGACGGTAGCGCGGGCCCTGTTTCGACACGAACGCGATGCGCGTCGAGAAGATGCCTTTCTCGCCGGTGATCTTCTCGAACACCCAGTCGGCGACGCGATGCCCGCCGTAGCGAAGATCGTTCTCGCCGACGATCAGCGATTCGCCGCCGAGCACGTTCTGGCGCACGGCATCGCCGAGGCGGTAGCGAATGTCGTAGCGGCCGTCGGCCAGCCGGGAAACGGAGCCGGCGAGCACTGCGTCGGCGCCGCGCGCGCGCATCGCCGCATAGTCGGGCGAGGCAGATTCGGAGAGCGTCGTGCCGGGATCGATGACGCGGAACGATCCGCTGCGCGCGAGATCGCTGCGAACGACGTCGGCGACCTGTTGCGGCACGCGGCCGTCGGTGGCGAAGTTCGCGATCGCGATCGGATATTGCGTTGCGCCGACGCCGGAGACATCGAGGCGCATCTGCGCGTGGGCGGCCGGCGGCACGAAACCGACGATCAACGCCAGAAGCAGTTGCCTCATGAAGCTCCTCTCGACTCGCGACGCACGGATTATAGCGAGCAAGTTTCGATGACCCTGACGAAGCTCAGTGGTCGTCTTTCGGGCCACGGGTGATCTCGATCTCCGTCGGACACGTGCCGTCGCGCTGGCGAGGCAGCGGATCCGATCGTTCGATGCCCCGTTCGGCGGCCGCGTCCCACGCCGGAACGCCGCTCGATCGGCGCAACCGGACCGAGACGATGTGGCAATCGGGCGACACGGCCACCGCGAAGATGGCTTTCGGATTGCCGACGAGATCGGCCGGCACCGGGTAGATGGTGTTCGAGCGGATCAGTCCCGAGAGTCTTGCCGCATAGCCCGAATCGATTCCGCTGCCGCTGCTGCCCGACGTTCCGGTTGCCGACCCGAGCCGGGCGACGTCTCCGGGCGAGCCCGCCTGCGCGCGCAGTCGTTCGAGGTACTGTGCGCGCTGCCGTTCGTCGCGCTCGCGCTGCGCCTTTTCCTGCGCTTCGTGCCGGGCCTTTGCCTCGGCTTCCTGCTTCGCCCTGGCTTTCGCCTCGGCTTCGCGTTTCGCCCTGGCTTCCGCCTCGGCTTCGCGTTTCGCCCTGGCTTCGGCCTCCTGCTTCGCTTTCGCTTCGGCTTCGCGCTTCGCCCTGGCCTCGGCCTCCTGCCGGGCCTTCGCCTCGGCTTCGCGCCGCGCTTTCGCTTCGGCCTCGCGTTTGGCCCGGGCTTCGGCTTCCTCCCGGGCGCGCGCCTCGGCTTCGCGTCTTGCCCGGTCCTCCGCTTCGTGGCGCGCTTTTGCTTCGGCCTCGCGCTTCGCCTGCTCCTGTTCCTCGCGTTTCGCTCGCTCCTCGGCCTCGTGGCGCGCCTTCGCTTCGGCTTCCTGCCGTTCCTTCTCCTTGCGTTCCTCGGCCTGCCGGCGCTCTTCCTCGGCGCGGCGTTCGGCCTCCTCGCGCTTCCTGCGCTCCTGCTCGAGAACGATGTCGGGCTTCGACGGCGGCGTCGGTTCGGGTTGTGCCTGTGCGAGCGGCGGGGGCGGGGGCGGCGGATCGGCGCGCGGCGGCTCGGGCTTCGGCGGCTCGGGTTTCGGTTCCGGCTGCGGCCGGACCTGCGGCTTCGGCGTTTCCACCGGGTCGGCGGGCGTCCACAACTCCGCGGCCACCGGTGCGGGCTCGTTCGTCTGCCACTGGATGCCGACGAACAGCATCGCGATCAGCAGCCCGTGCATCAGCAGCGCGAGCGCGAACGCACGCAGGCGTCCTTTCGGTTTCGGCGGCGTGAGCAGCGGACGCGAGCCGCCCGCGTGCGGAATCGGCTCGTCGACCGATCGGGTTCCCCGGCGGCGGTTCGGCTCGGGCATCGCTCGTCCGCTCAGCGCGCCGGCTTGACCATCAACGCGATGCGTTCGATGTTCATCCGTCTCAGCTCGCTCATCACTTCGATCACGGCCTCGTATTTCACCGCGCGATCGCCGCTGATCACCACCGCGGTCGGTTCGTCGTCGCCGCGCAGTTGCTCGATCGCGCCGCGCAGGTCGCCGCGGGCGACGCGCCGCTCGGACGGGTCGCCGGTGTTGACGCCGCGCACGCGCAACTCGCCGTCGGCACGCACCTGCACCTCGATGAAGCGGTCGGGTCGCGCACTGCTGCTGCCGGTGGTGGGCAGGTCGATCGTGCCCGGCGGGAGCAGCGGAGCGGTGACCATGAAGATCACCAGCAGCACGAGCATCACGTCGATGTACGGAACGACGTTGATCTCGTTGACCATGCGCCGGCCGCGACGACCTCGCGTACCGAGCCCGGGAGTCGGCATGCCGCTACCTCGCTTGCCGCTGCAGGATGTTGGAGAACTCGTCGACGAAGCTGTCGAAGCGCGTCGACAGCCGATCCATGTCGTAGGCGAAGCGGTTGTACGCGACCACGGCCGGGATGGCCGCGAACAGGCCGATCGCCGTCGCGACGAGCGCCTCGGCGATGCCGGGCGCCACCGCGGCGAGCGTGGCCTGATGCACGTTGGCCAGCCCGCGGAACGAGTTCATGATGCCCCAGACCGTGCCGAACAGTCCGATGTACGGACTGACCGATCCCGCCGAGGCGAGGAACGCCAGGTTCGACTCGAGCGAGTCCATCTCGCGCTGGTAGGCGGCGCGCATCGCGCGGCGCGAACCGTCGAGCATCGCCGAGACGTCGCCCGGCTTCTGCTGGCGCGTCTTCAGGTATTCGCTCATGCCCGACTCGAAAATGCGCGCGAGCGGGCCGTGATCGGCGCGTCCGGTGCGGATCTCCTCGTACAGGGTGCCGAGGTCGCGATCCTTCCAGAATTCGGACTCGAACTCGTCGGTCGCGCGCTGCGCGGCGCGGATCGAGAAGCCCTTGCGGAAGATCACGGTCCACGAGCCGAGCGAGATCAGCATCAGCAACGCCATGACGAACTGCACGAGCAGGCTCGCCTGCAGGACGAGCGTGACGATCGACAGTTCGGTGTTCATCGTAGGTTCATCGGCTCTTCTTCGGTGGTTCGGACGTCCGGGCTTCGGGCAGCGCGTCGCGGATCCGCTCGTGCAGCCAGCGCGGGAAGGCGGTCGCCTGCCCGTCGGCGCGCCGAATCGCCGCGAAACGCAGCGTCGCGACCACGAGCGGCTCGTCGTGCGAGGCCAGCCGCGCACTCTGCCACAACGTGCACGATGCCCTGCGCGCGGCGAGCGGGCGCACGTCGACGACGAGGTCATCGTCGAGTCGCGCCGGGCGCCGGTAATCGAGTGCGACCTCGCGCACGACGAGCAGCACGCCGTGCCGGTCGGCGAGTTCGCGATGCGCGGCACCCATCGAGCGCAGCCAGTCGGTTCGCGCGCGCTCGAAATAGCGCAGCCAGTTGGCGTAATAGACGATTCCGCCGGCGTCGGTGTCTTCGTAGTACACGCGGACCGGCATCGAGAAGGCCGCGGCGGGCGGGGCTTCGGGGCCGCGTCGCGCCGAGGGCAGCGCCGGCGCATCGGCGAACGCGGAGTCCGGAAGCGGGGACGCGGGGTCTGCGGCGATCACGCGCGGATTCTACCCGCGCGGGGAATCGACGCTCCACAGATCGGCCGAAGCGCCGGGCGCCGCGAGTCC
This sequence comes from Burkholderiaceae bacterium, assembly GCA_036675585.1. Classification (GTDB taxonomy): domain Bacteria; phylum Pseudomonadota; class Gammaproteobacteria; order Burkholderiales; family Burkholderiaceae_E; genus Zeimonas. Next base: position 11,582 of record JAKFES010000093.1, read on the forward strand.
GAAATGCCGCCACGCCGCGGCCGAAGCGACGCGTCCGCGCGGGGTGCGCTGCAGGTAGCCCTGCTGGATCAGGTACGGCTCGAGAACGTCCTCGATCGTGTCGCGTTCCTCGCCGATCGCCGCGGCGAGGTTGTCGAGTCCGACCGGCCCGCCCGAGAAACGCTCGATCACCGCCTGGAGCAGCTTGCGGTCCATCACGTCGAGTCCGCTGCCGTCGACGTCGAGCATCTTCAACGCGGCGTCGGCGGTGGCTGCGTCGATGCGGCCGGCGGCGCGCACCTCGGCGTAGTCGCGCACCCGGCGCAGCAGACGGTTGGCGATGCGCGGCGTTCCGCGCGAGCGGCGCGCGATCTCGCGCGCGCCGTCGTCGCCGGTCGGCGCTCCGAGCAGTTGCGCCGAACGCGTGACGATCCGGGTGAGGTCGTCGACGTCGTAGAACTCGAGGCGCGCGACGATGCCGAAGCGGTCGCGCAGCGGATTGGTGAGCATTCCGGCGCGCGTGGTCGCGCCGACCAGCGTGAACGGCTGCAGGTCGAGCTTGATCGATCGGGCGGCCGGGCCTTCGCCGATGAGAATGTCGATCTGGAAATCCTCGAGTGCCGGGTAGAGGATCTCCTCGACGATCGGCGACAGTCGGTGGATCTCGTCGATGAACAGGACGTCGTTCTTCTCGAGGTTCGTCAGGATCGCCGCGAGGTCGCCGGGCCGCTCGAGCACGGGCCCCGACGTCTGCCGCAGGTTCACGCCCATCTCGGCGGCGACGATGTGCGCGAGCGTCGTCTTGCCCAGCCCGGGCGGGCCGAAGAGCAGCAGGTGATCGAGCGCTTCGCCGCGACCGCGCGCAGCGGCGACGAAGATCTCGAGCTGTTCGCGGATCTTCGCCTGCCCGACGTATTCGGCGAGTCGGCGCGGGCGCAGCGCGCGCTCGACGAGTTCCTCGGACGGGGTGGCGGGTGCGGCCGCGACGAGCCGGTCGTGCTCGATCATGGCCTGGCGAGCAGCTTGAGCGACTGCTTGATGCCGTCGGAAACCGCGACGCCGGCCGGCAGCTGCCGGATCGCGGCGCTCGCTTCGCGCTCGGAATACCCGAGCGCGAGCAATGCGTGCAGCACGTCGATGCCCGAATCGCCGTCGCCGGTGCGCGCCGCGTTGCCAACGGGCTGCGCGAGCTTGCCCTTGAGCTCGAGCAGCAGGCGCTCGGCGGTCTTCTTGCCGATGCCCGGCACTTTCTGCAGCCGCCCCGATTCCTGCAGCGCGACCGCCTGTGCGAGGTCGGCGACCGACAGCCCCGAGAGCACCGCGAGCGCGATGCGCGCGCCGACGCCCGAGATACGGATCAGCTGGCGAAACGCATCGCGTTCCGCGGCGCGCAGGAAGCCGTACAGCAGATGCGCGTCCTCGCGCACGACCGGGTGTGTGAGCAGCGTGACGCGCTCGCCGACCGCGGGCAGGTCGTAGAACGTGCTCATCGGGACGTCGACCTCGTAGCCGACGCCGGCGACGTCGACGAGCACGGTCGGAGGGTGTTTTTCGAGCAGCGTTCCGCTGAGACGGCCGATCATGCGCGGATGGTACCGCTCAAGCCAGCCGCAGTCGTCCGCGGCGCACGGCCAGGCGTCGGCCGGCGGGAACGCCCGCGCCGGCGCGCGGCCCGGCGGGCGGGAACGCGGCGAGCGCCGCGGCCGCGTTCATCGTGGCCGCGTTCGCGTGGCAGATCGCGCAGGCGAGCGCATCGGCGGCGTCCGGCGACGGCAGTCCGGGCAGCGCGAGCAGGCGCTGCACCATCGCCTGGACCTGCGTCTTGGCCGCGCGCCCGTAGCCGACGACCGCCTGCTTGACCTGCAGCGCCGTGTACTCGTGCACCGGAAGTCCGTTGGCGACGAGCGTGGTGATGGCCGCCCCGCGCGCCTGGCCGAGCAGCAGCGTCGATTGCGGATTGACGTTGACGAAGACGATCTCGGCGACGGCCAGTTGCGGCCGGAATTCGGCGACGACCTCGGCGATCCCGTCGTGGATCGACTTGAGCCGCGGCGGCAGCGCGCCGGGCGGGATGCGGATGACGCCGCTCGCGACGTAGCGCAACTGCACGCCGTGGACGTCGATGACGCCGAAGCCGGTCCGGCGCAATCCGGGATCGATGCCGAGGATGCGCACGACGCGGCCCGGCCCGGGTGCGTCAGTGCCGGAAATGGCGCACGCCGGTGAACACCATCGCGATGTCGCGCTCGTCGGCCGCGGCGATCACTTCCTCGTCGCGGACCGATCCGCCCGGCTGGATCACGGCCGTCGCGCCGACCTCGGCGACGACGTCGAGTCCGTCGCGAAACGGAAAGAACGCATCCGAGGCGACCACCGAAGCGGCGAGCGAGAGCCCGGCGTTCTGCGCCTTGATCGACGCGATGCGCGCGGAATCGACCCGGCTCATCTGCCCGGCGCCCACGCCGAGCGTTGCGCCGTCGCCGCAGAACACGATCGCATTCGACTTGACGAACTTGGCCACGCGCCAGGCGAACAGGAGATCGCGTCGCTGCGCCTCTGTGGGCGCGCGGCGCGTGACGACGCGCAGATCGTCGAGCGTGAGCGTGCGATTGTCGGCGCTCTGGATCAGCAGCCCCGAGCCGACGCGCTTGACGTCCTGCGCGTTGTGCCCGCGCTCCCAGTCGGTAGCGCCGTCGGGCCGCACGCGGTCGAGCGCGATCTCGAGCACGCGCGCGTTCGCCTTGGCCGAGAACACCTCGCGCGCCTCGTCGGTGTACGACGGCGCGAGCACGACTTCGACGAACTGGCGCGAGACCGCGCGCGCCGCCTCGCCGTCGACCGGCCGGTTGAACGCGATGATCCCGCCGAACGCCGACGTGGGGTCGGTGCGGAACGCGCGCGCGTAGGCGTCGGCCGCGTCGGCGCCGAGCGCCACGCCGCACGGGTTGGCGTGCTTGACGATGACGCACGCCGGCGTGTCGAACGACTTCACGCATTCCCACGCGGCGTCGGAGTCGGCGATGTTGTTGTACGACAGTTCCTTGCCCTGCAACTGACGCGCCGTGACGAGCGAGCCCGGCGCCGGGTACAGGTCGCGATAGAACGCCGCGCGCTGGTGCGGGTTCTCGCCGTAGCGCAGGTCCTGCAGCTTCACGAAGCGGCCGTTGGCCTGGCGCGGGAACTCGGCGCGCGTGCCGTCGGGCTGGAGCGACGACAGGTAATCGGAGATCGCTCCGTCGTAGACCGAGACCGCGTCGAAGGCCGCGACCGCGAGCGCGAAGCGCGTCGTGTCGCTCAGGCCGCCGTCGGCGCGGATCTCGTCGAGCGCCGCCTGGTATTGCGCGGGGCTGGTGAGCACGCCGACGCCGCGCCAGTTCTTCGCGCCGGAACGCACCATCGCGGGGCCGCCGATGTCGATGTTCTCGATGGCGTCCTCGAGCGCGCAGTCGGGCCGCGCGATCGTCGCCTCGAACGGATAGAGATTGACGACGAGGAGGTCGATCGGATCGATGCCGTGCGTGTCCAGGGCGGCGCGGTGCGCATCGAGTTCGCGGCGCGCGAGCAGGCCGCCGTGGATCTTCGGGTGCAGCGTCTTCACGCGGCCGTCGAGCATCTCCGGGAAACCGGTGTGCTCGGAGACCTCGACGACGGGGATGCCGTGTCCGGCGAGCAGCTTCGCCGTTCCGCCGGTGGACAGCAGCGCGACGCCGAGCTGCGCGAGTCCGCGCGCGAGCTCGACGACGCCGGTCTTGTCGGAAACGCTGATCAGCGCGCGACGCACGGGGAGGTTCATCGACGGCACTCCTGCAGCATGCCATGCTGCTGCAGTTTCTTGCGCAGCGTGTTCCGGTTGATGCCGAGCATTTCGCTGGCGCGCAGCTGGTTGCCGTGCGCTTCGCGCATCACCACTTCGAGCATCGGTCGCTCGACCGCCTGGATCACCATCTCATAGATGGAATTGGGCTGCGTGCCTTCCAGGTCGTCGAAATAACGCTCCAGGCTGTGCACCACGGCATCGTCCAGGGGGGACTTGCGATTCATGCTGCGTCGCTCCGTCGGAACAGGAAGTCGTTCGCCGCTGCCTCGCGAACGGTGAATTCGAGCGCGCCGCCTTCGGCGAAAAAGCGGTCGATCGCGTCGAGTTGCTCGTCGGCGCTCGCCAGCGCGTGGAACACGCGCAGGAACCCTCGTGCGCCGTCGCGCTCGCGCAGATACCAGCCGACGTGCTTGCGCGCGCTGTACACGCCTTTCGCGTCGCCGTGGAACGCGTAGTGGTCGAGCAGGTGCGCGCGCAACGCACGATGCAGCGTCGCGTCGTCGGGTGGCGCCAGCAACTCGCCGGTTTCCAGGAAGTGCGAGACCTGGCGGAAGATCCACGGTCGGCCCTGCGCGGCACGGCCGATCATCACGGCGTCGGCGCCCGTGGCGCGCAGCACGTCGCGTGCCTTGCCGGGCGAATCGATGTCGCCGTTGGCGACGACCGGCACCGATACCGCCGCTTTCACCGCGGCGATGGTTTCGTATTCGGCCTCGCCGCGGAAAGCGCAGGCACGCGTGCGTCCGTGCACCGCGAGCATGCGCGCGCCGGCGCGTTCGAAATCGCGCGCGAGGCGCACGGCGTTGCGTTGCTGCGGCGCAGGACCGGTGCGGATCTTCACGGTGACCGGCACATCGACCGCGCGCGCCACCGCGTCGACGATCGCGACCGCCAGCGCTTCCTGCGCCATCAGCGCCGAGCCCGACGCGACGTTGCACACCTTGCGGGCCGGGCAGCCCATGTTGATGTCGATGATCTGCGCACCGCGATCGACGTTGTGCCGCGCGGCCTCGGCCATCATCGCCGGGTCGGCGCCGACGATCTGCACGGCGCGCGGCTCGATCTCGCCGTCGTGGTTCGTGCGCCGCGACGTCTCGATGCTGTTCCACAACGCGGGATTCGAAGCCGACATCTCGGACACCGCGTAGCCGGCACCGAGCCGCTTGCACAGCTGGCGGAAGGGCCGGTCGGTGACACCGGCCATCGGTGCGACCAGCGCACGATTCGGGATCGGATGCGGGCCGATCCGAAACGCTGTGCTCCTCATCACGCGACTGCGATCCTTGTGGACGACGGTGTCAAGCGGGGCCGCGCGATGGCGTTGCGTCTTCGCCCGCACGCGGAATTCCGCGTCGCCACAATCGAACGCGACGCGTGCTTCGAATGCTCGAAGCGGGAGGAGGATTCTATCGAAAAACGCGAAGCGAGACGATGCGTGCGATGTCGTAAACGAGGAAAATGCCTTCGTTCGACGCGTTTCGTGCGTGCGCTCAACCCGAGCGCAGGCCGAACATCAATGCGGTCGCGAACCGGTTGCGAACGGGCGCGGCGAGATCGAGCAGGTCGAACGCGATCGACTCGATCGGCGCGAGCGAAGCGAACGTGAACAGGCGCGCCAGCGCGTCGGTCACGCCGACGGTCGCGGCACGATCGATCACCCGCGCGCGCCGGAAGCGTTCGACCGCGGCGTCGAGTCGTCGCCCGCGGGCGCGCGCATCGCCCAGTCGCTGCGCGAGTTCGAACGCATCGCGAAGGCCGAGATTCAACCCCTGTCCGGCGACCGGGTGCAGCGTCTGCGCGGCGTTGCCGATGGCCACGCGCCGCGGATCGTCGCCGCGCGGTGCGACCTGGCGGTGCAGCGGTGCCTGGTGGCGCGCGCTGTCCAGACGCAGGGTGCCGAGTGCGCCGCCGAAGGCGCGGCGCAGTTCGGCCTCGAATGCGGCGGTGGACATCTGCGCGCGCGCTGCGGTTCGCTGCGGGCTTGCGCACCAGACGAGCGCGCGCCGGTGCGATTCGGGCAGCGGCAGCAGCGCGAGCGGACCCTCGGAGGTGAAGTGCTCGAACGCCGTTCCGGGGACGTCGCGTTCGACGACGATCTCGGCGAGCAGCGCCGACTGGCCGAAATCGTGGACGCGCCAGTCGCGCGCACGCGGCGCCGCCGAGCGCGGTTCGCCGTCGGCGACGACGACGAGCGCGGCGGCGTCGTCCGCGGGATCGTCGCCGGCCGGGCCGCGCGGCGCGCACTCGCCGAGGCGAACCAGCGCGTCGAAGAGCGCCCGGTGCAGCGCCTCGTAGCGAACGACGCAGCCCAGCGTCGGCGAATCGAGCTCGCGTGCATGAAAGCGCGTGCGGCCCGCACGATGCGCGATCGAGACGTCGACGGTGCGGATCGGCGCCGATGCGGGCAGCGCGACGATGCGCGACAGCAGGTGCGTGCTGCCGAGCGACAGCGCGAGCGCGCGTGCGGCGAGCCAGTCGGGGACGCGTTCGGCAAAGACCTCGTGCGCGATCGCCTCGGCGGAAAAGCCCTGTCGCGCCAGGAACAGGCGCAACGCGATGGCGACCGGGCCACGCCCTTCGATGCGCAGTCGCTGCCCGGTGAACTGCGTCGAGCGGGCGCGCGCGTTCGCCGTTCGCGTGCGCGTCGACACCGCCGCGCCCGCGACGCCTTCGATCCCGGTGCCCGCCGTCATCCGTTCATCGTCGCTTCGATGTCGTCGGGGCGCTTCGGCGTATCGAGCGTGAGGATCTCGCACCCCTCGGCGGTGACGAGCGCGTCGTCCTCGATGCGGATGCCGATGTCGTGGAACGCGCTCGGCACGTCGTCGGCCGCGCGCACGTACAGGCCGGGCTCGACGGTGAGCACCATTCCCGGGCGCAGGATGCGCGAACCCGCCGTCGTGTCGGCGACGTCGACCGCGGGCTCCCGGTAGTCGCCGCAATCGTGCACGTCGATGCCCAGCCAGTGCCCGGTGCGATGCATGTAGAAGCGTCGATACGCGCCCGATTCGAGCGCGGCATCGAGCGGGCCTTCGATCAGCCGGCAGTCGATCATCCCCTGCGCGAGCACGCGGACCGCCGCGTCGTGCGGATCGTTGAAACGCGCACCGGGCACGATCGCCTCGATCGCCGCACGCTGCGCCTCGAGCACGATGTCGTACAGCGTACGCTGCGCGGGGCTGAAGCGCCCGCTCACCGGAAACGTGCGCGTGATGTCCGCGGCGTACCCGTCGAATTCGCAGGCCGCGTCGATCAGCAGCAGGTCGCCGTCGTTCATCACGGCGTCGTTGGCTCGATAGTGCAGCACGCAGGCGTTTCGCCCGGCGGCGACGATCGAGCCGTACGCGGGCGAAGCCGAGCCGTTGCGGCGGAATTCGTGCAGCAGCTCGGCTTCGATCTCGTATTCGCGGCAGCCGGGCCGGGCGGCGCGCATCGCGCGGATGTGCGCGGCCGACGAGATCTTCGCTGCGCGGCGCATGCGCTCGATCTCGCTTTCGTCCTTCACCAGCCGCATCTCGTCGAGCAGCGCGTTCAGGTCGTGCACGCGGGTGGGCGAGGTGACGCCCGCGCGCGCCTGCGCGCGCAGCGCACCGAGCCAGCCGCGCACCGACGCATCGAGCGCATCGCTCGTGGCGAGCGCATACCACAGCGCGGGACGGTCGGCGAGCAGCTTCGCCATCTCCTGGTCGAGCGAGCCGATGGGCGCGCCGCGGTCGAACCCGAAGCGCTCCGCGCCGGCCTGCGGTCCGTAGCGGAATCCGTCCCAGATCTCGCGCTCCTCGTTCTTCTCGCGGCAGAAGAGGATCGTTTCCTCGGCCTCGGGCGTCGCGACGAGAACGATCGCGGCCTCCGGCTCGGGGAAATCGCTCAGGTACTGGAAGTAGCTGTCGGTCCGGTACGGATAGTCGCTGTCGCGGTTGCGCATCACTTCCGCGCCGGTGCGCAGTACGGCGACGCCGCCGCCTTCGGCGCGCATCGCGTCGATCACCCGTTTCCTGCGTGCCACCTGTGCCTGCATCCCGACTCCCGACGTGCGTCCGTCGCTACGGACGCGTTCTCAATTGTGCATCGACTTGCGCGAGGCGTTCCGGCGTCCCCACGTCGACCCAGCGGCCGTCGTGCCGTTCGCCGCCCGCGCGGCCGGCATCGGCGGCGGCGCACAGCAGCGGCGCGAGCGGCGCCTTGCGGCCCGGATCGGTGCCGGCGAAGAGCGCCGCACGGTACACGCCGATTCCGCTGAACGTCAGTCGCGGCTCGCCTGCGACGCGAAGGCGGTGCGCGTGCAGCGCGAAGTCGCCGCGCGCGTGGTGCGGCGGGTTGTCGACGAGCACGCACCAGGCGAGCAGGTCCGCCTCGAGCATCCGTTCGGCGATCGGTGCCGCACGCGCATAGTCGAAATCGGTGAACACGTCGGAGGCGGCGACGAGGAAAGGGCCTTCGCCGAGCAGCGGCAGCGCGCGCGCAATGCCGCCCGCGGTTTCGAGCGCATCGCCCTCGGGCGAATAGCGGATGCGCAGGTTCCAGCGCTCGCCGCCGCCGAGCGCATGCTCGATCCGGTCGCCCAGGTGCGCATGATTGACGACGACCTCCTCGATGCCCGCGCGCGCGAGGGCCAGCAGATGCCACTCGATCAGGGCGCGGCCGCCGATGCGCAGCAGCGGCTTCGGGCACGTGTCGGTGAGCGGGCGCATCCGTTCGCCGCGTCCGGCGGCCAGCAGCATCGCGCGCATCGTCTCGACGCGTCCGTTCAGAACGTGTAGCCGACCGGCGGGCGCGCAGGCTCGTGCGCCGCCTCGATGCGCTCGATCAGGCGCACGAGCGCATCGAACTCGCGGTAGCGCCGCGCGGTGCGCAGTACGTAGCGCAGCACGCGCGGCAGGTCGTCGAGATAGCGGTCCTTGCCGTCGCGGTGATACAGGCGCGCGAAGATGCCGAGCACCTTCAGGTGGCGCTGCAACCCGATCCATTCGAAGTCGCGGTAGAAATCGGCGAAGTCGGCCGGCACGGGCAGCGAGCGGGCGCGCGCCGCCTGCCAGTAGCGGACCGCCCAATCGAGCTCGCGCGCCTCGGGCCAATCGACGTACGCGTCGCGCAGCATCGAGACGAGATCGTAGGCGAGCGGTCCGTACACCGCGTCCTGGAAATCGAGCACGCCCGGGTTCGCGTCTCGGGGCAGCACCATCAGGTTGCGCGAGTGCCAGTCGCGGTGCACGAACACGCGCGGCTGCGCGAGGTTGTTCGCGAGCAGTGCGTCGAAGGCCTGGCGAAGCGCGGCACGATCGTGCGCGTCGAGCGCGACGCCGCGATGCCGCGCGACGTACCAGTCGGGATACAGGTCGAGCTCGCGCGCGAGCAGCGCGCGGTCGTAGTCGGGGAAGACGCCGGCGCGGCTCGCGGCCTGCAGCCGGACGAGCGCGCCGGTCGCGTCGGCCATCAGCGCGTCGACCCGCGCGTCGTCGCCGTCGGCGAGCCGCTCCAGGTACGTCGTCGAGCCGAGATCGTCGAGCAGCAGGAAGCCGCGATCGAGGTCGGCGGCCCGCACCGCGGGAACGTGCACGCCCGCGGCGGCGAGCACTTCGGCCGCATGCACGAACGGCCGGCAGTCCTCCATCGGGGGCGGCGCGTCCATCGCGATGCGGCTCGGTGCGCCGTCGCCGGCGCCGTCGACGCGGAAATAGCGCCGGAAGCTCGCGTCGTTCGACGCGGGCCGGATCGTTTCGGGCGCGATGGCCTGCTCGGAGGCGAGTGAAGCGAGCCAGGCGAGCAGTTCGGCCAGGCGTCGGTCGTGCGGATCGGCGGGGCCGGGGGCGTCGAGGCGACTCATGTGCGAAGGCGCAGCGGTGCGCCCGGTGCAAGGCAGTCCGTATAATAGTCGAGGGGTTGCTGCAACAAGGCTGCCTTCCTGCTGCGCCTCGCTTGCCCCGGCACGCGCCGGCCCGGTTCTTCTTCCGACGAATGCGCCGGCCCCGAATCCGCCTCCGTACCCGCTCGTTCCCCGTGTCGCCGCCGGACGCCGCCGAGCGCCGTTGCGGCGCAGTGTCGTCGCGCGTGCGTTTCGGCGCGCCTGCGCGAACGGCACTCGCGCTTGCGTGCCTGCTGCTCGTCGGCCCCGTCGCTGCGCAGCTCGCGCAGGACACGGCCGGGGGCTTTCGGCTGAAGCTCGATCCGCAGCTGTCCGAGTCGCGTGCCGCATTCACCGAGGGCCGGCCGGTGTACGCGCGCGGCGAACGGGCATACGGGCGCACCGGACGCGACACGACGCTCGAGGGCGAGGCCGAAGTGCGCAAGGCGGGGACGGTGATCCGCGGCGACCGCCTCACGTATTACGAGACCGACGACGAGCTGTTCGCCGCGGGCAACGTGCGCGTGACGCGCGAGGGCAACGTGTTCACCGGGCCCGAGCTCAAGCTGAAGATCGACGCGAACACGGGCTGGTTCGAGTCGCCCAGCTACTACCTCGGCGCGTACGACGGTCGCGGCCAGGCCGAGCGGATCGATTTTCTCGGCCCCGAGCGCATGCGGCTCGAGCAGGCAACCTACACCACGTGCCAGCTCGACGATCCCGACTGGATCCTGCTCACCGAAACGCTGACGCTCGACCAGGAGGACGACGAAGGCACCGGCCGATCGGCGAGCCTGTACTTCAAGGGCGTGAAGATCCTCGGCGCGCCGATCTTCGCGTTTCCGTTGAGCGACAAGCGGCGCAGCGGGTTCCTCGCGCCGTCGTTGTCGATCACTTCGCGCTCGGGCGCCGACGTCGTCGTCCCGTATTACTGGAACATCGCGCCGAACCGCGACCTCACGCTGTACCCGCGCCTGAGCGCGCGCCGCGGCGTGCAGATGGGCGCCGAGTTCCGCTACCTGCAGCGTTCGTTCTACGGAAGCGCTTCGGCCGAAGTGAATCCCGACGACCGGGTCACCGGCACCAGCCGGTATTTCTTCGACCTGCGCAACACGTTCATCGACTGGGGCGGCTGGTCGGGCGCCTGGAACGTGCGCGGCGTGTCCGACGAAAACTATTTCGTCGACTACGGACGCTCGATCGTGTCGAGCTCGGAACGGCTGCTGCCGCGCGTGTTCTCGGCATCGCGCGCGCTGCCGCACGACTGGACCGCGCTGGTGAGCGTGCAGACGTGGCAGTCGATCCTCGACGCGCGGCCGGGGCCGTACGAGCGCGTGCCGCAACTGCAGTTGCGCAACATCATTCGCGATTCGCACGGCTTCGACCTCGATACCGTGCTCGATGCGACGCGCTTCTCGGCGCCCACGCCGCGGCTGCCCGAAGGCTGGCGCACGGTGGCCAATCCGCAGTTGAGCTATCCGATCGTGCGTCCGGGCTGGTTCGTCGTGCCGAAGGCGCAGTTGCACCTGACGAACTACCAGATCGACCTGCCGGGCGAGATCGGCCGCAACGAGAGCAGCGCCGTGCCCACGTTCTCGATCGACGGCGGCCTCGTGTTCGAGCGGCCCGCGCGGTTCTTCGGCCGCAACGTGACGCAGACGCTCGAGCCGCGCCTGTTCTACGCGCGCACGCCGTTTCGCGACCAGTCGGCGCTGCCGATCTTCGACACGACGGTGGCCGATCTCAATTTCGCGCAGCTGTTCTCCGAGAACACTTTCGTCGGGTACGACCGGATCGCCGACGTGAACCAGCTCACCGCTGCCGCGGTGTCGCGGCTGATCGACCCGGAGACCGGGGCCGAACGGCTGCGGTTCGCGGTCGGCCAGCGCGTGCATTTCTCGCCGCAGCGCGTGTCGATCCCCGGGATCGCGCCACGCACCGACGAGCGTTCCGACGTGCTGCTCGCCGCTTCCGGCGATCTCGGCGCCTACCAGAGCTTCGACGCGGGGCTGCAGTACAGCGTGCGCGACGGCGACGTGCCGCGCTACACCGCGTTGTGGCGCTACCTGCCGCCCGATGGGCGCGTGCTCAACCTCGGCGTGCGCTACCGGCGCAACGAGATCGGCCAGGTCGACACGTCGCTGCGCTGGCCGATCGCAGCGCGCTGGACCGCACTGGGCCGGCTGAACTATTCGTTCCTCGCGGAAGGCCTCGACCCGATCAGCCGCGTGCCCAACGAGCGCGGCGTGATCGAGTCGGTGCTCGGCTTCGAATACGACTCGTGCTGCTGGGGAACGCGTTTCGTCGTGCAGCGTTTCCGCACGGCGCTCGGGCGCTCGACGACGGCGTTCTTCATCCAGCTCGAACTCAAGGGACTGGCCCGGCTCGGTTCCGATCCCTTTGGTATATTGCGCCGGAATATTCCGGGCTACCGCCTGCCCGCCGATCGGCCCGAGTTGCCGTCGCGCTTCTTCGGCTACGAATGATGCCATTCCGAATCTTCCTTCGCCTCGCCGCCGTGCTGTGTGCGGCCGCCGTCGTTCCGTTGTCCGCCGCGCAGCAGCCGGCGCCCGTCGAGATCGACCGCATCGCGGCCGTCGTGAACAGCGAGGCGATCACCGAACGCGAATTGCAGCAGCAGGTCGCGATGGTCGAGCGCCAGCTTCGCGAACAGAACATCGAGATTCCGCCGAAGGACATCCTCGGCCGGCAGGTGCTCGAACGCATGATCGTCGATCGCGCGCAGATGCAGCTCGCGCGCGATTCGGGAATCCGCGTCGACGACGCGCAGCTCGAGCGCGCGATCGCCTCGATCGCCTCGGAGAACCGGCTTGCGCCGGCGCAGTTGCGCGAGCGGCTGGCACGACAGGGCATCGAGTTCGAGCAGTTCCGCCAGGAAGTGCGCGGCCAGATCGTGCGCCAGCGGCTGCGCGAGCGCGAGATCGACGCCAAGGTGCAGATCAGCGACGCCGACATCGACGCTTTCCTCGCGTCGCACGCGAAAGGCTCGTCGGCGGGCACCGAGCTGCACGTGGCGCAGATCCTGTTGCGGCTGCCCGAAGGCGCGAGCGCCGGGCAGATCGAGCGCCAGCGGCTACGCGCCGAGGAGATCGTCCGCCAGCTGCAGGCGGGCGCCGATTTCGGACGGCTCGCCGCGGCGTTCTCCGACGCGCCCGAGGCGATGAGCGGCGGATCGCTCGGATGGCGCGCCCCCGATCGCCTGCCGCAGCTGTTCGTCGACGCCGTCCGGTCGCTGAACCCCGGGGGAGTCGCGCCGGTGCAGCGCAGTCCGGCCGGGTTTCACGTGCTCAAGCTGCTCGAACGCCGCAGCGAGTCGCTCGCCGTCGCGCCCGGCCAGCCGGTCGTGCAGACGCATGCACGACACATCCTGATCCGCCCGAACGAAATCGTCGGCGAGGACGAGGCGATCCGGCGACTGCGCGACATCAAGCGGCGCCTCGAGTCGGGGGAGGGCGATTTCGCCGAGCTCGCGCGCCAGTACTCGGTCGACGGCAGCGCCGGCCGCGGCGGAGACCTCGGCTGGGTCTATCCCGGCGACACCGTGCCGGAGTTCGAGCGTGCGATGGGCGCGCTCGCGCCGGGACAGCTCAGCGATCCGGTGCGTACCCCGTTCGGCGTGCACCTGATCCAGGTCGTCGAGCGGCGCACCGACGAGAGCACGCCCGACCGCGTTCGCCAGCAGGCGCGCCTCGCGCTGCGCGAACGACGCATCGAGGAGAACTACGAGGACTGGCTGCGGCAATTGCGCGACCAGACGTACGTCGAGTACAAGCTCGACGAGTACGCGATGGCGGCGCAACCGTCCGGTGAGAACTGAGCCGGGCGGCGGGCATCGCGCGCGCAAGCGTTTCGGACAGCATTTCCTGACCGATGTGTCGGTCGTCGATGCGCTGGTCGAGGCGATCGCGCCGCGCGAAGGCCAGCCGATCGTCGAGATCGGCCCGGGGCTCGCGGCGCTCACCGTCGCGTTGCTCGGACGCGTCGGGCACCTGCACGCGATCGAGATCGACCGCGATCTGGCGGCGCGGCTGCGCCGGCGCTTTCCGGCGGAGCGGCTCACGCTGCACGAAGCCGACGCACTGCGGTTCGATTTCGGCGCGCTGGCCGGCCCCGATCCGGCACCGCGGCTGCGCGTCGTCGGAAACCTCCCGTACAACATCTCGAGCCCGCTGCTGGTGCATCTGCTCGCGTTCCGCGCGCGCATCGACGACCAGCATTTCATGCTGCAGAGCGAGGTCGTCGACCGGATCGTCGCCGTGCCCGGGACGCGCGATTTCGGCCGGCTCGCGGTGCTGATGCAGGCGTACTACGACGTCGAGCGGCTGTTCGACGTTCCGCCGCGCGCCTTCGATCCGCCGCCGAAAGTCGAGTCGGCGGTGGTGCGGATGCAGACGCGTCCGCAGGCGATCGCCCGCGACCCCGCGCCCCTGCAATCGGTGCTCGCCGCGGCCTTCGCGCAGCGGCGCAAGATGATCCGCACGACCTTGCTGCCGTGGCTCGACGCGCACGGCGTTGCGCGCCCGGAGCTCGATCCGACGCTGCGCCCCGAGCAGATCGACCTGGCGACCTGGCTGTCGATCGCCGACCGGATCGGACCTCCCGGGGTTCGTTGACGCTCGCCGGAAATCGGCGCAGAGTCGTCCGTACTCGACCGGCTCGAGCCCCGCGCCGCGGAGTCGCACCCCGCCTCCCGACCGTCGGTGCTCGCGCGTCGGCCGCGGGCCCAACCCGTGCCAGCGGAAAGAAACGCGATGTCTGCGATCTCGCTCGTTCGCGTCTCGGATCGACAGGGAGCGCTTGCGCTGCAGTTCGTGCGTGCGCTGAGCGACGTCTCGCTCGCGGTCTGCGCCGCGCTGCTGATCGCGTCGATCGCTTCGATCGCGCTCGTTTCCCCGGGGGCACTTCGACCCTTGCGCACCGGCATGCTGCAGTTCGGGTTGCCGCTGCTCGGCGTCTTCCTGGCCGCCGATGTCTTCGCGATGCGGCACGGGGGACTCTCGGGCGACGCGCGCGAACTGTACCGTCTGCGCGAGCGCGTGTGCGTCGTCGCCGCGCTCGTGCTCACCGTGCTGCTTCCGTCGGCCGTGCTCGGCGCACGCGGGGTGCTGGCGCCGCGCCCGGGCAACACCCTCGCCGTATGGCTGGTCGAGGTGCTGGCCTGGGTGCTCGCGACGTGGCTGCTGCTGGGCAACGCGGCCGACGCGCGCAAGCTGGCGCCGCCCGCCGGCCTCGCCGATCAGGCCGAGGCGGCGCGCGAGCCCGAACGCTCGATGAGCTCGATCCGGTAGCCGTCCGGATCCTCGACGAAGGCGATCACGGTCGAGCCGCCCCGGACCGGCCCGGCCTCGCGCACCACCTTGCCGCCGGCGGCGCGGATGCGCTCGCAGGCCGCGGCGGCGTCGGGGACCTCGATCGCGATGTGGCCATACGCCGTCCCCAGATCGTATCGGTCGATGCCGTAGTTCCAGGTGAGCTCGAGCACGGCATCGGTCGATTCGTCGCCGTAGCCGACGAAGGCGAGCGAATATTTCTGCTCGGGGCGATCGGTCGTGCGCAGCACGCGCATCCCCATCACCTGCGTGTAGAAATCGGTCGAGCGCTGCAGGTCACCCACGCGCAGCATCGTGTGCAGGATTCGCATCTTCGAGTCCTCCGTCGCCCGGCGTGTCGTCGGGAAAGTCGCGCAGCCATTCGCGCGCGCGTTCGTATTCCGGGAACAGTCCGCCGACGATCTCCCAGAAACGCGCGCCGTGATTCAGCTCGCGCAGGTGCGCCAGTTCGTGCGCGATCACGTAGTCGACGATGTCGAGCGGAAAGTGCACCAGTCGCCAGTTCAGCCGGATCGACCCGTCGGCGCTGCAACTGCCCCAGCGCGTGCGCGCCGACGAAAGCGACCAGCGCTGCGGCGCGAAGCCGTGGTGGGTGTCGAACCAGGCGATCCGATCGGCGAACACTTCGCGTGCGCGGGCCTGCAGCCAGCACTGGACGCGATCCTTGAGCTGTTCGGCGCGTGCCTGCGCCGGCAGTCCGACGACCAGCCGGTCGCCGACCCGCTCGGTCCGGCCGCCGTGGTCGGCCACGAACAGGGTGAGCGTCGAGCCGAGATAGCGCAGCGGCGCGCCGTGTTCCCAGCGCACCGTGAGCCGCTCGCGGCGTGCCTGGTGCGCACGCCATTCGACCAGCTTGCGCACGATCCAGCGCGCCTTCTCCTGCAGCGCGCGTTCGATCTCGGCGAGCGACACCCAGCGCGGCGCGGTGACGCGCAATCCGCGTTCGTCGATGACGAAGCCGATCGTGCGTCGGCGCGAGCGGCGAAGTTCGTACTGCAGCCACTGCTCGCACAGCATCGTCGTGCGCACCGCGCCGGCGCGCGGGTCGGCGTCGAGGACGGTGATCGGAGTGTGCAGCGGGTCGAACAGCGGAAGATTCAGTTGCCGTGAAGCGTCCGCGGGAGCCCGTCGCGAAGGCGGCTTCCGCACGTTCTTGCGTTCGTTCATCTCGTTGTGCCCGGGTACGCCGGGGCCGGCGAATCGGGCGCATACCGATGGGGGCCGAGGCGTCGCATTTCGTTTTCGATCCGGTTCTCGACTTCGGCGGGGAGGAGGGTCAGGTCGAGCAGCCTCGACGCCCGATCCGAAGAACGGCAGACAGGGCGGTTCACGCTCGAAAACCTAGCACAGCTCGCGCGACACCCACACCGGAACGACCGACGTCGCGTACGTCGACTGGTGTTTCGACGACACGATCGCGCGACGACCGGCGCATCGTGTCGTCGCTCATGGAGCGAGCTCGATCGCGACCGCCGCCAGGTCGACGCGCACCGCGGTCTCGGGCGGCAGCCCGCCGGCCGCGAGCGTTTTGCGTCCCTTGCCGGTGAGCACCAGCACCGGTCGGCATCCGGCGGCGTGCGCGGCCTGCAGGTCGCGCAGCTGGTCGCCGATCGCATGCACCTCGTTGGTCGATGCGCCGAAGCGCGCGAGGATCTCGTGGAAGAGCCCCGGGCGCGGCTTGCGGCATTCGCAACCGTCGTCGGGGCCGTGCGGACAGAAGAAGACGGCGTCGATCCGCCCGCCCACCTCGCCGACCGCCTGGTGCATTCGCGTGTGGATCGCGCCGAGCGTCGCGACATCGAACAGCTTGCGCGCGACGCCCGACTGGTTGGTCGCGACGACGACGCGGTAACCGGCCTTGTTCAGCCGTGCGATCGCCTCGAGGCTGCCGGGCAGCGGGCGCCATTCGTCGGGAGTGCGGATGTACGCATCGCTGTCGTGATTGATGACGCCGTCTCGGTCGAGAACGATGAGCTTCACGGCCGGTGCCTTGCGAGACGGTTTCAGGCGCTCGAGAGCTTCGAGATGTCGGCGACGCGGTTCATCAGATCGCGCAATGCGGCGAGCAGCGACAGCCGGTTCGCCCGCAGCCCCGGGTCGTCGGTCATCACCATGACTTCGTCGAAGAAACGGTCGACCGCCTCGCGCGCCCCGGCCATCACGGTCATCGCCGCGGCGTAGTCGGCCTCGCGCAGGCGCGCATCGGCGCGCGGCGCGAGCGTGTCGAGGCACTCGGCGAGCGCGCGCTCGGCGGGCTCGACGAGCCGCGTGCGATCGAGCGTTCGCGGGAAATCCTCGCCGGCCTTCTTCAGGATGTTGACGATGCGCTTGTTCGCCGCGGCCAGCGCGGCGGCTTCGGGCAACTGCGAGAAGCTGCGCACGGCGCTCAGCCGCGCGGGCACGCTCGCCAGCCGCATCGGCCGCTGGTCGACCACGGCGGCGATCTCCTGCGTGCCGAAGCCGAGCTCGCGCAGGTAACCGGACAGGCGCTCGAAGAAGAAGGTTTCGAGCTCGTCGTTGGCGTGCGCGACGCGGTCGTCGAATGCGTCGAAGGCCGCAGCGAGCAGCGCATCGAGCGGCACGTCGAGCGACTTCTCGACGAGCATGCGAACGACGCCGAGTGCATGACGGCGCAACGCGAACGGGTCCTTGTCGCCGCTCGGGTGCTGGCCGATGCCGAACAGCCCGGCGAGCGTCTCGAGCTTGTCGGCGAGCGCGAGCACGGTTCCGGTTTCGCTCGCGGGCAACGCGTCGCCGGCGAAGCGCGGACTGTATTGCTCGACGATCGCGCGCGCAACCGCTTCGTCCTCGCCGTCGTGGCGCGCGTAGTAGCCGCCCATCACGCCCTGCAGTTCGGGAAACTCGCCGACCATCCCGGTGAGCAGGTCGGCTTTCGCGAGCAACGCCGCACGATCGGCGCGCTCGACGTCGGCACCGGTCATCGCGGCGATCGCGCGTGCGATGCTCCGGACGCGTTCGGTGCGTTCGGCCTGCGTGCCGAGCTTCGCGTGGTAGACGACGTCCGAGAGCGCCGCGACGCGCTGCGCCAACGCCGTCTTGCGGTCGAGGTCGAAGAAGAAGCGCGCGTCGGCGAGCCGCGGGCGCACGACGCGCTCGTTGCCGGCGACGATCGATCGCGGGTCGTCGACTTCCAGGTTCGAGACGATCAGGAACCGCGGCAGCAGCCGACCCGCGGGGTCGAACAGCGGGAAGTATTTCTGGTTCGTGCGCATCGTGAGGATCAGGCATTCCTGCGGCACCTGCAGGAACTCGCGCTCGAACTCGCCGACGTACACGGCCGGCCATTCGACGAGCGCCGTCACCTCGTCGAGCAGCGATGCGACCTGGCCTTCGTCGCCCAGCGATGCCTCCAGGCGCGAGGCGCACTCGCGAAGCATCGCCTCGATCGAAGCGCGCCGCCCCTGGAACGACGCGACGACGCGACCGGCCGACGCGAGTCGTGCTTCGTACTCGCGTGCGTCGGCGATCTCGATCGGGCCGTCGGAGAGGAACCGGTGGCCTCTCGTGGCGCGCTGCGCCGGCAGTCCGAGCACCGATGCGTCGAGCACGCGATCGCCGTGCAGCACGACCAGGCCGTGCGCGGGCCGGACGAAGGAAACCGTCGTGCGCCCGTCGGCGAGCTGGTATTGCATGGTCTTGGGAATCGGCAGCGCGGCGAGCGTTTCCTCGATCGCGGGAACGATCGCTTCGGCGAGCGATTCGCCCGCCACCACGCTGCGATACCAGAAGATCTCCTGCCTGCCGTCGCTCGCGCGCTCGAGCGCGTCGAGCGAAGCGCCGAGCTTCTGCGCCCACTTGCGCAGCGCCTGCGTCGGCTGGCCGGCCGCGTCGAGGCCGATCCGGACCGACGGGCCCTTCGTGTCGACCGTGCGCTCGCTCGCTTGCGACGCGACCGCGTCGATCCGAACGGCGAGCCGGCGCGGCGTGGCGAAGCGGTCGATGCGCGCGTCGTCGGCGACCAGGCCGCGCTTGCGCAGCGCCTGCGCGAGGCCGTCGGCGAAGGCGTCGCCGAGTCGCGCGAGCGCGCGCGGCGGCAGCTCCTCGGTGAGCAGTTCGACGAGCAGCGGTGCGCGCATTCGGGCGGCGGGGTGCACGGATCCGCGCGCCGGATCAGGCGGCATCGCGCACCGCGCCGAGCATCGGGAAGCCGAGCCGCTCGCGCGACTCGTAATACGCGTGGGCCACCGCGCGTGCGAGCTTGCGCACGCGACCGATGTACGCCGCGCGCTCGGTCACCGAGATCGCCCCGCGCGCATCGAGCAGGTTGAACGTGTGCGAGCACTTGAGCACCAGCTCGTAGGCGGGCAGCGCGAGCCCCACCTCGATCATCCGAACCGCCTCGCGCTCGTAGTCGTCGAAGTGGCGGAACAGCCGGTCGACGTCGGCGTGCTCGAAGTTGTACGCCGACTGCTCGACCTCGTTCTGGTGGAACACGTCACGGTACGTGATGCCCTCGGTCCACTGCAGGTCGTACACGCTCTCGACGCCCTGCAGGTACATCGCGATGCGCTCGAGACCGTAGGTGATCTCGCCGGTGATCGGCTGGCACTTCAGCGAGCCGACCTCCTGGAAATACGTGAACTGCGTCACTTCCATTCCGTTGAGCCAGACCTCCCAGCCCAGTCCCCAGGCGCCCAGCGTCGGCGACTCCCAGTCGTCTTCGACGAAGCGCACGTCGTTCACCGACGTGTCGATTCCGATCGCGTCGAGCGAGCCGAGATAGCGATCGAGGATGTCGACCGGCGAGGGCTTGAGCACCACCTGGTACTGGTAGTAGTGCTGCAGCCGGTTCGGGTTGTCGCCGTAGCGGCCGTCCTTCGGCCGGCGCGAAGGCTGCACGTATGCGGCGCGCCACGGCTCGGGGCCGATGGCACGAAGGAACGTGGCAGTGTGGAACGTGCCCGCGCCGACTTCCATGTCGTACGGCTGGAGCAGCGCGCAGCCTTGTCGGTCCCAATATTGCTGCAGGCGCAGGATCAGTTGCTGGAAGCTGAGCATGGCGCCGGTGCGGCGTCGAAAAACGGCCATTCTAGCGGGTTTGGTCCGTCGCCCGACGCGCAGCGCGTGCGCCGCGGCGCGAAACCCAGCCGCCGGCGGCGACGACGACGAGCGACAGTGCGAGTACCGGCGCGTTGCCGAAACGCGCGTACGGGGTCAATCCGTCGAGTCCCTGCACGTCGATCTCGAGCGCGCCGGCGGCGTGCGTCGGCAGTCGCTCGAGCACGCGACCGCGGCCGTCGATCGCCGCGGTGACGCCGGTGTTGGTCGCGCGCAGCATCGGTCGTGCGAACTCGATCGCGCGCATCCGGGCGATCTGCAGGTGCTGCGGCAGCGCGTGCGAATCGCCGAACCAAGCGATGTTGCTGACGTTCACCAGGATCGTCGCACCGCCCCGGACCTGCGCGCCGATCTCCTCGCCGAACAGGTCTTCGTAGCAGATGTCGAAGGCGACGCGCTGCCCGGCGATCGCCAACGGCGCCTGCGTGTCCGCGCCGCGGGCGAAGTCGCCGAGCGGGATGTGCATCAGGTCGACGAACCAGCCGAAGCCGAAGGGTACGAATTCGCCGAAGGGCACGAGGTGTCGCTTGTCGTAGCGCGAGACGAGGTGGCCGCTGGCGTCGATCACGGCGACGCTGTTGGTGAGCATCGGGTAGCGCGCAGGCGACGCGCTCGCCGGTTGCGTGGCTGCCGGGTCCTCGTCGTCGATGCCGGCGAACAGCGGCATGCCGATCGCGACCACGCCGTCGATCCGCTCGAGGTGCGCTGCGATCGCGTCGCGCAGCGGCGCCGGCGTTGCCGACCAGGGGATCGTCCACGCCGTTTCGGGCAGCACGGTGAGCGGCGCGTCGCCGCGCAGGATGTCGAGCGTATACGCCTGCAGCGCCGCGCGGCTGCGCTGCGGATCGAACTTCAGCTCCTGCGGAACGTTGCCCTGCAACAGCCGCACGCGAAGCGGTGCGGCGTGCACGGTCGACCAGTCGAGCGGCGCGAGCGCGAGCCCGCCGAGCAGCGGAGCGAGCGCGGCGAGCACGCCGAGCGCGCGCACGCCTGCCGGCGTGCTCGCCGCCGCGCGCGCCTCGTGCGTGCGAAGGCCGGCGAGCGCGAGCGCTACGCCGAACGCGGCGAGCGCGGCGAGCGCGCACACGCCGTACACGCCGAGCAGCGGCGCGAACGAAGCGAGCGGTCCGTCGACGTGCGCGTAGCCGATCGCGAGCCACGGAAATCCGGTGAAGAGCCACCCGCGCGCGATCTCGGCCAGCGCCCAGGCGCCCGGGAACAGCAGGCCGAGTGCGGCAGCGCGTAGCGCGAGGCGCGTCTCGCGCGCGCGCAGCGCGCAATCGACGCGGGCGAAGAGCGCGGCCACGAGCGCGACGAACGCGGCGAGGTACGCCGCGAACAGCAGCAGGGCGAGCGCAGCGAGCGGGGCCGGCATGCCTCCGTACCGGTGCATGCTCACGTACAGCCACGAGACACCCGCGCCGAAGCAGCCGAGGCCGAACGCGAAACCGATCGCCGTCGCGCGCGCGGGCACGCGCAGCAGCATCGCGACGAGCGCGGCGAGTGACGCGAGCTGAAGCCACCAGGCTTCGACCGGCGCGAAGCTCGCCGCCTGCACGAAGCCGGCGACGAGCGCGGCGATCAGGAGCGGCGCGCCGCGCGCGCGCACGGCGGCGCTCAATCGCCGTGCGCGACGGTCGTGCGGGCGGCCTGGCCGAGCCGCGGGCCGAACTCCGCGCAAGGCAGCCGCTCGGCCAGCAGCAGCAACGCCTGGTTCGCGTCGGCGCGCAATACCTCGAAGCGAACGCCGCCGAACTCGACGCTTTCCCCGCGGCGCGGAACCCGGCCGAAATGCTCGCCGACGAGTGCGCCGACCGTGTCGGCGGTTTCGTCGCCGAAATGCGTGCCGAGGGCTTCGTCGAACGCGTCGATCTTCGCGCTGGCGCGCACACGGTGCCGCTGGATGCCGTTCGGCGCCGAGTCGATGCGCACGATGTCGTCGCCTTCGACGTCGAGCGCGAACTCGTCGTCGATCTGGCCGACGATCTGCTCGAGGACGTCCTCGACGGTGATCAGCCCCGCGGTTCCGCCGTATTCGTCGACGACGATCGCCAGGTGGCCGCGGTTCGAGCGGAAGTCGCGCAACAGCAGGTTCAGGCGCTTGGACTCCGGAACGAAGACCGCCGGCCGAAGCAGTTCGCGCACGCCGATCGGCTCGCGGGCGTACAGCCGCAGCAGGTCCTTCGCGTGCAGGATGCCGACGACGTTGTCGCGGTCGCCTTCGATCGCCGGGAAACGCGAGTGCGCGGTCTCGATCACTTTCGGCAGGAACGCATCGGGCGGCTGGTCGACGTCGATCACGTCCATCTCGGCGCGCGGGACCATGATGTCGCGCGCGGCGAGCTCGGAGACCTGGAGAACACCCTCGATCATCGACATCGCGTCGGCGTCGAGGACTGCACGCTCGTGCGCCTGGCGCAGCAGGTCGAGCAGTTGCTCGCGGTCTTCGGGTACGCGCAACAGCAGCGCTGCGAGCCTTTCGAGGAGGGGTTTGCGGTGTTCGGTGCCCGATGGGCCGTCGGACATGAGGCTGACGAAGGAAATGGTGTTCGGTGCAGGATAACCGATCGTTCTTCGCGCGGGCAAACCACCCCCGCCGCGATCACGCCCAGGGGTCGGGCAGGCGCAGGCGCGCGAGCAGTGCCGTTTCGCGCGCCTGCATGCGCGCGGCGTCGCTTTCGGTCTCGTGCTCGTAGCCCCCGGCGTGCAGCACGCCGTGCACGACGAGATGCGCGAGATGCGCCAGCGTCGGCTTGCGCCGCTCGCGCGCCTCGCGCTCGACCACCGGCATGCAGATCGCGATGTCGGCGTGGATTCCGGCCGGCGCGTCGTAGCAGAACGTCAGCACGTTGGTCGGGTAGTCGCGATCGCGGTACGCGGCGTTGAGCGCGCGCGCCTCGTGCTCGCCGACGAAGCGCAGCGTCAGCGTCGCATCGGTCTCGATGGCCGCGGCGACCCAGCGGCGCAGGCGCGCGCGCGGCGCGGGCAGCGAGCGGAGTTCGTCGCCCAGTTGCACCGACAGCGAAAGACGAGGCCCGATCGCGCCGTCAGCCGCCATCGGCCGCGGCTTCGTAGGCATCGACGATGCGCGCGACGAGCGGATGGCGCACGACGTCGGCGCTGCCGAACTCGGTGAACGCCAGGCCGCGCACGCGACCGAGGATGCGGCGCGCTTCGATCAGCCCCGAGGCCTGCCCCTTGGGCAGGTCGATCTGCGTCGTGTCGCCGGTGACGACGGCGCGCGAGCCGAAACCGATCCGCGTGAGGAACATCTTCATCTGCTCGGGCGTCGTGTTCTGCGCTTCGTCGAGGATGATGAACGAGTGGTTCAGCGTGCGTCCGCGCATGTAGGCGAGCGGCGCGATCTCGATCGCCTGCTTCTCGAACATCCGGTTCGTGCGCTCGAAACCGAGCAGGTCGTACAGCGCGTCGTACAGGGGGCGCAGGTACGGGTCGACTTTCTGCGCGAGGTCGCCGGGCAGGAAGCCGAGCCGCTCGCCGGCCTCGACCGCGGGCCGCGTCAGCACGATGCGCTTGATCGCGTCGCGCTCGAGCGCGTCGACCGCGCAGGCGACCGCGAGATACGTCTTGCCGGTGCCCGCCGGCCCCAGCCCGAACGTGATGTCGTGCGACAGGATGTTGCGCAGGTATTCGCGCTGCCGCGGCGTGCGGCCCTGCAGGTCGCTGCGGCGCGTGTGCAGGACCGGAGCCGGCGGTTCGTCGGCCGCCTCGGCGGGCGGCTTCGGCTCGGCCGGCACCTTCAGTTCGACCAGTCCGAGCTGCACGTCGTCGAGCGACAGCGGGTGTTCGGCGCGCGCGTGGAAATGCTTGAGCGCCTGCACGGCGCGCCGGGCGGCGGCCGTCGGCCCCTCGACGCTGAACGTGTCGCCGCGCCGCGAGACGCGTACGTCGAACGCTTCCTCGATCTGCCTCAGGTTGCGATCGAGTGCGCCGCACAGATTGGCCAGGCGCCGGTTGTCCGCCACTTCGGGCGTGAATTCGATCGTGCGTGTTCTCAAGACATCTCGTGGAGAAGGCGAAGGCGCCGCCGTTCAGGGGTTCTTTTTCTGGAAGACCCCGACTCCCGAGATTGTAGTGGCCCGCACGCCGGAGCCCGTGATCCGATACGTGAGGCCGAGCCGGGCCGCGTCGGGCCCGAACAGGCCGCCCTCGACGTCGACGGCGCAACCGGCCGAGCAGTCGACCGGGTGATTGCGCGTGGCGATGGCCGGCAGCCGCCCGGCGAAGGTATGTCCGGGCCCGGTCGCCAGCGGGCTGCGTGCCGGATCGGCCACGCCGCCCGGCGTCGTGAAGCCGTACCCGCCGCTGGGAAACGCCACGCTCGCTTCGAGCCCGACGCGGGCGCCGGACGGCGAGAACGCGACCGCCGCCCGCCCGCTGAACTGTCCCGTTTCGCCACCGCCGTCCAGCGTGGCCCGGGTCGAGCCGATCAGGTCGTAGCCGAACACGCCACCGGTCGGAATCGTGGCCGACGGCACGCCGGCCAGGTAGTGCATCCCGTCGCTGCCCGCTATGTGCAACGGCGAGCCGCTCGAGGCGAGGTGCGCGTTGCCGCCGGTCCAGCGCCCCCAGCTCGTGTAGGCGTCGTGACCGGCGTCGCGAACGCTCGTGTTGCCTTTCGAGAGCCGGCACGACGCGTCGGAACGGCACCATTCGAGCGCCGCCATCTCCATCGAGTCGTCGAGGGTGATCGACCCGGAGGTCACGCGCCGGGGCATTCCGAGCGACCACGGCTCGAGCACGTGCAACGACAGGCCCGTCGAGGCGTCGCCTTGCGCGCCGATCGGATGGGTGCCGGCGCGCCACTGTGGGGGCGCCATGCCGGGGTCGCCGCCGTCGGCGGGGCCGTTGCCGGGCGAACCCGCGCCGTCGGGCGGCGCAGGCGTCACGAACCGCTCGACGACCGGGGCGAGTTCTCCGTCGGGATCGCGCGCCTCGTTCGGCGAGATCGCGCTGCCGGGCGCGGTGGCGTTCTCGACCGCGAAGCGTGTCCACGCGAGGTCGAGGTTCGCGCTCGACGGGGCCGGTGACACCTCGCTCGTGGCGGTGCCGCTCGGGCTCGTCCCCGTCGACGTCGTCGAAGCGGCCTGGCCGGCGCCGGGGGCCACGGTGTCGAACGCATCGGTGCTCGTGCGGTCGCCGGCGCCGGGCGAAACCGGCTCGGGCACCGGGCCGTTGGGATCGAGACCCGGATCGGCCGGCAGCGTCGTCCGGTCGAGCGCCTTCGGCGCGGCGCGGCCCGCCTCGGTCGTCGAGGTTGCGGCGGTGCCCTGCGCGGCGCCGGTACCGGCCGCGGTGCTCGCGGCGCTCGACGTCGCGGGCCGCTGCGCGGGCGGCGCATGACTGATCGGCGGCAGCACCGGGCCCTGCTGCGTACCGTGCGGCGGCGCGTCGGCGCTTTCGGCCGCCGCCGATTCGCCGGCGGCGACCTCGATCGTGCCGGCGCTCGTCGTGACGACGATCCGGCCCTGCACGACGGCGACGCGCAGCCCTTCGCGCACGCCCGGCGAGCAGCGCGGATCGCAGGCCGTCTGCTCGGCGACGTATTCGGTGCCGCGCACGCCGACGGTCGCCGTCGGCGTCTTCATCCGGTAGTCGTCGTGGTTGCGCTTGCCGATCGCACCGGTGATCGTTCGCAGCGCCCCGCGCACGAGGTAGAAGAACGCGCGCTGGCCTTCGCGATCGAAGCGGTATTGGTCGACGCGAAACGCGGTTCGCGGCTGCAGCGAAACGATCGATCCGTCGCTGAAGCGGATCTGTACGCGGCCATCGGGGCCCGTTCGAACGACGTCGCCGCTCCGGATCTCGGTGCCGGCCGAGACGGCGGTGATCGAGAACGCGCCGGGCGACGCGCGTTCGAGCATGACGTTTCCGGCGACGACGAGCGCGCGGCCGTCCTCGGCATGGGCCGCCTGCATCGCCGCGCACAGGCCCAGGACGAAGGCGAGCATCTGCACGACGGCGCGCGCGACGCGGCGCGCGCGAGCCGGTTCCGGGAATCGCAACGCCGGGCTCACCGGGAAAAGGAGCGGCGGGCGCATCAGCGGAACCGGTAGCGCACGGTCACACCGGCCTGCGTGCGCCGGAAGTCGTTCGGTGCCACGTTCGAACGGCTTCGCGTGTAGGCGAGCGAGGGCATGACGACCCAGCGGTCGGACAACTCGCGTTCCGCGCCGATGCGCAGGTCCGCCTGTCGATCGCTGCGGACGACGCCGAAGAACGGCTCGATCGCATCGAACGCGCGGGTCTCCCAGGAAATCGACGCGAAGCCGCGCCAGCGCGCAACGAGGTTGCGGCTGTACGCGGCGCGAACGCCGCGGTAGTCGTACGCGAGGTTGCCGAAACCGCGGCGCGAATTCTCGCGTCCGCCGAACGCGCTCGCAACGACGATCGGGTGCGCGCTGCCTTCGAGCACGCGTGCGAACGTGAGGCCGAGGCCCGAACGCCGGGCGTCGCGCGCGCGCTCCTGCGGAAAATCGAAGGTGAAGTGCTGGGCATAGACACCGATCCGCGTGCGCGCATCGAGGTCGCACTGCCACTGGCCGAGCGCGCCCACGGCGTCGCGAAAATCCGCGCCGCCGAGTTCGAGGTGCTGCGCCTGGACAAGCATGTCGATCCGATGGCAACCGTTGCGATACGCGAAACCCGAATTCAGGTCGAACTGGTCCTGATCGAGTGTATGCGCGGACGGATGACGCCGGGTGCCCGCACGGCCGCCGACGGTCCACTGCCACGCACCGCCGATCGGTACGGTCCAGTCGGCCGTGACGGATGTCCCGAAAGCGGCGCTGGATTGCGGCCGGCTGATTCCGAGCGGCACGACCGCCGTGCCGTCGGCGAGGACCCAGTGCCCGGAGGCACTGCCGAAATTGACGTTCGAGTCGTATCCGGCGTCGAATTCCGCCCACGCGACGAACCGGGGGTCGTTCCTCGTTTCCAGCCCGCGGATCGCATCGAGGTAGCCGCCGATCACGCGGCGCGCTTCCTGCGGGATCTCCTGCGCCGAGACGGTCTCGAACTCGCGGCGCGCGTTCTCGTGCTCGCGGATCGCGAAATACGCGCGCGCGAGTTCGGCACGCGCCTGCAGGAAATCGGGCCGCACCATCAGCACGCGCTCGAGCGCGAACACGGCGCGCCCGGGTCGGCCCGAGTCGATTGCGGCCAGGCCGAGCAGATAATCGAACTCCGGATCTCCCGCGTAGTCGCCGACGCGGGCATCGAGCGCTTGCCAGGCGCGTTCGGCCTGTCCGGTGTCGATCCAGCCGCGGGCGCTGCGCAGCAGCTCGTCCAGTGTGGCCGGGGCGGGCGGCGGTGCAACGTGCGGCGCCCCGTGCGCCGGTCGCAGCGGCTCGGCGGCCGGCTGCGCCTGCGCAACCGGCGGTACGGTCGCGAGGGCGAACAGCGCGGTCGAGGCGAGGCGGGCGGCAAGCAGGCCGTTCGCGCGCACGGCGCCGATCATCGGCGCCCGGCGGATGGCGCGACCCCGCCGGTCGTCGAGCGACCGGGCGTCGACACAGCCTTCATCGGCCCGGTACGAGCGCTTCGCCGCGCAACGAGTGCGCGCGCGCTTCGGTGATCCGCACGTCGACGTAGCGGCCGATCTGCACGCTCGATCCCTCGAAGTTCACCACCCGGTTGTTCGACGTGCGTGCCGCCAGCTCGGCGTCGTCGCGTCGCGCGAGTCCTTCGACCAGCACGCGCTGCACGGTGCCGACCATCGACTCGCTGATCGTGCGCGCCTGCGCATCGATGAGCGACTGAAGGCGTTGCAGGCGTTCGCTCTTCTCGGTCGCGGGCGTGTCGTCGGCGAGGTCCGCCGCCGGCGTGCCCGGGCGAGGGCTGTAGAGGAACGAGAACGACGCGTCGAAACCGATTTCCTCGACCAGCCGAAGCGTTCGCTCGAAGTCGTCGCGCGTCTCGCCGGGGAATCCGACGATGAAGTCCGAGCTCAGGCTGAGGTGCGGGCGCGCCGCGCGCAACCGGCGAACGATCGACTTGTATTCGAGCACCGTGTAGCCGCGCTTCATCGCGGCGAGCACGCGGTCGGAGCCCGACTGGACGGGCAGGTGGACGTGCTCGGCGAGCTTCGGCAGCTTCGCGTGCGCGTCGATCAGGCGCTGCGTGAATTCCTTCGGATGCGAGGTGGTGTAGCGCACGCGCTCGATGCCGGGCACCTCGCAGACGAGCTCGAGCAGCAGCGCGAGGTCGGCGCTGGCGCGCGCGTCGCGCGTCGCGGAGCCGCCGCTCGCCGGCTCGCCGAGCGCGCCCCGGTACGCATTGACGTTCTGCCCGAGCAGCGTGATCTCGCGCACGCCTTGCGCGGCGAGCCCGGCGATCTCGACCAGCACGTCGTCGAGCGGGCGCGAGATCTCGTGCCCGCGCGTGTACGGCACCACGCAGAAGCTGCAGTACTTGCTGCAGCCTTCCATGATCGAGACGAAGGCGCTCGCGCCTTCGCTGCGCGCCGGCGGCATCCGGTCGAATTTCTCGATCTCGGGAAAGCGGATGTCGACCTGCGGCCGCCCGGTCTCCCGCCGGCGCGCGATCAGCTCGGGCAGCCGGTGCAGCGTCTGCGGACCGAACACGACGTCGACGTACGGGGCGCGCTCGACGATCGCTTCGCCTTCCTGGCTCGCCACGCAGCCGCCGACGCCGATGATCAGCCCGGGGCGCTCGCGCTTGAGCGCGCGCACGCGCCCGAGATCGGAGAAGACCTTCTCCTGGGCCTTCTCGCGCACCGAGCAGGTATTGAAGAGCACGATGTCCGCGTCTTCGATCCGGTCGGTTTTCTGCGTGCCTTCGGCGTGGGCGAGCACGTCGGCCATCCGGTCCGAGTCGTACTCGTTCATCTGGCACCCGAAGGTGCGGATGTACAGCTTCTTCGTCACCGTGCGTTGCGCTGGCGTTCGCGCGCGGCTTCCCGTTCGTCGGGGGTGAGGATCCACACGCGTCCGATCTGGCCCGACGCATCGTCCTCGACGAGCACGTCGTGCGTGCCCGAGAGCGAGGCGGGCATCACGATCCGGTTCTGCGCGTCGTGGATGCGCGCGCCGGCGGCCAGGCGGACCGCTTCGCCGTCCAGCACGGCATCGGGAAAGATGCGCATCTCGAGGCGTCCCGGCCGCGCCTTCTCCGGAAACGTGCGGACGATCTGAGCGAACGCGCGGGGCGTGGCGAGCGCCAGCGGACCCGCGGCGAGCGCCAGAAGCGCGCTGCGCCGGGTGCACGACTGCGGCGGGAGATGCGGAAGGCCCATCGGCGGCACACGGAAATGGACTCGCAGTGTACCGTAACGACGAACTCGTTCGAGGCGCACCGCATGAACGACGACAGCCCGCGATCTCCCGACGGTCGGCCGTTTTCGGCGCTCGAGCGGCAGGTGCACCGGCAATCGGGCCTGCGCGCGGCGATCACCGCGGCGTACCGGATCGACGAGCCGCGCTGCGTGCGTGCGCTGCTCGAGGGTGCGCGCTTCGAGCCGCCGTCCGCGCACGCGATCGACGTGCGGGCGCGCTCGCTCGCGGCGCGCTTGCGCGAGCGCGGCGCGACGATCGGCCGCGAAGGACTGGTGCAGGGCCTGCTCGCCGAGTTCTCGCTCTCGTCGCAGGAAGGCGTCGCGCTGATGTGCCTGGCCGAGGCGCTGCTGCGCATCCCCGACGACGCCACGCGCGACGCGCTGATCCGCGACAAGCTGCGCAGTGGCGACTGGCGCGCGCACCCGGGCGGTTCGTTGTTCGTTCACGCGGCCGCGTGGGGGCTGGTGGTCACCGGCAAGCTCGTCTCGCTGCACGACGAGACGGGCCTGTCGAACGCACTCGTGCGGGCCGTCACGCGCAGCGGCGAGCCGCTCGTGCGCCGCGCGGTCGATCGCGCGATGCGGCTGCTCGGCGAGCAGTTCGTCGCCGGCGAGACGATCGCGCAGGCGATCGCCCGGGCGCGCAGGCGCGAAGCCGAGGGCTTTCGTCATTCGTACGACATGCTCGGCGAGGCGGCGCTCACCGAAGACGATGCGTTGCGCTACCTGTGCGCCTACGAGAACGCGATCGACGCGATCGGCGAGGCCGCCGCCGGCCGCGGCGTGCTCGAGGGCCCCGGCGTGTCGATCAAGCTGTCGGCGCTGCACCCGCGCTACACGCGCGCGCAGTATGCGCGCGTGGCCGACGAGGCGTACCCGCGGCTGCGTTCGCTCGCGCTGCGCGCGCGTTCCTGGGGCATCGGCCTGAACCTCGATGCCGAGGAGGCCGACCGGCTCGACGTTTCGCTCGATCTGCTCGAACGCTTGTGCTTCGAGCGCGAGCTTGCCGGCTGGCACGGCATCGGCTTCGTCGCACAGGCCTACCAGAAGCGCTGCCTGCCGACGATCGACTGGCTCGTCGAGCTCGCCGGGCGCAGCGGGCACCGGTTGATGGTGCGGCTCGTCAAGGGCGCGTACTGGGACAGCGAGATCAAGCGCGCGCAGGTCGACGGGCTCGGCGGCTACCCGGTGTTCACGCGCAAGGCGCATACCGACGTTTCCTACCTCGCCTGCGCGCGACGGCTGCTCGGCGTACGCGAGGCCGTCTATCCGCAATTCGCGACGCACAACGCGCACACCGTGGCCGCCGTATACGAAGCGGCCGGCGGCGCGTACTTCGCCGGGCAGTACGAGTTCCAGTGCCTGCACGGAATGGGCGAGCCGCTGTTCGAGCACGTCGTGCGAGACGAGGCCGAGGGCGGGCTCGGCCGGCCGTGCCGCATCTACGCGCCGGTCGGTACGCACGACACGCTGCTGGCGTACCTGGTGCGGCGCCTGCTCGAAAATGGCGCCAACACTTCGTTCGTTCACCGGATCGCCGACGAGTCGGTTTCGCTCGACGCGCTCGTCGCCGATCCGGTGCGCCTCGTCGAGGACGCGGCGCGCGAAGAGGGCGCTGCCGGGCTGCCGCACCCGGCGATTCCGCTGCCGCGCGATCTGTACGGCACGCGGCGAGCGAACTCGCGGGGAATCGATCTGTCGGACGAGGATCGGCTGGTCGGCCTGGCGACGGCGTTGTCGGACGCCGCGCGGCGGTGGCACGAAGCGGGCCCGATCGTCGGCGGCCGCGAACGGGCTTCGGGCGTCGCGGCGCGCACCGCCGAGGTGTGCAATCCGGCGGACCTTCTCGACCGCGTGGGGCGTGTCGTCGAGTCCACGCACGACGACGTCGACGAAGCGCTGCGCCGTGCGCTCGATGCCGCACCGCGCTGGGCGGGGCGCGCGCGCGCCGAGCGGGCCGCGGCGCTCGAGAACGCTGCGGCGAAGCTCGAAGTGCAGGCGCCCGAGTGGATCGCGCTGCTCGTTCGCGAAGCGGGCAAGACGCTTCCGGCGGCCATCGCCGAAGTACGTGAATCGATCGATTTCCTGCGTTACTACGCGAGCGACCTGCGCGAGCGGTACGCGCGGGTCGCCGCCGATCCGCTCGGTCCGGTCGTGTGCATCAGCCCGTGGAACTTTCCGCTGGCGATCTTCACCGGACAGGTTGCCGCGTCGCTCGCCGCCGGCAACGTCGTGCTCGCCAAGCCCGCCGAACAGACGCCGCTCGTCGCGGCACGGCTCGTGCGGCTGCTGCACGAAGCGGGCATCGATCCCGACGCGCTGCACCTGCTGCCCGGGCCCGGCGACACGGTGGGCGCGGCGCTCGTCGCCGACGAGCGCGTCCGCGGCGTCGTCTTCACCGGTTCGACCGACGTGGCGCGCGCCATCCAGCGCAGCCTCGCGGGCCGGCTCGACGACCGCGGCCAACCGATCGTGCTGGTCGCCGAGACCGGCGGGATCAACGCGATGATCGTCGATTCGTCGGCGCTCGCCGAGCAGTCGGTCGTCGACATCGTCGCTTCGGCCTTCGACAGCGCGGGCCAGCGCTGCTCGGCGCTGCGGGTGCTGTGCGTGCAGCACGAAGCGGCCGATCGCGTGCTCGGGATGCTGCGCGGCGCGATGCGCGAGCTGCGCGTCGGGCGCCCCGATCGGCTCGACACCGACGTCGGCCCCGTGATCGACGGCGCTGCGCGCGACGCGCTGCTCGCGTACATCGATGCGCGGCGCGCGCAGGGCTTTTCGATCGTGCAGCCCGCTGCGGATCGCGCCGTGCCCGCCGTCTCGTCCGCGCCCTTCGACGCGCAACGCGACGGCGGGCACGGGTACGGGTATTTCGTCGAGCCGACGTTGATCGAACTGTCGAATATCCGCGAGCTTCGCCGCGAGGTCTTCGGTCCGATCCTGCACGTCGTGCGCTACGCGCGCAGCGAGTTGCCGGCGCTGCTGCAGGCGATCGACGACGTCGGCTACGGCCTCACGCTCGGCGTGCAGACGCGGATCGACGAAACCGTCGAGCAGATCGCCGCGCAGGTGCGCGTGGGCAACCAGTACGTGAACCGGAACACGATCGGCGCCGTCGTCGGCGTGCAGCCCTTCGGCGGAGAAGGGCTGTCGGGGACCGGCCCCCAGGCGGGCGGCCCGCTGTACCTGCGCCGGCTGATGCGCGTGCCGCCCGGCACGCCGCTGTCGATGCCCGGCGTGCCGCTGTCGACGCCCGGCGTGCCACT